>JBHADJ010000083.1:0-8183 GCA_041855065.1 Lysobacter sp.
CACGCCATTGCCAACGTCACCGGCCTGCAAGCAGCGCTGGATGGCAAAGCGGCCAGCAGCCACACCCACGCCATTGCCAACGTCACCGGCTTGGCTGCAGCACTTGACCCAGGCCATCTGCATGAAGAAACCGGCTGGGCAAAATTGCCGGGCGGGTTGATCATCCAATGGGGCATCTACACAGTGCCAGCGACAAGCCCACCGACATCACCACCCAATGGCGGATTACTCAACGGCCAGCAGCTCGCGGCAGGCGGGAACACGACGGTGGAAGGCAGTCGATCCAAAATCCAATTTCCGACGGCATTCCCGAATGGATGCTTTGTCGTCAGCATCACCGATATCAACCCATCGGGTCGCACAACATCGGATGCCATTGCTCAGCTGCAATCAAAAGATGCGAGCGGGTTCGTGCTGTTTGTCCAGCATGTGCATCAGTCGGCATGGCATCATGAATGGTATGGCTGCAGCTGGATCGCAATTGGGCATTAAGTAGGCGCATCTCCGACATGCGGATGCAGTGGAGCCCACTGAGGCGCATTGGCACGATGGCGGCATGGATACCGCCACCGATACCCCGCGCCAACTCAACAACCTGATCCAGCTCGGACAGGTCAGTGCCGTTGATCCGGGACAGGGCCTGTGCCGGGTGGAAACTGGCGACATCACCACCGATTGGCTGCCGTGGCTCGTACCGCGTGCCGGCGAAACACGGGACTGGTCTGCACCGACTGTGGGCGAGCAAGTCATCGTGCTGTGCCCCGGTGGCGATATGCACAATGCGGTGGTGCTGCGCGGGCTGTACTCCACCGCCCATGCGGCCCCGGAGCAGGCTGACAACAAGCACGTCACCGAGTACAAAGACGGCGCCCGCATCGAGTACGACCACCAAACCCATGCGCTCAAGGCCACCCTGCCCAGCGGTGGCACGGCGGCAGTCACGGCCGATGGCGGCATCACCTTGACGGGCGACGTCACCATTGATGGCAATGTCAGCGTCAGCAAAACCCTGACCGCGCAGACCGATGTGATTGGCGGGGGCAAAAGCCTCAAAGGGCACAAGCATACCGGCGTACAAGCCGGTAGCGCAGTTAGCGGAGCACCGCAATGAGGGGCATGTCGGCAGCCACCGGACGCGCCATCGATGGCGATGTGCACCTTGCGCAATCCATTGCCGACATCCTCACCACGCCGCTTGGCAGTCGTGTGATGCGGCGCGACTACGGCAGTCAATTGCCATTTTTGATTGATGCCCCCGGCAACGGGGCCAACACCGTGCGCCTGTATGGGGCAGCGGCTACCGCATTGCAGCGCTGGGAGCCGCGCCTGGCACTGACCCGCGTCACGCTCATCCTGCTGGATCTTGGCCAATACCAAATCGAGATCGAGGGCACCCGCCGCGACCTCCCCAATCGCGCGCAGGCACGCCTGCGCATTCCGCTCACCCCCCACTGACAGGAGCCTCTCATGTCCAGTTACCACCACGGCGTGCGCGTCGTTGAAGTCAACGATGGCCCGCGCCCCATGCGCACCGTATCCACCGCCGTGATCGGCGTGGTCTGCACCGGTCCCGCGGCCGATGCCAGCGCTTTCCCGCTCAACAAGCCCGTCTTGCTGACCAAGCTTGCCGATGCCATCGGCAAAGCCGGCAATACCGGCACCTTGCGCCCTACCTTGCAAGCTATCCATGACCAAACCAACGCCATGGTAGTGGTGGTGCGAGTCGAGGCCGGCAGCGATGATGGCACCACCACCAGCAACGTGATTGGCAGCACGCAAAACGGTCAATACACCGGCCTGCAAGCCCTGTTGGCGGCAGAAGCCCAACTCGGCGTGAAACCGCGCATCCTGGCCGCCCCCGGCACCGATACCCAGCCCGTGGCAGCGGCCTTGGCAGTGGTGGCCAAGAAGCTGCGCGGCATGGCCTATGTCAGCGCCGGCACCAGCGCCAACAAAGAGGACGCGGTGGAATACCGCGAGAACTTTGGCGACCGCGAACTGATGGTGATCTGGCCCGATGCGCTGGCCTTCAACACCACCAGCAAGGCCACCGAAGCGGCCTATGCCACTGCCCGTGCCATCGGCGTGCGCGCCCGTATCGACTCTGAGATGGGCTGGCACAAGACCCTCTCCAACGTCGAGATCAACGGCATCACCGGCATCAGCCGCGACATTCACTTTGACCTGCAAGACCCGGCCACCGACGCCGGCTATCTCAACGAAAACGAAGTCACCACCTTGGTTCGCCACAACGGCTTCCGCTTCTGGGGCAGCCGCACCTGTTCGGATGACCCGCTGTTCGCCTTCGAGAGCGCCGTGCGCACCGGACAAGTGCTGGCCGACACCATTGCCGAAGGACTGTCCTGGGCGGTTGACAAACCCATGCACCCGAGCCTCATCAAGGACATCCTCGAAACCATCAACGCCAAGTTCCGCGAGCTCAAGGCCCTGGGCTACATCATCGACGGCCAAGCCTGGTACGACGAAGAAGCCAACAGCGAAGCCACCCTTGCCGGCGGCAAGCTCTACATCGACTACGACTACACCCCCGTCCCGCCGCTGGAATCGCTCACCCTGCGCCAGCGCATCACCAGCCGCTATCTGGCCGAGTTCGCCGCCCGCGTCAACAGCTAAGGAGACTGACCCATGGCACTGCCCCGCAAACTGAAAAACCTCAACGTCTTTGGCGATGGCGAAAGCTATCTTGGCCAAGTCACCGAAGTGAAGCTGCCCACCCTCACCCGCTCGATGGAGGACTACCGCGGCGGCGGCATGTCCGGCCCGGTCAAGATCGACAACGGCCAAGAAGCCATCGAGCTGGAACACAAATACGGCGGCCTGATGCGCAGCATCCTGCGCCAATACGGCCTGACCCGCCACGACGGTGTCCTGCTGCGCTTTGCCGGTGCCTACCAGCGCGACGATACCGGCGGCGTCGATGCCGTCGAAATCGTCGTCCGGGGGCGTCACAGCGAAATCGACATGGGCAACGCCAAGGCCGGTGACGATACCGAGTTCGCCGTCAAAACCGCCGTCAGCTACTACAAGCTCACCATCAACGGCACGGTGGAAATCGAAATCGACCTCGTGAACATGATCGAAACCATCGGCGGCATCGACCGACTTGCCGAACAACGCCGCGCCATCGGCGTGTAAATCCTGCGCCACGACATGCAGCGCCTGCGCGAGCAGTACAACCTTGATTGATCTACCGGAGCCCCCCATGAGCAAAACCGACATCCCGACCGCACCGGCCACGCCCGGCAGCGTCACCGTCCCGCTTAAAACCCCACTCGTGCGCGGTGAGCAGCGTATCGAGACCATCACCCTGCGCGAACCCCGCGCCGGCGAGCTGCGCGGCATCGCGCTCTACGACCTGCTCCGCCTGGACGTGGCCGAACTGCACACCCTCCTGCCGCGCATCACCACCCCCACCCTCACCACCGCCGACGTGGGCAACCTCGCCCTGCCGGACTTGATGGAAATCGCCGGGAAAGTCGCCGGTTTTTTCGCCCCGCAGGAGCCGGCCCCATCACCGTCCCACGCGCCGTAGAAGACGCCTATGCCGACATCGCCTGCATCTTCCACTGGCCACCGCAGGCGATGGACGGCATGACGCTCGTCGAACTCATGCAATGGCGCGAGCGCGCCCGCGAACGCAGCGAGGCCGGGTAAACCCCGGCCTCGGCACCCCGCAATCAACCCCGCACAGGCACCAGCGCCAGCTTCAAGCCCAGCGCCTTGGCGATGCTGTGCAGCAGTATTACGCCACTTGCTGCCCCAATTCATCCCCAAGCCCCGGATGCGCCACCAGTAGACGAAGCAAGCACAGCACCGCCCCCGGCGGGGTGAACCGGCCTTGCTCCCAATCGCGCAGCGTCCCGGCGGGCGTATCAATCCGTGCCGCAAAATCGGCCTGCGAAAGCCCCAGCGTGGCTCGCGCCTGCCGCAGCAACAGTTGCGCCGGGGTCGTCACCCGCCCCGCCGCCTGCCCGTCCATGATGGCCTGCGCCTCATGGAGCGCCTGCCGGATATCCGGCAACGCCTCGCCCGCATCCGCCTCAATGGCCCGAGCCACCGCTTCAATATCCAGTTTCTTGCTCATCTCACATCGCCCTCTCAATTTGGCCGGAAGTCACGTTCTCGCGGTCGCTCTTGGCGTACATCATCACCATCAACAACGAGCCATCTTCGGCCTGGTGGAAATAAATCACCCGAACCCCGCCGCGCTTGCCCATGCCGGGACGGCTCCAGCGCACCTTGCGCGCCCCGCCGGTGCCCGGCACCACATCACCCGCCTGCGGATTCAGCGACAGCCATGTGAAAAACTCCAAGCGCTCTTCGGCGTCCCAAATGACATCCGCTTGACGGGCAAAGGTGGCGGTTTCGGTAATCATCAACATGGGCAAACTATACGGGATTCCCGCACACAATGCCACCCCTTGACACCTGCCCCGATCTTGGGCACCATCCTTACCGCACGCGCACATTCGCGTGCCGGGATTGGCGTCCCGCACTACACGGCGCAAACAGCGCCCATCGTCCGATGCTCGGCGCTTTCTTTCTGCCCGGCATCCACGCCGGGCGCACCTGCCGCTTCCATGGCGGGCAGTGCGCGGGAGCCGCAAGGCTCGCCGGTTCCGTGTGGCCGGTACGCCAACCCGCACTGTCCGCCACCTCAATTGGCGTTGAGCGTGGCGGACTCCATCAACACACGGAGTCCAACATGAACACCCAACCCCACCCCGCCGCCAATGACGACGGCGCCACCCATGATCTTTTCAGCACCCTGAAGGCCCTCGCCCGCATCCCGCAGCTGCCGGTGCGGCAACTGGCCTGGCTGACCGCCGCCCTCGAAGGCCGCGACATCACCCGCCTGACAGTGGGCGAACTGCTCGATCTCACCCGCCGCGCCCACACCCTGCCGCGCACCGTGCAAGGGGGTGCGCAATGAGCCACGAACTGACCGCCATCTTCGAGGAAGATGACCTGCGACTCCTGTGGCATGTGTACTACGCACTGGATGCCATCGGTTCGCTGGCCGCCAGAGACATTGAATGCAATCCCAGAAACATCGCCGCGGTGGCCGAGCTGGCGCAGCAGCAACTGGGCGGGCTCCTGACACTCAAGCCGATCGGCGCGGGCTGGGATGCCATCGCCGACGCCATCGGCCTCCCCGGCATGGCGACGGCCTACGGCGGGGACGACTTCGACGCCCTGTATCAGCCGGTGCCGCTGGGCAAGCGCCCCGGCAAACGCAAGCGCAAGAAGCGCCCCGGCAAGGCCCGCGCGCAAGCGTAAGCCCCGACCCGACAGCCCCGGCCGCTTGGCCGGGGCACCCCCGCGCGCGAGGCTGGGCACACCCCTGAACCGGCCTGCACCGATGCTATATTTCGCCCATGGAAATCCTGATTCTCATCGCGTTTGGTGCCGTCTTGCTCTTCCTCATCGGGGGCTTTTCGCTGGGCGTGGGCAGCGTGATCAGCTCGGCGCTGCTGGGGCTGTCCCGGTGGGCGGAAGGGTCGCCACGCGGCAGCGACACGCCAGCGAGCACCTACATTCCCGAGCGCCCGGAAAGCTTGCTGGATGTTCCTGTCGAGGACATGACCCGCAAGCAGTTCAACCGCTATATGCGCCATATCGAGCAAAACATCGACCATATTCCGCTGGACGAGCTCTTGGCCATTCCGGTGGGGAAAATGAGCGATGCGCAATACGAGCGCTACAACCGCTGGCTGGACAGGCGCATCCCCTCATAACCAACGCCACCATCGAGGGGGCATGCGCTCATGGCTAACGCCCTTTCGATTCAAGTTGTTCTTTCGGCCATCGACAAGCTCAGTGCGCCGTTCAAAAAGGCGAACCATGCCTCGCGTGAACTCCGCGACAGCTTGAAAAATAGCCAAGCTGCACTACGGCAGCTGGAAAAGACGCAGGAAAGTATCGGCACGTTCAGGGCGATGAAAAAGGCACTGGGCGATACCAGCCAAAAACTGGACGAAACCCGGCAAAAAATCCGTGACCTTGCCCACACCCAAAAAGCCGAGGGCTATCAGAGCAAGACCTATGAAGCCGCCTTGCGCAAGCTGAAAGAGCAGGCCAAATCACTTACGGCAGCCAAGGAAAAGCAGCGCGAGAAGTTGCAGCAGATGCGTACCAGCCTGGAAGGCGCAGGCATCCAGACCCGCAATTTGGCCGAGCACGAAAAGCGTCTGCGCAGCGATATCAGCGCCGCCAATGCCAGCATCGAGCAGCAGCGGCAGAAGCTGGACGCCTTGGGCAAAACCCAAGCCCGGCTGAAGGCGCAAAAAGAATGGGGCAGCAAGATGCACCACGGCGGCATGGTGGCGATGGGGCATGGCGTGGGTGCGATCTACGCCGGGCAGCGCATCGCGACGGGCGCACTCGCCCCCGCCCGCGAGGCAATCGGCTTTGAATCGGCGATGGCCGACGTGCGCAAGGTGGTGGACTTCGACACGCCCGAGCAGTTCCGGCAGATGGAGCGTGATATTCGCGCCCTCAGCATGGAGCTGCCGATGGCCGCGAGCGAGATTGCGCAGATCGTCGCTGCCGCAGGCCAGGCCGGGATTGCCCGTGAAGACCTGCGCCAGTTTGCCCGCGATGCGGTGCAGATGGGCGTGGCCTTCGACAGCACGGCGGAAGAATCCGGGCAGACGATGGCGACATGGCGCACCGCCTTCCGCATGAACCAAGCGCAGGTGGTGGAGCTGGCCGACCGCATCAACTACCTCGGCAACACCGGGCCTGCCAGCGTGCAGAAAATCAGCGAGGTGGTGAACCGCATCGGCGCGCTGGGCGAAGTGGCCGGGCTGCAATCCGGCCCACTGGCCGCGCTCGGTGCCACCGTGGCGGGGATGGGCATTGAATCAGAAGTCTCGGCCACCGGCATCAAGAACATGCTGCTGACCCTCTCGGCTGGCGATGCCGCCGCCAAGCGCCAGCGCGAGGCCTTGCAGGCCTTGGGGCTGGATGCGCGGCAGATGGCCGCAGCGATGCAGAAGGACGCTCCCTCGGCCATCCTCACCGTGCTGGAGGCGCTGAAGAAGCTGCCGCAAGAAGCCCAGGCCGCCACCCTGACGCAGCTGTTTGGCCGCGAGTCGGTGGGCGCGATTGCCCCGCTGTTGACCAATCTTGAGCTGTTGCGCGAGAACTTGGCCAAGGTGAGCGATGCCAACCAGTACGCCGGCAGCATGGGCAAGGAATACCAATCCCGCGCGGCCACCACTGCCAATGCGCTGCAATTGCTCAAGAACAAGGGCGCAGCGCTGGCGATTACCGTCGGCAGTGTGCTGCTGCCGCAGATTGTCGCCATCAGCGAGAAGGTCGGTGGCTGGCTGGAAAAGGCCGTGGCTTGGGCGGAAGCCAATCCCAAGATTGCCGGTGGCTTGGCCAAGCTGGCGATTGCCGCCGGTGCCGTCATCGCTGCCATTGGCGCGCTGCTCACCGTGGGTGGCTTTGCGGCGATGGCGCTGGGGCAGATTGTGAAGGGCTTTGCCATCCTCACCGGCGGCAAGGGGCTGGCCGGGCTGGGCGCGGTGGCGATGAAAGCCTTTGCCCCGCTGCTGGCCGGGGTGAAGGCGGTGGGCGCGGGCATCGCCGCGCTGGCGGGCAGCATCGGCGCGCCGGTGGCCTTGGTGGTGGCGCTGATTGCCGCCGTGGCGCTCCTGGTGTGGAAGTACTGGCAGCCGATCAAGGCGTTCCTCGGCGGGCTGTTCGAGGGCTTTCTGGAAGGCTTTGCCCCGGTCAAGGAGGCGGTGATGTTTGCGCTCGAGCCGCTGATGCCCGTGTTCACGATGATCGGGGATGCCATCGGCAAGGCCATTGGCTGGCTCAAGGACTTCCTCACCCCGCTCGATGCCAGCGCCGAAACCCTGACCACTGCCAGCAATGCCGGCAAGGCGCTGGGCTATGCCCTCGGCACCGTGGCCGGCGCTGGTATCCGCCTGACCATGACCCTCTTGGGCGGCCTGTTCCGCGTGCTGGTGCAGGTGTTCAACTGGTCGCCGATGGGCTTGCTTGTCCGGCATTGGGGGGCGATTACCGGGTTTTTCAGCACGCTATGGGGCAGCATCGTCACTCTGTTGTCCGGCTGGCCTGCCCGCATGCTGCAAGTGGGCATGGAGATGGTGCAGGGCTTCATCAACGGCATCCGCAGCAAGCTG
>JBHADJ010000084.1:0-13231 GCA_041855065.1 Lysobacter sp.
CGGCACTGCGCTGGGTATCCGGGTCGAAACTGCGGATGGTGTCGATCTCGGTATCGAACAGTTCGATGCGATACGGGGTGTGCGTGCCCATCGGGTACACATCGAGCAGGCCGCCGCGCACGCTGAAATCGCCCGGGTCCATCACCTGTGGCACATGGCGGTAACCGGCAGCTTCCAGGCGGCGCTTTTCCGCTTCCAGATCGAGGGCATGTGCCACGCGATAATCGAAGCTGCCGCCACTGACGTGGGCAAACGGTGCCAGCCGCTGCAACAGGGTCTGCACCGGCACGATCACCAGCGCTTTTTTCTGCGTCGGCAGCTGGTGCAAGGTGGCAAGGCGCTGCGACACGATGTCCGGATGCGGACTGAAATTGTCGTAGGGCAGTGTTTCCCAGTCCGGGAACGGCAGAATCGGCGGTGCCTCGGGGGCGCTCGCCAGCAAGGTGCGCAAATCGGCTTCAAGCTGGTGTGCCTGATGATTGTCGGCGGCCACCACCAGCAAGCTGCCCGCGTGCAGCAGTGCGGTGCGGGCAATGGCAAGGGCGAGGCCGGACGAAGTGCCGGGGGTACGCCACCACGCGCGGGCATGGTGGGAGGCAGGTAGAAGGGGGCTGGGCTTGGACATCGGCGGGATTTTACCGCCTTGGCAAAGCAGCATGCAGATGCGAAAGGCGGCAAACAAGCCAATGCGCTTGCCTGCCAAAGTGCCCGTCAGCGTACTGCACAAAACATTGGCGCACGGGAAAATCGGCCCCATTCCTGCTTGCCGAAGAGGCTGACTTGTGCCTGGTCATGGCTGAGCTGTGGAAAGCTGTGTCAAGGAGAGGGGCGTCCGCCTCCCTCCCGGCAACTTCAGGCGGCCTTTTTCAACCGGCCGACCGCCTTCACTACCCCCAAAATCAGGGCGCCGGCGACGATGCCGGTGATGGCCGAAAGCAGTGAAGTCCACAGCCAGCCCGGCGGCATTTGTGCCAGCGATTCGGAGAAATGGTGCAGGAACGGCAGGCCGTGCACGAGGATGCCACCGCCGACGAGGAACATCGCCGCAGTACCGGCGACCGAGAGGAACTTCATCAGCCACGGCGCACCGATCAGGATGGCACGGCCAAGGGCAGCGGCAGCGCCTTCACGGCGGCGGCCGTGATCGGTGAGTTTGAGGCCGAGGTCGTCGAGCTTTACGATCAGCCCGACAAGGCCGTAAACGCCGACCGTCATGATGGCGGAAATGGCGATCAGAACGCCCAGTTGCTTCATGAATGGCGCTCCGGCCACGGTGCCGAGCGAAATCACGATGATTTCCGCCGAGAGAATGAAGTCGGTGCGGATTGCACCCTTGACCTTGTCGCGCTCAAGCGCCACCAAATCCACCGCTTCGTCGGCCACCGCCGCGACGTGTTCTTTCTGGTGCGCCTCGGCTTCCTTGCCGTGGAATAGTTTGTGCGCGAGTTTTTCCACCCCTTCAAAGCACAGGAAGGCACCACCGACCATCAGCAGCAGGGTGATGAGCGGCAGCGTGAACCCCTGCCCGTGCAGCCAGCGCTCGAAAGCGGCGATGGCAAGAGCCGCCGGCACCAGAATGGCCTTGTTGACCACCGAGCCTTTGGCCACCGCCCATACCACCGGCAGCTCGCGGCTGGCATCCACCCCGGCCACCTGATGCGCGTTCAAAGCCAGATCATCGCCCAGCACCCCGGCAGTTTTCTTGGTGGCGAGTTTGGTCATTGCCGCGATGTCGTCGAGCAGCGAGGCAATATCATCGAACAGGGCGAAAAAGCTGGAGGCCATGGCGGCATACCGGAACAAGGGGGTGCAAGTGTAGGGCATGGGTGCACCTGCGTGCAGGTTGCTGACCCTGGCTGGTGCTGCCCCCGTTCCTGCCATCAGTTCGGCCACTTGTCAGTCTCTTGGCCGATATCGGCAGTACAGGACTAAGCTTCAGCGCAACTCCTGAGGTCTCGCCATGTTGCCTACCCGACTCCCCGCCCCGCATCGAACCATCCAGCAAGGTTTCAGTTTGCTGGAACTGCTGGTCACCATTGCTGTTCTGGCCATCATTATCTCGCTGGCAGCGCCGAGTTTCCGTCAAATGCAGATGCGCAGTCGTCTGACATCCGCTGCCAACGAGCTCAACGCCGCCCTGCAAATGGCGCGCGTGGAAGCGATCAGCAGCAACGGTCGGGTCGAACTTTGCCCGTCCACCGATGGCAGCACCTGCTCGGGAACTGACTGGGGGCGCATCGTCTTGATTGCCAAAAAGAACGGCAACAGCAATGTGCTGCGCGATCTTCGCTTGGGGCGGGATGGCCTTGCCTTTGCTGCCAGCAGTAATGTCGGCAGCGACAACAAAATCTGGTATCAGGCCGATGGTTTCGTTCGCATGGGCAGCAGCAGCTCGCCCAAGCAGGAGGGCGTCATCGCGGTGTGCGCCGCCGATCTGGATGGTGAAAACGCACGCAACATCAGTATCAGCATGGGGCGAGTCAGTGCAAGCCGCACAAGCAATGCCAGCTGCACTGCCCCGGGGAACAACTGAGCCATGGGAAATCACATGAGAATTCATCGCATCCATTCCAGCCCGTATCAGCAACGTGGCGTGGGTTTGATCGAAGTCCTGATCGCCGTTCTGGTGCTGGCAATCGGCTTGCTCGGGATTGCTGCCTTGCAGGCCGTCACCCTGAAAAACTCGGGTAGCTCGGCCGAGCGCAGCCAGGCCGTGATGCAGGCCTATACCGCACTTGACATGCTGCGTGCCAACCAGGCCGGTGCGGCAGCGGGTACTTTCAATTCCGCCTGGGGCGCCGGTGCTGCCAACCCATCGCCGGATCTCAATACCACGGAAGGCTGGAAGTCCAATCTGCTGTTGACCGTCGGGCCGAGTGCCGAGGGGCGAATCAGCTGCACGGCAGGTTCCACCACGTTTGGAAGCACCCAATGCACGGTCGGCGTGCGCTGGGACGAAAGCCGCAGCACGGGCGGCAGTGCCACCCAAACCTTTGAAATCACCAGCGTGCTGTAAGGGGACGAAGATGTTGAACAGCCACTCGCTATCCCGCCAACAGGGCTTCACCCTGATTGAGCTCATGATCGCCCTTCTGATCGGGCTCATCGTGGTGGCCGCCGCCGCCGGCATGTTTCTTTCCAATAGCCGGGTATACGGCGCTACCGAATCGGTCGGGCGGATTCAGGAAAATGCCCGTGCCTCTTTCGAGTTGATGTCGCGTGATATCCGCGAGGCAGGCGGCACCGCTTGCAGCGGCTTGGGATCGCTGCTCGGCAACAACCCGGCCACCAGCACCTTGAGTCAAGGGGTGGGAGTTTCGGGAGACAGGTTGCAACTGTATCTGGCCAATGCCGACACCACCAACGTGGTCAGCCATGTCGAGCCGGGCGGAAATCTGAAAGTGGCCTCGGCCAACAACTTTGCGGTAGGTGATGTACTGCTGGCCTGCAATGCGGACACGGCCATCGTGATCGATGTTGCAAGCAAGCTGGGCAACGATCTCAAACCAAGTGCCGATCTGGCCAACAGCGCCGGCTCGCCCTATTGTCTGTTGCGTCCGACCGGGGGCACATGGAGCGCCAGCTGCTCCAGCCGTGGCAACTCGGCAGCGTTTGTTGCGCGCCTGGCGCGCCACCAATGGTGGGTGGAGGACAACAACCGCGGTGGACGCTCGCTGTATCGCAATGTGGCATACCCCAATGCGACAGGTGCATTCGGTGCGGGGACAACCTCGGAAGTAGCGGAGGGTGTATCGGCGATGCAGCTGGCCTTCCGGCGTGACACCGACAGCGCATTTCAAACCAGCTACAGCGGCTGGAGCGCAAGTGATTGGAAGCGCGTGGTGGCGGTGCAAGTCCGCTTGACGGTCAGAGCCGAAGAAGGCGCACAACGTGGCGCCGATGTGGCGGGTACCGATGGAAATGCCTTGACTCGTGAAGTGGTGACCACCACGGCGTTGCGCAACCGAGAAGGAGTACTATGAGATGAGTGCGAATATCAAACAACAACAGGGGGTGGCGCTGGTCGTGGTGCTGCTGCTGCTGCTGGTGATTACCCTGCTGGGGCTTGCCAGCATGCGAGGCTCCATCATGCAGGAGCGCATGGCAGGTGCCGAGTATGCACGCAGCGTGGCCTTCAATGGTGCCGAAGCAGCACTGCGTGCCGGAGAATGGCTGGCCGCCACCCGACCAACCTTGCCGGGCAGCGGTTGCAACAATGGCGTTTGCGCCCGGCCAGAACCGGATGCAGCACCCGTTTGGCAGGCCAGCGGTTTCTGGAACAGTGGCAATGTCCGCACCGCTACGCTGGGTAGTGATTATCACGGCGTGACGGCTGCCTATATCGTCGAGCACATGGGTGAGGCCAGCAATACGTGCGGTACCCAGCTCGGGGTTGCCACGCCGTGTCCGCGCAGCGCGCAAATATATCGTGTGACGGCAAGAGCCGTTTCGCCCAATGGTGCGGAAGTTATTTTGCAATCCGCCTACAAAGTACAGTGAGAAAGACCATGAACACTCATAATCGCAATGCGGGCAATGCACGGCAGGCAGCAAAGGCGCGCCCGGCATTTTCCACGCTTTCCGTATGCCTTGGCCTGGCCATGGCCGGTCTTTCCGGTGCAGTCAATGCGGCCACCAGTTTCCCGGATCACCCCCTGCAAACGCATGCGGGCACGGTGCCGCCGAATATCATGTTCATTCTGGATGACTCCGGTTCGATGCAGGATCTCGGGATGCCGGATGGCGTACACTATGCGGGAAATTTTAATAGCGGTGGCGTTGTATATGCGGCCTATCAGGATGATGAGGTGCTTTACATGCATCATAATCTCATCCGGTATGACCCTACCAAGGAATACAAGCCTTGGCGAAATGCCGATGGTAGCTATTGGACGCTTGGCACTGCGGCCAATGCCGTTTTGTGGAACCCGAACAACACTAATCCGACTTATACGGTGAGCCTGCTTTGGTCGGAGACGAATGAGTACTATAATAGAAAGCAACTTAAAGTTAGTGCGCAGTTTCTTGTTTTGAAAAACTCCAACTTGAATCCGAATCGATTTGGAAATTATTATCGCTATAGATATGATTTTCAGGCTCAAGCTTGGAAGCGCTACGAATGGATTGGTGGAGGAAACGACGGCCGCTGGGATCCGCGCTGGTATAATGCGGAGCATTTGTGGGGTGAGCGGACGCCGGATAACTATGCTCCCGGGTTTGCACCAGTTTGGGGGAATGCCGTAACTGTTACTGAGCCGGTAGGGGTGGATGGCGTTCCTGGAGTGCCTAATCAGTTGCAAAACTTCATCAACTGGTTTTCGTTTCATCGTTTCCGCATGAGTGTGGCCAAGGCGGGAGCCAGCGAGGCATTTTACAACTTGGGTGAGAACTATCGTGTAGGCTATGAAAGCATCAATAACGGTCTTTCAAGCCCCTATACAGCAGCGCCGATCATGCCGATTCCGGTAACCAATGATGAAGGGTTGTTCCGCGGCGCCAACAAGCAAAACTGGTTCAATCGCCTCCACGGGCAGGTGTCTAATGGCTGGACACCGCTCAGGCAAGCGCTTTATCGAATTGGTGGTTATTACAAAGACAATAGTGCAGTATGGACCAAGAATGGCAGCGGGGAGGAATATAGCTGCCGCAGAAGTTACGCAATCCTGACTACCGATGGTTACTGGAATGGACCGGGCGGGTCTTCCACGTTTGCCGCGGCTTACAGGGTTGGCAATGCAGATGGCACAAATTCGTTGCCCAATTACACGGCCTCTCGTCCATATATGGATGGTGTTGAAGACAGCCTGGCCGATGTCGCCATGCATTTTTGGAAAAACGATTTGAGGCCATCAGTTCCGAACAACATTAGCGCCACCTCAAATAATCCGGCCACATGGCAGCATATGGTGACCTTCGGTGTTTCCATCGGCTTGCAGGGCACCGTTCCTCCAACGGCTGCCACCTTGGCGGAAATCCGTGCCGGGACAATGAACTGGAGCAATCCTATTACCAATGGCGCTGGGCCTCGTATCGATGACCTTTGGCATGCGGCCGTCAATAGCCGAGGCGAGTTCGTGGTGGCTTCGGATGCACAGGCGTTCTCCGATGCGCTGTCTCGTGCGCTGGATGCCATTGCGGCCGAAAACGGGGCAGGTGGTGGCTTGGGCGACAGTGGCCGTCAAATCGCTGCGGGGAGCGTGATGTTCCAGGGCAGTTATCAGTCCGGTACGTGGCTGGGCGATGTCAAGGCGTATGACATCAGCAGCGGCAGCGTCGGCGCGACACCTCTGTGGTCGTTCGCCACCAATTCGGTGGATGCCAGCTTGAACTTCAAGGGGCGGCCGATTTTCACTTCCAAGGCCGGTGGTGCCAATGGCGTGGCCGCTGCGCTCTCCTTGACCGCGTTGGACAACAGCAGTCTGCTGGAGCGCACAGGTGGCGCAGCGCCTGTGACGGCTGCGCAGAATCTGGCCTATATCCGTGGCGATCAAAGTCTCGAAACCCAGAACGGTGGCACGCTGCGCAATCGCACAACGGTGGTTGGCGATATCATCAATTCGGTGCCGACCCATGTGGCGGCCAGCAATACGGTGTATTTCGGTGCCAATGACGGCATGTTGCATGCCGCCTCCGCGACGGATGGCAAACCACTGTTCTCCTACATGCCGCGTGGCATCGATTTTTCCGCGCTGGCAGAACTCAGCAATCCGAACTATACCCATCGCTTCTTTGTCGATGGCGAGGTGACGGTATCCGATACCGCCACCGGCGGCGGCAAGAATATCCTGGTTGCGCCGCTGGGACGGGGCGGCAAGGGTCTGTTTGCGCTGGATGTCACCAATCCGACGGCATTCTCCGCCAGCAATGTGCTGTGGGACAGAACGGGCAACGGTGATGCGGATACTGGCTATATTCTTGCCAAGCCGCTTGTTCTCAAGGGCAATAATGCCGGCAAGCCGCTGGTGATTGTTCCCAATGGCCTGGAAAGCAGCACTGGCCGTGCGGTGGTGCTGATCTACGAGCTGGACAGCAGTGGCAAGCCCTCGGCAGTGCATAAACTCGGGCAGAGTGCGGGTGGTTCGGGTAACGCCATGATGAGCGTGGCCGCCGCCGATATCGACCAAAACGGCACTGTGGACTATCTCTATGGTGGCGATATCCAGGGCAATGTCTGGAAGATCGATATCAGCAATTCCAGTACGGCCAACTGGAAGGTGTCCCACGGCACCGCGGGGTCGCCGCAGCCGATGTTTGTGGCGACCGATGCTTCCGGCACGCGCCAGCCGATTACCGGTGGCATGTCCATTGCACGCGAACCGGATAGCGGGCGGCTTTTCGTCAGCTTCGGTACCGGCAAATTCCTGGCCGATTCGGACAAGGTCTCGTCCACCGGAGCAACGCCGCAGACGCAAACCTTGTATGGCCTGATTGATGACAATGGCATCATCAGTGGACGCAGCCAGCTGCAGGCACGTACCTTCCCGTATAGCGGTACGGTGGCCGGAAAGCAGGTGCGTGCGCTGGAGAGCCATTCCGAGCTTTCGGCCGGCATGCGTGGCTGGTATCTGGATCTCGGCAGTCCGGCATCGACCTATACCGGCGAGCGCATCATTACTGCGCCTGAGGTGGTGGGCAGGGCGATGGGTGTGACCACGTTGATTCCGCGCGAGTCTTCGGGTTGTACCCCGGCCACCGATGGCACGCAGCTGCTGCTGGATGCCTTTACGGGTACCAACCCGAAGCAAACCGGCATGACGACCGGCTATATCGATCTGGATGGCGATGGCCAGGCAGATCGCATTCCGGGCGCACCGGATGGCGAGGGCTATGTCAGCTCGGTATCGGCAGGTATCGGCCTTGGCGCATTCAACTTCTACATGAAGGACGATGGTTCGCTGGTGGGCCTTTCCGGTACCTATGCCGGTGGGCAGGTGACGCTGAACATTCTGGCCGGCAATCAGGCTTCCGGACGCATCAATTGGCGCGAGCTGGTTGACCAGAACTGATTCGATTCATGCGGTGTCGCATGTGCGGCACCGCCCTTGCACAAGAGAGAGCATCATGTCTCGCAATACTCAAACCGGCTTCACCTTGATCGAATTGATGATCGTCGTGGCGGTCATCGCTATTCTTGCGGCGATTGCCATCCCGTCCTACGACCGCTTTGTCGTCAAAAGCCGGCGTGCCGCTGCCAGTGCCTGCCTGATGGAAATGGCGCAGTTCATGGAGCGCTACTACACCACCAAGATGGCCTATACCAGTGCCAGCTTGCCGAGCACGCAATGCCGTACCGACAGCCAGGAATATTATGATTTTTCGGTAAACATCCCGACGGCCACGACATTTACCCTGCAAGCAGTACCAAAAGGCCGGCAGGCCAGCAAGGATACCGCCTGTGGCACTCTCAGTATCGATCAGAAGGGCGCCAAGAGCCGTACCGGATCGGATTCTGTTGATCGTTGCTTCTGAGATTTCCAGCTTGGCTTGCGCCCTCGCGATCAGGCGCTGCTTTGCTTGCCCTGCCGAATGTGCCGTGCCGTAATGGGGCGGTATGGCACATGAGGCTGCATACGACGGCATTGGGTAGGCAAGAGAAGGGGCCAGCAATCGGTAATCCCCATTGTCATGAAGAGAGCGTGCGCTCTCCCCATCTTCCGGGCAGGAAAGACGGGGAGAGTGATGGCCGCATGATGGCTTTTCGCTCTCGCTCTGCTCAGAAGCTGTAACTCACCGTGGCGCGGAAGTTGCGGCCGGGAGCGGATTTACGGCCTACGCGGGTGTCGGGCAGGGTAAACCCATCCGCCAGGCTGTGTTTGAGCCACTTGAATGTCTGCTTGCCCACGGGCATCGGCGGGGCGATCACCCCCAAATGGCCTAAATCTCTTGTACCAGCCTTTGCAAGAAGGCGGCAATCTGCTTGCGGTCATCATCGGAGATGCCCATGAACGGACGCGCCGGGATACCAGGATGGGTGACTTTCTTCCTTGCGCCCACGCCCGGCACCTTCACGGCCTTTTTGTCCTTGGGTCTGATGTCATAGGGGCCTTGGGTGCCCTCCTGGTGGAATCGGGCATAGTTGGCAGCGGCATGGATTTCCACCCAGCCATCGCCAGCTCGGGTGCTGATCTGGTCTCGCAGAGTGCCCCCCTTGACCAACGGCTTGCGGCTCTCGCGCTTGAGTGACACCCAAGCAATGCCGTCGGGGCCAATCCCAGTTTTGAAACGCTCCTGGGTACTGCCCAGCAGGATTTCCCCAATTTCATCCATTATGTGGGTCGTGTTGCTAAAACGTTGCCGCAGGGTGGAAAAGGCCCGCCGCATGTCCGCATCGTCAAGAGTAATGGTGATTGTGCTCATGCTATAGTTTGCCTACCCCTAGTAGAGTCCACGCCAGGTAGATGGAGGGGGGGTGTTCGTAGAGGCACTTCCTGCTATGTCGGTTCGAATCCGGCCCTAGGGGTTCCCACCTCCCTCGCAGTAGAGTTAGGTGTTTCATTGTCTCGCGGGTTTCTGCTTCTAATGTCTGCATCCAGCTAAGCATTTCGTCTTTCGGCTTTGCCAGCACGCGTTAAATAGTGATTTGGCATGGTATAGTCATCTCGTGCTCGACCCAGGGCAAACCGTGCGTTGGTAACGGTGAAGCTGCGCTACGCAGTGACAAGTGTGTAGGTTCGATTCCTACTCTGGGTCGGGCATCGTTATTTCAGGCGCTCATATTTCAGCTCACCCACCACCTTCATGGTGATAAAGCGGTTACCCCGCACATTTTCTTTCACCCGCGTGGGTAGTTCGTCAATCCTGAAAACAGCAGTCATATAGCGTCCATTGGGCATGCGACGTGCAAATAGCAGTGCATCAGCGCCGTCTCGATAGATTTCCGTGTCTGGCAATCCCAGCCAGTCCGGCAGGCTCAATACCCCTTGCAACACATCGTGGCGATGTCCCTTGGCATCACGTAGTGCGTGATAAATCTGCCGGTCGCTAATACTGAGCAGAGCAGACTGCAAAGGACGCATGGCCTGCCCTGCGAGAGATGCAATTGAATGTGCCTCAATTACCCGGATGACTGAGTCAGGCAAAAATCCCAATGGCTACTTCCACCCACAGCAAAGGTTTTGCCCGCTTCAATTTCATCCCACGCCCGCTGGACACGTCCTGTCCATGTGGGCTTGAACCACTCCACAATACGCCCCTGCGCATCATCCAGCGCGGCCTTGCGCCAGGCAGGCGGCAGCTGCATCACTTTTTGTCCAAAGCTCTCGGCCGTCCTCATCGACCGCGCTGTCTTGCCCACGTAATAGGCCCACTCCGGTGGCGGGTCTTTGGGGTCAGTTGGTGGCAGCTCATCAGGTTTGGCATCGTCACCACGCAGGGGGATGCCGCTGCGCAAGTGCGGATAGTGGGTCCGAACTGGAAGAATCGCGGATCGCGGTAGTCGTAGCGGGCGGGCGTCCAGCGGGTTTTGTCACGCTGCCAGTGGATTTCCGCCACCGCATAGCCTTTGCCCAGCGCATCCATCAGGTCAAAACGCAGCGCATCAAATGCGGGGACTTAGCGCAATTAATCAAAAACCTCGCCGGAGCGGGGTTGGGTGTCAGTTGTGGTTTATCGGTGCGATGTCCGCCTCAATTAGCGATCCCGATTCACCCACATGGCCGCCTCGCGGCATAGCCGCTGCAAGCGCTCCTCCAGATGATGCGCAGGCACGCCTCGCGCCGCCTCATGCGTGGCAAACGTCGCCAACGAGGCCGCCACCGGTTGCCACCGGTTTTGCTGGTATTCCAGCACTAAGCCGCTGTCGTGGATGCGCTGGCCGTTTTCCTCTCGCCAGCATTTGTGCCAGCCGCGTTTGTCTACCATTGCGTCTCCAAGCTCGCACGCCCTGTCCAGCGTTTCCATCACCCACGGCACCAGCTTTTGCCCGTTTTTTCGGGCTTCGCGGACGTAGGCGCTCTTTTTCCGTGTCGGCAACACAAAGTGGATAACGCTCATCTTCTCATCGTCCATTGCTGCCTCCTCCGGCGCGTGCCAGTGCCTCCAGGCAAAATTGCACTGGATACGGAGCCGTCAGGCCGCCGTCAGCCATCAGATACGAGCGCATTGTCCTGGCAGTCAGCCCCAGTGTTTCAGCGGCCGCCGCCTGTGTCAGCCCTGCGCGAGCAAGCAGCTCGCGCAGGTATTGGGGGTCGGGGTTGTGTTTGGTTATGTCAGGGATCATCAGTCCAACGTTATGCCTTTGAGCCAGCCATCCAAGATAGCTTCACGCATGTTTATGCTCTGCCCGTTGCGGGCTTTGTCCCCGGAGTCGCCGGGGCGGTGGCCGGGCTGTCTGGTCATGTGTGCAATCTATAGGGATTAGATTCCTGCATCAAGCGCTTTTTAAAAAATCCCAACTGCATGAAAAACCCTACCGAGGCGGGGTTTGTGGGGTGGGTCAATCTTCGCCGTTTTTCTCGCGCTCGCGGGCGCGCATCAGCTCGCACGTCGCCAGCACCACCAGGGTGCCGACATCTTGCAGGGTGTTGCCGCTGGGTTCGGTATTGCGGTTACCTTCCAGCAGTGCATCCAGCCCGTGCAGGGCTTCGATCCAGCAATCGGTCGGGTACTGGATGGCGTAATTGTAGTGGGTGACCGTGCAGGTGCTCATGCCTCCCTCCCGAACAGGTCGCCGGTGTCGTTGGTTTCGCGGGTATGGGTGAGGACGCGGATTTCTCTGCGCCCTAGGTGCGCGGCTTCGGCGGGGCGGTGGCGGTCAAGCCGACCTTGGTGAGCGCAGCCCATGAGCTCTGCAGGGGAGAGTTGATACACCGCCTGTGCCGGGCTTGGCGGGGTATGTTAAGGGGCCAGCAATCGGTAATCCCCATTGTCATGAAGAGGGCAGGGCGTGCGCTCTCCCCATCTTCCGGGCAGGAAAGACGGGGAGAGTGATGGCTGCATGATGGCTTTTCGCCCTCGCCCTGCTCAGAAGCTGTAACTCACCGTGGCGCGGAAATTGCGGCCGGGGGCGCTGTAACGGCCCAGCCCTTCCTGCGTGACGCCGCCGTGCTGCACGAATGGGCTGACTACGACATTGATGAGGCGCGGCCAGGGGATGTATTCCCGATCAAACAGGTTGTAGATGCCGGCCTGCACGCGCCAGTGGCGGTTGGGTTGCCAGATGGCGGTCAGATCCACCGTGGTCCAGGCATTGCTGAGCGGCCGGTCGTAGTTGCCGGTGAAGGCGTTGTACAGCGTGGCGACATCGCCCGCCTTTTTCGCCAGGGTGTGAACCAGATGGGCATTGAGGCGCCAGTGCTGCGCCGGGCTTGTCCAGCCAAGGCCGAGCACAGCGCGTGCGGGGCTGATGGTTTCCATCGGCGTGCCATCGGCAAATTCACCGTTTTGCGCAGACCATGCCGCGCGCAGCAGCCACGGCTCGCCCAGACGCACCATGCCTTCGATTTCATAGCCGGTGACGGTGGCTTTCAGGCCGTTGATGGGGGCGTTGTAGCGATTGCCGACTTCCTCCCGGCAGGTTTGGCTGGCACCGCTGCCCGTGCAGATGCGGTAGGTGATGTCCGGGGTACGGGTGAGGTAGCCGGTGGTGATGAGGTTGTCATAGGTATCGCGGAATACCGAGACGCCCCAGCGTGCCCGCTCGCCATGCCAGCGCCAGCCCAGCTCCAGATTGAGGCTTTTTTCCGCGCGCAAATCCGGGTTCGAGGCTTGATTCCAGTAATACACTTCCTCGCCGGTGGCGACATTGGTGGCAAGGCTGGATGAGAGGTTGAGGAACATATCGCTGGCGCTTGGGGCGCGGAAACCGCGGCCTGTTTGCAGCCAAAGGGTTTGCTGCGGGGTAAGCCGCCAATCCAGCCCCGCGCTCCAACTGGCGGCAGCAAAGGTGGCCGGGGTCAGCACGCCGACGCGATCGGGAAAGTTCCGGGTGGCGGTGGCTTCATAGCGGTAGTGGTCGTAACGTGCACCCAGGGTGAGGCCGAGCCGATCGTCAAGGAGTCGGATGCGATCGCGCAGATAGAGGTTCCAATGACGGGTGTCGATATCCGGCAGGCGGCCACCTTGCAGATAGGGGTTGACGATGACCTCGCCGCTGTCGTTCTGGAAGCTGCGGTAATCGACTTGGGCCAGATCCCGGCTGCGCCAGCCAAGCCCGTAAATCAGCTGGTGGCGCACGTTTTGCCCCCATTGCTTGGCAAAGTCCAGCGTGAACTGGCTTTGGATTTGCTCGCCG
>JBHADJ010000085.1:0-5798 GCA_041855065.1 Lysobacter sp.
CCTGCGTCCGCTGATGGCCGGCAGCAGCCCGTCGTTGCCTGATGGATCCAACCCCTCCGCTGCTATAGTGCAGTCGGCTTCTGACGTTCAGTGCAGCCGTCTTCTGAAAACGACAGAACAGTCGGCGTTTTTCCCTGTCCCGGGTTATCCAGATGCGGTAAAGTGTTCATTTATTCGTTCAGCTTTCAATGTGGCGGAACTGTCCATGAATCAACGCATCGGCTATGCCCGCGTTTCGACCGACGATCAGAACCTTGACCTGCAACGGGACGCACTCCGGCAGGCCGGGTGCTCGACCATCTACGAGGAAGCGGCCAGCGGCAAGAGCGCGGCACGCCCGGAGCTTGAGCAGTGCCGGAAGGCGCTCCGAGCCGGGGATACCCTCGTGGTGTGGCGGCTGGATCGACTCGGGCGCAGCCTGCCCGATCTGGTGCAGATCGTGGCCGACCTTGAGCAGCGCGGCGTGCAGTTCGAGAGCCTGACCGAAAAGATCGAGACAGGGAGCGCGGCGGGCAAGCTGCAATTCCATGTTTTCGCGGCGCTGGCCGAGTTTGAGCGCGGCTTGATCCGCGAACGAACCCGGGCGGGCTTGGAAGCGGCCCGCGCCCGTGGCCGATCCGGTGGCCGCAAGCCGAAACTGGACGCCAAGCAGATACGCCACATCAAGGCGCTACTGCGCGACCCGAACACCTGCGTGGCCGAACTCGCCCGAGATTACGGCGTGTCACGGACAACGATTTACAAGCATTGCGGCGTGGTGCAGCCGCGCCACGATTGAGAGGACATAACAACATGCCAAAAGCAAAAACCGCCGCGCCGTCTGGCGTTGAGCGAATCCAGCGCCCCGAGCCGCTCACCTTGCGCGGCTCGACGCTTTTTGAGGGGGACGCTCTGACTGTGCTGCGCCATCTGCCGTCCGGGTCTGTGCGCTGTGTGGTCACTTCGCCGCCCTACTGGGGGCTGCGCGATTACGGCATCGAAGAACAAATCGGGCTTGAGGGCACCATGCCCCAGTTCCTGCACCGACTGGTGGCCATCTTCGCCGAGGTGCGGCGCGTGCTGACGGATGACGGCACCCTCTGGCTGAACATTGGCGACGGCTACACGAGCGGCAATCGCGGTTATCGCGCCCCGGACAAGAAGAACCCGGCCCGGGCGATGGACGTTCGCCCCGACACGCCCGAGGGCTTGAAGCCAAAGGACTTGATCGGCATTCCGTGGCGGCTGGCGTTCGCCTTGCAGGATGATGGCTGGTATCTGCGCAGTGACATTGTGTGGAACAAGCCAAACGCGATGCCCGAGAGCGTCAAGGATCGCCCGTCCCGCTCGCATGAGTTCCTGTTCATGCTTACCAAGTCGGAAAAGTATTACTACGACTGGCAGGCCGTCCGGGAGCCAGCGGACGGTGGCGGGCTGCGCAATCGCCGCTCCGTCTGGCATGTGAACACCAAGCCCTTTGCCGGTGCCCACTTCGCCACCTTCCCGCCCGACCTGATCCGGCCTTGCATCCAAGCATCGACCGAGCCGGGCGATTACGTCCTCGATCCGTTCTTCGGATCGGGAACCGTGGGCCTCGTGTGCCAGGACGAAAACCGGCAATACGTGGGCATCGAACTGAACCCCGAATATGTGGCCTTGGCGGCTGATCGCCTGCAAGGGCAGGACAGCAACGTGATAAGGATCGCCGCCGCATGACGACCCCCAACAAGATCAATTTTCCGCCGCCAAAGCTGCAAATCGACTTCGCGTTCGCCCTCAAGCGGTTCCGGGCTGTCTATCTGCAAAGCGCCCTGCTGGAAACCGTGCGGGACATGGACATTGCCGAGCTGGACAAGCAGCTTGCCGAGTACGTCCCCCCGGCAGACTTGGCGACCCTTGCGCAGTACGGCTTGCGGGCTGAACTGCTGTTCGCCGTGCCTGCCGTGCTGGAGGCGAATCCCTACCTGCTGGGCTATTACCGGCTGCTGATGGGCTACAGCCAGAAGGAGTTTTACGGGCGCGACAAGGGCTTCGGTGTCGGTTACTTCAAGTCGATGGAGGAAAAGGGCAAGACCAGCAAGGCGGCAGCCGCTGACCTGCCCGACCTATGCGTGGCGTTCTGCGCCACAGCATCGGCGCTGCTGGCCGGTGTCGGCCCGCTGCGCGTCAGCCGGGAATTGCTGGATGACTTGACCCTGCTGACCGTAGGCCCGCAGCTACGCGGCGGGGCCAACAACCAGCGCGGCACCGATGGCATCGTGCAGGTGTTCGAGATCATCCGGGAGATCGTCGCCCATGCCGCCGCCGAGGTGCGCGAAAGCACCATCGAGGTGAACAGCGCCACGGGCCGCCCGTTCCTGATCGAGTTCGCGCCAGACCCTGACATCATCATCCGCGAGGAAATGGAGCACCAGCATTACCGCAACGTGGTTGCTATCGAGGTCAAGAGCGGCACGGATGTATCCAACATCCACAACCGCATCGGCGAGGCCGAGAAGAGCCACCAGAAGGCGCGGCAGCGCGGCTTTACCGAGTGCTGGACAGTGGTCAATGTCGGACGGCTGGACATGGCGAAGGCCCGCAGCGAGTCGCCATCCACCGACCGCTTTTATTCGCTGGCCGCCCTGTCGCTCAGGGCTGGCGACGAATACGACGACTTCCGCCGCCGTGTGCTGTCGCTGACGGCCATTCCTGCCGCACCGACGAACCCGTAAGCCCTCCCCTGCCCTGCCACCGAACCCCGCCGCGTGCGGGGTTTTTTATGACTTCAAATCCTCAAAAGGTGAATTTACTCAAATCCTCAATATGCTATACTGCGCTTGAGTAATTCCTTTTTTCCTCAAACGCTCAATAGCTCAAGGAGCGCATATGCAAGTCATTGCTGTACTGAACCAGAAGGGCGGGGCGGGTAAAACCACCATCGCCACCCACCTTGCCCGCGCCCTGCAACTCGACGGCGCAGACGTGTTGCTGGTTGATTCTGACCCGCAGGGCAGCGCCCGCGATTGGGCCGCCGTCCGCGAGGATCAACCCGTGCCCGTGGTTGGCATCGACCGGCCCACCATCGAGCGCGATCTAAAGAGCGTGGCCCGGAAAGACTTTGTTGTGATCGACGGAGCGCCGCAGGCTCATGACTTGGCCGTGTCGGCAATGAAGGCCGCCGATTGCGTGCTGATCCCGGTGCAGCCGTCGCCCTACGACATTTGGGCAACCTCTGACCTCGTGGATTTGGTCAAGCAGCGCATCGAGCTGACCGACGGCAAGCTGAAAGCGGCTTTCGTGGTGTCCCGTGCGATCAAGGGCACCAAGATTGGTGCGGAAGTCTCCGAGGCGCTGGCCGGGTACGGCCTGCCGATCCTGCAAACGCGCATCACGCAGCGCGTCATCTACCCGAGCAGCGCGGCCAGCGGCACCACGGCCATTGACCAAGAGCCGACGAGCGAGGCCGCCGAGGAAATCCGGGCGCTGGCTGAGGAAGTGCGCCGTTTCCTCAATTGCACCATTTGAGTAATTAAGGAGTAGGTGAAAATGAGTAGCGGGAAACTTGGCATGAAAGCAGGCCGCCCGAGCGCCGCGAAGGCTGGCCCTACCTTGTCCGACCTTGCCGACAAGGCCGCCACCGTCCGGGTGAATTTCGACCTCGACCGGGCCGAGCACACGAAGCTGAAGATTTACGCCGCCAAGACCGGGCGCAGCATCACGGACATTCTGCGCGAACTGGTGCGCTCACTTGATGAAAAGAGTGATTGAGTAATCACTTAACCGGCTGGACGGGTCAAAAGCATGGACTATAGTCCATACATTTTTGATTTAGCGAAATTTAATAATGTTGATGAAATACGGCGCGTGGGGTATAAAGTGATGGTTGAAATGGAACCGTTGAGTCTGGAGGTACTGCCGCCCTCTCATTTCAAGGCGTTTGCGAAGAACGCACCGCATGAGATCAAGGGCGCTGTCATCGAGAACACAGAGCGCGGGCTGGTGATCGTGCTGCACGTTGGCAACGAGCGGCGCATTCTCGGCCAGTACCGGGGAGGCATCCGGTTTTTTCGCTCTTTCGATGGCGCGGCGGCAGTGCTGCGGCAGCATGGCGTGCTGCACTGGACGGCGAATGCAAAAGGCTGGATTCCGCGAACTTTGGAAGCGAAGGAGCGGAGTTCAGATGGATGAAAAAGCAAAGCCCCGCGTGGCAGCGGGGCTTGGCAAGAGGTGGGAACCTAGCAGGTGGCACTGTTTGGAACCCCAAGGCGTGACCGATGCAGACGACCAGAAACACCCAAACTATGGTCTGCATTGTAGCGCCCTACCTCTTGCCGCACAAGCGGAAAGAGGGTTATGGGGCAAGCACAGCTACGACTTTTCAGCCCAGCCGATGAGGCGGGTTGCTATCACGACACAGCCCGACAGGGCTTTTTCTCGTTGCTCATGGCGACGGGCGAGGGCAGCGGCAAGAAGCAGGACAGTTACCGGCTGTCACAGATGCCCGTGGTGCTCTCCATGCTCGACCACAGCCGGGATACGTGGCTGTCTCAGGCCGAGTTCATCAAGCCAAACCGCCGTGTCGTCAATCTGGCCCGTATCGGGCTGCTGTTCGCTGACTTGGACACCTACCGCGAGCCGTGGGCGCAGGGGCGCAGCCCCGAGCAACTGGCCGCCGCTGTCATGTTCCGCTGCTACGACGAAGGCGTGCCGCCGCCGTCGATCCTCGTTTTCTCTGGCCGTGGCGTGCAAGCAAAGTGGCTGCTGGATGGCACCTTGCCGCGTCAGGCGCTGCCACGCTGGAATGCCTGCCAGCGTTACCTGATCGACCGTCTGGCCGGGCTGGGCGCTGATCCAGCGGCCAAGGATGCAAGCCGCGTGCTCCGGCTGGTCAATACGGTGAACAGCAAGAGCGGCGAGGTTTGCCGCGTCATCCACGTTGAGCAAGGCCCGGACGGCGAGCCGATCCGGTACAACTTCGAGTATCTGGCCGAGGCGCTGCTGCCGGTGGCCCGCTGGGACATCGAGGCCGACCGCAAGGTCCGCGCCGACCGTCGCCAGTTCAAGCTGCTGCCGGGCGGCCAAACCGGCAACCTGCGCACGCTCAACGGGCGGCAACTGGCGTGGGATCGCCTGGAGGACTTGCGCACGCTGGCCGCGCAGCGCGGCCTCGCCCATGCGCACGCAAAACGTGCCGCACGAGCGGTCCGCCAGCCCGGATACCGGCCTGCCAAGCCATGAACGGCAGGTCGCGGGCGTGCGGCCAAGCCGGACAGGCCGCGTGCGCTGAAAGCAGCTGGCCTGGCCGTTTTGAACCGCTTGCCCAGGCCGTGCCACTCTTTCACGCGCACTCTTTTTGTGAGAAAGGCCTTGGGCACCATGCACATCGAACCCGGCGTCGTTGACGGCGCAAAAATCGTCTTGAGCTACGGCACCGCCGCTGCCGCGCTGGCGGCCACCGCCTGGCTGGCTGTGCGCAGCGCACGCAGTCACGGCACGCTGGCGCTGGCCGGGCGCAGCCTGCTGGCCGCGCTCATCACCTTCTGCTCGTTCGAGGTGCTGCCGCACCACCCCGTGGGCGTGTCCGAGGTGCACATCATCCTGGGCACCACCCTGTTTCTACTTTTCGGCTCGGCGGCGGCGGCCATCGGCCTGGCGCTGGGGTTGCTGACGCAAGGGCTGTTTTTTGCCCCGGCGGATTTGCCGCAGTACGGCATGAACGTCACCACGCTGCTGGTGCCGCTGTTTGCCGTGGGCGCGCTGGCCAAGCGCATCGTGGCCCCGCACACGGCCTATGTGGATTTGAGCTACGCGCAAACGCTCAAGCTCTCGCTGGCCTA
>JBHADJ010000086.1:0-2501 GCA_041855065.1 Lysobacter sp.
GATGCGGAAACGGCGGTGTTGCGCGAGCACTACGCGATGAAGGACAACACCGTGCCCGATGCGGAAAACCGCCGTGCACTCACCGCCTTCTTCTGGTGGACGGCATGGGCCGCCTCCACCGACCGTCCGGGAGATGCCAAGACCTATACCAACAACTGGCCTTACGAGCCGTTGGTGGGCAATGCGCCGACCTCCAGCGCCTTCATGTGGTCGGTGTTTTCGCTGGTATTCCTGCTCGGCGGCATCGGCCTGCTCGCTTGGCACCATGCCGGCTGGCACGGCAAGGAGCCGGCGCTGGTGCCACCGGCAGAAGACCCGCTGAAGGGCCTGCATCTGACCCCGTCGATGAAGGCGACGGGCAAATATTTCTGGGTGGTGATTGCGCTTTTCCTGCTGCAGATTGCTCTGGGTGCCACCACTGCGCACTATCAGGTGGAAGGACAGGAAGCCTACGGCCTCAAGATTGCCGAAATCCTGCCGTATTCGCTTACCCGCAGCTGGCATACCCAGCTGGCGGTGCTGTGGATTGCCACGGCCTGGCTTGCCACCGGCCTCTATATCGCCCCGGCTATTTCCGGGCATGAGCCGAAGTTCCAGCGCGCCGGGGTGAACTTCCTGTTCGTGTGTCTGCTCATCATCGTGGTCGGTGCCTTTGCCGGGCAGTGGTTCGCGGTGATGCAGAAGATGGATCTGAAATACAACTTCTGGTTTGGCCATCAGGGTTGGGAGTACGTGGACATTGGCCGCTTCTGGCAGGCGTTCTTGATGGTCGGGCTGGTGCTGTGGCTGGTGTTGGTCGGTCGTGCGCTGTGGCCGGCACTCAAGCGCCGCGACGAGATGTCTTCCATCGTCGGGCTGCTGTTTCTCTCCACCATCGCCATCGGCCTTTTCTACGGTGCCGGGCTGATGTGGGGCGAGCACACCCATATCTCGCTGGTGGAATACTGGCGCTGGTGGGTGGTGCATTTGTGGGTGGAGGGCTTCTTCGAGGTCTTTGCCGTCGCCGTCATCAGCTTCCTGTTCGTCAAACTCGGGCTGATTCGCGGGCGCTCGGCCACCGTCAATGTCCTGTTTGCCACCATCGTCTATCTCGCCGGTGGCGTGCTCGGCATGTTCCACCACCTGTACTTTGCCGGTGCCACCACCGCGGCCGTGGCCTTCGGTGCCAGCTTCTCGGCACTGGAAGTGGTGCCGCTGGCACTGATCGGCCTTGAAGCACACGAAACCTGGCGGCACAGCCGCGCCACCCCGTGGATGGCACGTTACCGCTGGCCGATCATGTTCTTCCTTGCGGTGAGCTTCTGGAATCTGGTGGGCGCAGGGCTGTTCGGCTTCCTCATCAACACGCCGATTGCCCTGTACTACATGCAGGGGCTGAACCTCACCCCGCTGCACGGCCACACCGCCTTGTTCGGCGTGTACGGCATGCTCGGCATCGGCCTGATGCTGTTCTGCCTGCGTGGGCTGAAGCCCGACAGCCTGTGGCAGAGCGGGCTTTTGCGCGCGGCCTTCTGGAGCTTCAACATCGGCCTGATGTTGATGGCGCTCCTGACGCTCTTGCCGATGGGGGTGCTGCAATTGCAGGCGGCATTGGAAAACGGCTACTGGTATGCCCGTTCGGCCGAGTTCATGGGCAAACCACTGATCGAGATCCTGGTCTGGATGCGCATGCCCGGTGATCTCATCTTCAGCGCCGGTGCCGTTCTCCTGGCGTGGTTCACCGCCCGCCAATGGCTCGCCGCCAAACGCGACCCGGCGTATTGAAGCCGGAGCGTCACACAACAAACGCCGGAGCAATCCGGCGTTTGTTGTGTTTGGTTGGGTCAGCGTCGCTCGGCGGATTGGGGATGCGGCGGCAGCGCCGGGGCAGCGGGATTGAGGGGCGCTCCGGGAGCGCCGGGTGCAGTAGTGCCTCGGCAGCCATGCGCCGGGAAGGTGGCGAGCAATCCTCCGAAAGCCCGCAGGCTCACACCCTTGCGGCTGGCAGTCGCTTCTTCATTGCTCGGCGAGGCATGGATCGGCTTCTTGCAGCAAGCGCGTGCGAATCCGGGTGGCAGCCGTTTTGCAGGTGCTGATGAGCATCGGGCGCATCGAGCCACCTTCATGGGCCTTGGCTTCTTCCTTGCAGGTGCCCTCGCGCTCGGCCTCCCAATCGGCTTGGGTGCGGCGAATTTGCGCTTGGCAGGCCGGGGATGCGGAGGCTTGCCTGGCGTTGAGTACGGCGGCAAGTTCGAGGTCGGCTGCAACGAAGTCGCGGAAGGCGCAGATGTTCATGTTGAGCTGCGTGCGTTCGCAATCGCTCAGCAGCTGCTGCAATTCCTCCACCGGGATCAGGCTGCGGGCGGAAAGGGTGGCCAGAACGTCGGAGTCGGACGGAGCCGTCGCGCCGGTGGGGGAGGGGAGGCTGCCCTTGAAAACCCAGCGCCCTTCCCAGCAGTACTGGTCTTTTGCATAGGTCATGTAATCCGGATTGCGGTATTCCACCGCGATGCAGCCGGGCC
>JBHADJ010000087.1:0-38552 GCA_041855065.1 Lysobacter sp.
CGTGCGGGCTGCACTGGTCACCGCTTGGGCGGGCATCAAAGCCTTGTTCAGCTGGTCACCACTGGGGCTGATCGTCCGGCATTGGGGGGGCATCGCCCCGGCGCTGGCAGCCCTGTGGGCGGGCGTGCGGGCTGCACTGGTCACCGCTTGGGCGGGCATCAAAGCCTTGTTCAGCTGGTCGCCACTGGGGCTGATCGTCAACAACTGGGGCGCGATCACGGGCTATTTCTCCACCCTGTGGGCGAGCATCAAACTTTTGGTGGGCAGCGCTTGGGGCTATATCACCAGCATCTTCAGCAGTGGCCGGGAAAGGGTGATCGCAGGCCTGCAAGGCATGTGGGGGGCGATCAGCGCAATTCTGGCGGGCTGGCCAGCACGGATGCTGCAAGCCGGCACCGACCTTGTGCAAGGCTTCATCAACGGTATCCGCAGCAAGCTGGCGGGCGTTGGCCAAGCTATTGCTGGGGTAGGTCAAGCAGCCATCGGGGGGATAAAAAATACCTTGGGCATCCGCAGCCCAAGCCGGGTGTTTGCGGCCATTGGTGATGACACTATCGCCGGCCTCACCATGGGGCTGGACCGCAGCGCCGATGACCCGATGCAGCGTGTCAAGGCACTGGGGCAACAGCTTCGCCAGGCCGGAGCCGGGCTGGCCTTGACCGCCCCGCTGGTTGCCATGCCTGCTGCGGCGATGGCGCAAGCCGTCATGCCGCCGATCACTATGCCGGCGGTGACGATGGACAACCGCGCACCGATGGCAGCACCTGCTGTGGTCACGGCCGGGGCTGGGGGAGGACACACCACTTACCAGATCCACATCACCGTGCAAGGCAGCGGCCATGCACCGGACATTGCCGCCGCGGTGCGGCAGGAAATCGAGCGCATCGAGCGCGAGCGGAAAGCCCGTGCCCGGGCACGCTACAACGACGAATATTGAGGCAACCCATGCACCTGATGGCATTTGGCACCTTCGTGTTTTCTCTCGCCACCGCCGCATTTACCGACTTGCAACGGCAGAGCGCCTGGCGGCACCCGGCCACCGAGCGCATCGGCGCCCGCTCGGCACGGCAGTTTGTGGGCGTGGGCGAGGAAACCCTGACCCTCAACGGTGTGCTGGCACCGCCCTTGACCGGCGATTTTGCCGTGCTCGATGAGCTGCGCACCCTGGCCGATGAAGGCCGCCCGGCAGCATTGGTGGATGGTGCAGGCCGTGTGTACGGCAGCTATGTCATTACCGCGCTCAACGAAACCGCCACGCTGTTTTTTGCCGATGGCGTGCCACGCCGGGTGGAGTTCTCGCTCTCGCTGGCGCGTGTGGATGATGTCGAGCCAGCTGAAGGAGGCGCGGCATGAGCACGCAACCCGATTACCCCATCCCCGCCTGGCGCGTGGTGCTCGATGGCAAAGACCTGACCGACAAGCTCTCCCCGCGCCTGATTGACCTCACCCTGACCGAATGCCGGGACGGCGAGGCGGACCAGCTTGACCTGGTCATCCATGACCACGATGGCCGGATGGCGATCCCCAAGCGCGGCGTCACGCTCACGGTAGCCATCGGCTGGCGCGATACGGGGCTCATCGACAAGGGCACTTTCCGCGTGGACGAGGTGGAGCACAGTGGCACGCCGGACATCATCACCATCCGCGCCCGCAGCGCGGACATGACGCAGAAAATCCGCACCCGGCGCGAGCGCTCCTGGCACGACGTCACGCTGGGCAAAATCCTGCGCGGGCTGGCCGGTGAACATGGCCTGAAGGCGCAGATCGCCCCGGCGTTGGCCAACATCCCAATCCCGCATCTGGATCAAACCGGCGAAAGCGACGTGCATCTGTTGCACAGGCTGGGCAAGCAGTTTGATGCGGTGGCCACCGTCAAAGGCGGCACCCTCATTTTTGCCCCCATCGGCAGTGGCACCACCGCCAACGGCACGCCCCTGCCACAAGCTCGCATCACCCGGCAAAGCGGGGACGGGCACCGCTGGGGTGCCGCCGACCGGGAAAGCTATACCGGCGTGGTGGCCGCCTGGAGCGACAAGCGCGGTGCCAAGAAGCGCACCGTCACCGTAGGGGATGCGCAAAACTGCAAGCGCCTGAAGGGCTGCTACGCCAGCGAAGCCGAGGCCCAACAGGCCGCCCGCGCCGAATGGGGCCGCGTCCAGCGCGGCAAGTCAACTTTCTCTCTCCGCCTTGCCCTCGGCCGCGCCGACCTCTACCCCGAACAGCGCGTCAGCGTGAAGGGATTCAAGCCGGAAATCGACGGCACGACATGGCTCATCGAAAAAACCACCCACACCCTGACCGGCAGCGGCGGGTTCACGACACAGGTGGAGATGGAGACGGCGGGGTGAGGAGTCCGCTCAGACAGCAACCGGAAGCTGCTCTGGAACGCAAGCAAGATTTCGGCTGAAAAACATCACCTCTGCCCCGGTGTATTGCCTTCGAGCCGTATAACGCAGCCCATAGCCCATCCCACGTGATTTGGAATACATAGCACGAATCTCTGGAGTGTCATCGTAGGACACCACCCAGTGGCGTGGGAATCTACTCAGCTGCAAGGCATGTGCAATTGAAGCGTGATCATCGTGGCAGTAGAAATTCCGATAAAGCCCCTGCCCTTTGATGTAGTAAGGTGGATCCAAGTAAATCAATGAACGTCGCGGCAAAAAATCGGCACATCGCCGCAAGAGTGAGAGCGCATCTTCACCATACACATGAATGTGTTGAGCGTGTCTTCCGATTCTCTCCAGCCTGGAGACCAGGACATCTCTTTTGTAGCGTGCATCGAGACGGTATTCGCCAGCCTGTGACTTCCCCCCGATAACGCCTCCCTTGAGTATCCCTGATCGATTCGTGCGGTTCATGAACAGCGTGGCAAATGCCCGATGAAGCAATCCAGCCTCGATTTCTCCAAATAGCACCCTGCGCCAATGATTCCACGCATCCATGGTCACAGGCTCGGTTTCCACCATGTGAATCAAGGCATCAGTCTGTCCAACCGCCACGCGCCAGAAGTCATGAATGGCCGGGTCAACATCGTTGATATGCACGTCCGTGACGGTGCCTTCATACAACAGCTCCAACGCAACCGCAGCTCCCCCGGCGTATGGCTCCAGATACTGACCGCCCATCAACCTGTTTTCGCGCATGATCTGGGAAATCCAAGGCGCAAAGCGGCCTTTCCCCCCGGGGTAACGTAACGGCGTGTAGAGCTTGTTTGAATACATGGTGGCACACTCTACTTGGTCTGAATTCGTGCGTACAGTTCCGTGAGCAAGCGCTTGCGCACCACCCTGATAGCCTCGCTGAATGCCTGATTGAAAGCCTCCGCGCCATCAAGATTTTCGGATAGCCAAAGCTCCAACAGCTTCCAATCCTTGATGTATTCAGCTCGATCCCTCCACCATTTTTTTACAGACTTTCGCGATGAAACATCACAATTCGTGTCAATCATGTATTCGCGTATCTGATCACTGGTCAAACCAATTTCCCTGAGTTTCTTCCAAGCATTTGGATATTCATCCATATTATCCACGAGCGAGTTCATGAAATTAAACAGGGTTCTTTCAGGAGATTCCCCGTTCCCTCCCGGAAGCAACACCAAGTTTTTGTGCCTCATGTAGTGCTTACTGGGGCGCGCATCGGCATCCAGCACAAAAATGGATGATGCAAATCGGGAGTCGATTGAGGTCAATCGCGCCAAGCTATCGCAGCCAACACCAAGCGCAAAAGGCTTGATGGAAATGCCGTATTCGCGCCCCAAACGTGTTTTTTCGGCCTTGGGCACCACGACGTCAAACAAGGCCTTGGCCTCATCATCTTCAAGATAGACGCGAAGCTCGGGCTTCTTTTTCTTTACCACAGCCGTGGGAGGCCGCAGCTCCATATCTGCAAGTATCTGCTCCAGACTTGTTTCGCTTTCAATGTATGGAGACTGTGTATCCTTCAGGTAGGCCACTGCGTTCTTTGCGGATTTCTTGCCCGAATTGGGAAACACCGCCTCAATCAACTTGGTCGAATGCGTAGTCGCAACAATCTGCAAGTCGAGTTCATCAGCGTACTTTTCCAGTTGCTGAACCAAGCGGAAGATCGCGTGAGGGTGGAAGCCCACATCCAGCTCATCGATGATCAGCAGGCCGCCCGGATACGACGGCCATTCACGCTTGAGCATCTGGAATGAGGCGATTGCCCCGGCAATACTTCCCAAGCTGTCCTGTCCAAGTGAAACGCTCTTGGCATCATGAGCATAGCGCGGATGGCTGGAAAACTTGGACGTATTCTTAATCCTATTACTCGTGACAGAAGTCTTGTCTGCACCGACACCGAGAATGACCCCATTGATGAAGCTTGCCAGCAACGTCTTGTCCTCATCGGCCATTGAGTCCAATGCCTCGTTGTAACCTGCTCCTTTCTGTGCCTCACCTAATGGCAGTATGCGTGTCATGCCAAGATACAATGTTGGCAATGGCACTTTTGATGAGTCACCAATTTTCACCATTCCATCCTGGCTGATGAATTCGCTACTTGAGGGCTTGAAATTTCTCGCCACGATGCGCGCCTCTGATGAATTACTTCGCTCGGTCAAGCCGCAGCGCTTTTGCAGCTCTTCATCACGTCCGATGGCATAAGTGATGATCGGTCTGGGTCGCCTTGCCTCATCCACCTGCACCAGTTCCTGTTGGTAGTCGATGAAAATGATCTCCTTGAGATTCGCCTGGAACTCCTTGCCGAAATAGGATTTCGGTGGTTGAACTTCTCTCTTGCGCCGATCACCCGTGTAGCCTGAGCTATTGGCCAGCAGACCTAGAATCGTTGATTTCCCGATGCCATTGTGACCGCTGATCAAAGTGATACGCGGGGCGATGTCTATTTTCAACCTCCTCAAACGCCTAAAGGGAATCTCGCCAAACTCGATACTCTTGACCCTGATTTTTAGCATTGTGTCACCTCGCGTATCAAACCCGCCGCTGGACTGCTGCTACAGGGAGCAATTCCACTGAAGCATCGCAATTCAGAAATGCGCCTTGTCAAGCATGTCCTGCATCAAGGAGCGCCTACCCGTTCCCTCGCCCCGGGCATCCAAAATCGAGCCAATCTGATGTAGCTGGGATTGCTCGATACGCACAATGCCAAAATGCTCATCCACAGCCGCCCCAAAGAAAATTCGGTAGGCTACCCATCCAAGCAATGCTGCTACGCTCATGTGCCAGATGAAGTATTCCAGCATGTCCGTAGCGACGGGCACGAAGCCCAGTAGAGCCAAAATAATCAGATAGAACGCACCGATGCCAGCACAGATGGCACGCATCAACCAGATCTTGAACAAGCGATGACGGATGCAGGGTCGTAATTCGTCTTGTTGTGCCCGCAATTCATCGCTTGGCAAATGCAGATATACCTCGCTGATGCCAATACCGAGATAGGCTTTTTCGATGGTGGTGCCGCCATTGGCAACCACTCCGATCCGCTTGGCATGTACCTGCTGGCGAGGCCGTTTAGATTGCAGCTGATCTTCCACGATTTTCCTTGAGTGATGGTCAAACCCTGAGTTTCTTGATCTTCACTTTGCCTGATGTCTGGACACCCACCTTTATTCGGGCAGCATGATTGATCGCGCCTGGTGCCTTGTCGGCACTGATCGCAGCGGGTGCCTTGATGCCCAGCAGTGCAGCCAACTGGGTTTGGGTGGACTCATCCGCTCGACGAAAGGCCTCAATCAATGCCTGTTCGGTTTCATCAGCAAGTGAGGGCCGGCCAGTCAGGATGTAGCTGGCATCAATCCCCAAGGCATCCAGTGCCAGCAGGTATTCACCACTGGGGGTGAACTCATCACGCTCGAAGCGGCTTTGGGTCTTCAGAACTACGCCACAACGCTCGGCAAAGTCCTCTTGCTTGAGCTTCAGGCGTTTGCGGGCTTCCTTCAGTCGCGTACCAATCGACAAGCAGCACTTCCCCTGTTGACATTGGACATATTTGTCCAATACTCTTAGCCGAACACAGCCAAAGATAACGGATTGCAACGCAATGCCACAACATTCCCCGAAAAAGCCGCTGCGTACCCCGGAAGAAGCCCGCGCCTGGTTGGCGCGGCGCGGCATTTCGCTGTCGCAATTTGCCCGGCAGATCGGCGTGCAGCCGATGACGGTGCAGCGGGTGCTGACCGGCGAGTGCCGGGGCCTGCGCGGGCAGGGTCACAAGGCCGCTGTGCTGCTCGGCATGAAGGACGGTGTGATTCTGGAGGAGGCCGCGTAATGCATTCAGTCGAAAATCACCACGTTGGGATGGGCTTTGCCACCCCCATAGCGGGCATGGCACAGGGGACAGCACCAGGCACCCCGGTTTTGCAGCACAGCTTTGCGACCGGCATCAAAACAGGGCTGGCACAGGTAATGCGGTGTGGCCGCCTGGATGGCCTGGTACACATACACGCCGCCGCCCAGGTCCGCCAATTGGTAATTGCCCCGGTCTGCCAGTTGCGCCGTCAGGCTTTGTATCTGTGTATGCAGTCTGTCCATTTCTTGTTGGCTCAACAGCAGTTGCTCGTGGGCTTGCAGCAACTTTTGGTAAAGCTCGACAAGCCGGGCAGCGTTTTCGGTGAAGTCTCGGGCGTCCATCATGCCTTTGGCAAGGGTGGTGGCGCTCACCAATGTGGAGAGTGCCGTGTTTAACGAAGATACGAAAGCCATCGGGTGTGCCTCGGCTTTGGGGTGGTGGTTTGGCGATTGCCACTTTAACCCGGGCACACCCGTCCCTTCTGCCCTATTTCCGGCGGCCGCATGAGACGCGGGCCTGCCATGCACTGCCCGCATTGCGGGGCGATTGCCCGGGCGCGCAGCAGCCATCCGATGACCCGCACCTATCGCGAGGTGACGTATCAGTGCCTCTCCCTGCCCTGCGGGCATGTCTGGGTGGCGGGGCTTGAGGCGCTACGCACCCTCTCGCCTGCCGGGGTGCCGCATCCGGAAGTGAATCTGCCGCTCTCGCGCCAGTTGCCACCTGTTTTTTCACCCATCGAGCAGCAGCTCGATATCTTCGACGAAGCCCGCCATGTCCGTATCCGCACTCTCATCAAACGCCTTGTACGTCGCCGCCGCGGGCTTCTTGGCCCGGCACGCCGGCGAGCATCTTTCCCACGACGCAGAGCGCTTGCACGCGCGTTGCCTCGCGCATCTGGCGCGGCTGTTCCCCATGAGCCTGCCGGCTGAGCGCGAGGCGGCAGCACGAGCCGCAGAAACGCCCGACGCGCCGCACCGCTAAACCCATTCCGCTTGTTGCCACTTCCCCCGGCCGCTGTGTCCATGCAGCGGTTGCGGGGGCTTTTTGCCCAAGATCAAGGAGTTCTCATGTCCACCTTCTCGCCCTGCCCTGCTGCTGCCAAGTCCGGGACGCCTCCCCATCCACGGGCAGCCTTCAGCCACGACGAAATCCGCTGCCTTTGGCATATCCACGATCTGCTGGGGGGCATGGCTGCGCTGGCAAGGGATCGGCAAAAAGCCCAGGGGCGGCTGATCCAGGCATTGGCCGGGGACGCCCAGCGCCAGCTCGGACAGCTGCTGGCGGCCAAGCGTCCCGCCGTGCTCTCACGCGGGGGTTGAGCATGAAAACGCGCCCACTGTCCACGGCCGCCCATGTGGCAAAAGAGATCATGTACATGGAATGCGCGGTGCTTATCCGCCCGCGCAGTGCGCTGCGCAAGCGCTTGTGGCAGGCCGCTGGGGGGTGCGGCTGGGAGGGCCCGGTGTGGGCGATCTATACGCTTGATCGCTGCTTTGAACCGACCCATGTGCTGCACTTTGGCGATGGCAGTTGGCTGACCCCGGACAGCGCTGATCTCGATGACCTCATCTTGCTTGAGCACATTGATGGGCATGGCTTGGAGGCGCTGTTTGGATGATGCGCACGGAACTTCTCAACGCCGTTCTGCCGCGGCTGCTGAACGATTACGGCTTCAAGGAAAATGGCCGCTGGCTACAGGAGGGGCGCTGCCCGCAGTGCGGCAAAAAGGCGCTGTTCGCGCATGCCGATAGCCCGTGGACGCTGCGGTGTGGCCGTGAAAACAAATGCGGGGCACAGTGGCATATCAAGGACCTGTACCCGGATTTTTTCGAGAGCTGGTCAGACCGCTACCCGGCCACAGAGAGCCACCCCACGGCGGCGGCGGATGCGTATCTGGAAAATGCCCGGGGCTTCCCGTTGGCACGCCTCAAAGGCTGTTACACACAAGAGCAGCACTACGATTCCAGGCTGCGGGCGGGGAGCGCCACGGTGCGCTTCGCCCTGCCCGGGGGAAGCTGGTGGGAGCGCATCATCGACCGCCCCGAGCGTTTTGGGCGCAAGGCCAATTTTGCCTACGGCAAGAGCTATCACGGCCATTGGTGGCAGCTGCCGGGTGGGCTTGAAGCGGGCGATGAGCTGTGGCTGGCCGAGGGTATTTTCGATGCCATCGCGCTGGAGCTGGCCGGCAAGCCTGCGCGCAGCCTGATGAGCTGCAACAACTACCCGGCCAAGGCGCTCGCGACGCTGCGTGAGCACTGCCAGGCACAAGGCCGCACGCCACCCACGCTGATCTGGGCGCTGGACGATGGCCCGGCGGGACAGCGTTACATGCAGCAGTGGCACGAACGTGCCCGCAAGGAGGGCTGGGACAGCCGGGCCGCCTTCGTGCCGGATCAGGGGGGGCGCAAGATGGATTGGAACGAAGCGCATTTGCGCGGGCGGCTCGGCGAGAAAGATTTTGAGGAGTATCGCTATCAAGGGGATTTGCTGCTGGCCGAAAGCCCGAGCGAGAAGGGCTTGCTGATCTACAACCGCAAGGGACGGCGGGAGTTTCACTTCGGCCATCAAGACCGCCTGTATTGGTTCTCGCTTGACCTCGACAAGTTCAACAAGGCCATGCAGGCGTTGGAAAGTGCCGATGACGGGCGCAGTCCGAAAGAATTGCGCGATGAGGCGCTCGTCAACTCCAACAGCGTGCAGCAGATTGCCAATTGCTATCCGTATCCGCTGTATTACCAGGCCAACAAGCTGACCGATGAGGCGTGGTACTACTACCGGGTGACCTTTCCCCACGGGGGGAAGGCGGTCAAAAACACGTTCACGGCGGGGCAGCTCAATGGTGCCAGCACCTTCAAGGAACGGCTGCGGGCGATGGCGCCCGGCTCCAGTTTCAGCGGCACCACCTTCCAGCTTGACCGCATCCTCGAAGAGACGCTTTACAACATCAAGGTGGTGGAAACCATCCCCTTCGTCGGCTACAGCGCAGAGCACGGTGCCTACATCTTTGGCGATCTGGCGGTGAAGGATGGCAAGACTTATGCGCTCAACGATGAGGATTATTTCGACCTCGACAACGGCAAGCTGGCGCTGAAAACCCTGAACCACTCGCTGGGTTTGCAGATCAACGGCAACACCGCCGAGCTGCGCACGGACTGGCCCGGGCTCATCTGGCAATGTTATGGCCCCAAGGGCATCGTGGCGCTGACGTTCTGGGCGGGCAGCCTGTTGGCTGAGCAAATCCGCGCTTTCCACAAGCAGTTCCCGTTTCTGGAAATGTCCGGCGAGGGGGGCACCGGCAAGTCCACGCTAATCGAGTTCCTGTGGAAGCTGATGGGGCGTACCGGGCATGAGGGTATCGACCCCAGCAAGTCGTCATTGGCTGGACGCACGCGCCATCTCACCCAGGTATCCAACCTGCCGGTGGTGCTGATCGAGTCCGATCGTGGCGAGGATACCGCCCGTGGCAAGAGCTTTGATTTCGAGGAGCTCAAGCCGCTGTTCAATGGCCGCATCGGGCGCTCGATCGGCGTCAAGAATGCGGGCAACGATACGTATGATCCGCCCTTTCGGGGCACGGTGGTGATCGAGCAAAACGCGCCCGTCGATGGCAAGCCGCAGGTGTTGAGCCGCATCGTGCAGATGACCTTCGACAAGTCCCGCCACAGCCCGGAAAACAAGCTGGCCGCCGATACGCTGGCCCAGATGCGGGTAGAGGAGGTGAGCGGGTTCGCCTTGGCCATTGCCCGGCGTGAGGCGGATATCCTGCAACAGGTCAAGGAGACCCTGCCGGGCTACGTGAAAAGCCTGCTCAAGCTGCCCGAGGTGCGGGAGGTGCGTATCGCCGAAACGCACGGCCTGATGATGGCGCTGCTCGATGCAATTGGGCCTTCCATCGCGCTTGGTCATGACCAGAAGGCCGAGACGCTGGCGCTATTGGCACAGCTGGCCATCGCCCGGCAAAAGGCCATCGCCGATGATCATCCGCATGTCACCCAGTTCTGGGAAATGTTCGATTACCTCGACAGGCGGCCGCTCAGCAATGGTGACCGCATCGAGCTTGACCATAGCCGCAATGCGGATGAAGTCGCGATCAATCTGGTGGAGTTCGAGGCCACCGCCACTCGGCATGGCCTGCACCTGCCCACCACGATGCACGAGCTCAAGAAGCTGTTGCGGGCAAGCCGACGGCGGCGGTTTGTCGAGGCCAGCCGTAGCGTCAACAGCATCACCGGCAAAGGCACCACCCGGTGCTGGGTATTCAAGCAGGAGAAGGACGCATGACCGCGCTGTCCTATCCCTTGTGGCAGTTGATCGAGGTGCTGGCCGAAGAGGAAGTGCGGATTTATCTGCGCGAAATCGCCTTGCCCGGCAAGGATTCTGCCCCGCCTGATCCAAATCCCCCCGCTACCGCTGCGATGGAAGAGACGGCATAGTCTGCCCATGCGCATCGCTGCCTACGCTCGCTATTCCACAGATCGACAGAGCAGTGCCTCCATTGAGGATCAGCTGCGCAACTGTCGGCAGTACTGTGCGCGCATGGGCTGGCCAAGCCCGGTGGTGTATCAGGATGCGGCCATCTCCGGCAGTCGCATCGATCGACCGGGCTACCAAAAGTTGCTGGCCGAAGCCCAGCGCTACGATGTGATCTTGATCGACGATTTGAGCCGCTTCTCACGCGATAGCCTGGCCATGGGGCGCGCCTTGCGTGAGCTTTCCTTTCAGGGTGTGCGCGTGATCGGGGTCAGTGATGGCACCGACACGGGCCGCAAAGGCCACCAAGCTGAAATTGGCCTGCGTGGCATCATGTCGGAGCTGTACCTGAGCGACCTTGCCGACAAGACCCATCGCGGGCTGACCGGCAAAGCATTGGCCGGGAAGTCCGCTGGTGGATTGCCCTATGGTTACCGGGTGACGGCCGTGGGTGAGCGGGAAATCGTGCCAAGTGAAGCGGCCATTGTGCAGCGCATCTACGCCGAATACATCGCTGGCGCCAGTGCGCGGGATATCGCCAAAGGCCTCAACGCTGACGGGATCCCGTCAGGCCGTGGCAAGACGTGGGCGATAAGTGCCATTCAGGGCGATTACGCTCGCGGTATCGGCATCCTCGCCAACCCCATCTACTGCGGCGAGCAGATTTGGAACCGCAGTCGCTGGGTCAAACGTCCAGACGGCAAAGGCCGCGTCCGGCGGGAAAACCCGCCTGAAGAATGGATTCATACCGAACAGCCGCATCTTGCCATCATCGACCGCGCCACTTGGGAGACGGCCAAGGCGGCGAATGCGGCACGAAGTCGCAAGAGCACTGGCACGCGCGGGCGACGGCCTCGCCACTTGCTCACCGGATTGCTGCGATGCGCCGAGTGTGGCGGGCCCATGGTCGTGATCGATGCCTACTGCTACGGCTGCGCAACGGCCAAGGATCGCGGCACATGCGAATCAAAACTGCGCATCAACAGGAAGAAGGCCGATGACGCCATGCTGGCGGGCGTGCGGGAGATGCTGTTGTCCGATGAAGCGGCAGCCGCATGGAAATCCGCCATCGCGCACCAGCTGAGCCAACAACAGGCCAAGTGCACCCAAGCCGCAAAAGCGCTTGAGCAGGCAAAGCGGGAGCGTGACAACGTTCTTGCCGCCATCCGCCAAGGCATCTTGCTGCCATCCACGCGGGCAGAACTTGCCCGCCTTGAGGCGCTGTGCGAAACGCTTGAGCGCCAAGCGACCCAAACCGTCCGCTTGATGCCGGACATCACCGGACGCCTTCGCCAAATAGCCGACACACTGGCCGAGCGATCAGCCGCCAATCCGACCGTGCGCCAAGCCCTGCACAACGTCATCGGAGAGGCCATCGCCACAAAAAGAAACGGCGTGACCGGAGCAATGGTCACGCCGCAGATAGGATTGGTAGCGGGGGCAGGATTTGAACCTGCGACCTTCGGGTTATGAGCCCGACGAGCTGCCAGACTGCTCCACCCCGCATCAGAGAAGCGAAATTATGAGGGGCTTTTTGCAAAAGTGCAAGTGTTTTTTCAGCCCCGCGTGGATTTCAGCCAAGCACCACGGTCAGGGCGTTGTTGCACCAGTTCATCACCGTGCCCAACGCCGGTGCCAGGAACAACAGCAGCAGGGCGTTGAGGGCAAACACCAGACGCATGCCCTGCCCGCCTTCGACGTTGGCAACCGATGCGCCGTCTTCGGGTTGTTCAAAGTACATCGCCTTGATCAGGCGCAGGTAGTAGAACATGCCGATGACGGCACAGATGACGCCGGTGATGGCCAGCCACAGGAGGCCGCCGGAGAGTGCGGCTTCGATCACCGCCACCTTGGCGAAGAAGCCGATGAACGGCGGCAGGCCAGCCAGCGAGGCCACCACGAGCAGAATCAGGAACGCCTGCCACGGGTTGCGCTTGCCGAGGCCGCGATAGTCGGCGATTTCCTCGGCCTCGAAGCCTTGTTTCGACATCAGGGTGATGAAGCCGAATGCCGCCAGCGTGGTAACGGCATAGACCACGGCATAGAACAATGAGGCTTCGTATGCGCCTTCGCTGCCACCGGCCAGCCCCATCAGCAGGAAGCCGATGTGCGAGACGGTGGAATAGGCCAGCATGCGCTTGAGGTTGCCCTGCCACAGGGCCATCAGGTTGCCGATGATGAGCGAGAGCGCGGCCACGCCGGCAATCAGGGTGCGGAAGGTTTCGTTCCAGCCGAGATAGTTGTCTTCACCGACGAACAGGCGGAACACCATCACGAAGGCAGCCACTTTCGGTGCGGCACCGATGAACATCGTCACCGGGGTCGGCGCGCCCTGATAGACGTCGGAGATCCACATGTGGAACGGCGCGGCACCGAGCTTGAAGGCGGCACCGGCGAGGATGAACACCATGCCGATGTTGACCCATGCCGGGTTGACCATGTCGCTGTAGATGTTCGGCAGATCCAGCGTGCCGAGGCCGCCATAGACCAGCGACATGCCGTACAGCATCAGGCCGGAGGCGAGCGAGCCGAGGACGAAATACTTCATCGCTGCTTCAGTGGCACGCGGATTGTCGCGGTCGATGGCGACGAGGGCATAGGAGGAAAGCGCCAGCATTTCCAGCCCGACGTACACCATGATGAGATTGGCCGCGGAAGCCAGCACCATCATGCCGAGCACGGCGAACAGCATCAGCACCGGCACTTCGCCCTTGTAGATGCCTCGCGCCTTGAGATACGGCAGGGTGTAGATGAAGCCGACCGCGGCCACCAGACAGATCACGCCTTTGCTGAAATTGCCGAGCGCATCGCGGATGAACATGCCGTTCATCAGCACTTGATCGTCGTTGTAGCCACCTGCTCCCATCAGCGCCATGATGCCCACGCCAATCAGCACCAGCATCGACAGCCAGTGGGTGATGCCTTTCTGCTTGCTGTCGAAGAACAGGTCAAACAGCAGCAGGGCAAAGGTGGCGCCGGCCAGTACCAGCTCGGGCAACAGCGCCCGGAGTTCTGCGGAATCGAATTGCAGCATGGTTTCCATCGATTACGGCCCAATCAGCTTGCTGGTGGTGAGTTGGTTGGCCAACTGCGCGATGGACGGTTCCATCAGGTCGGTCAACGGCTTGGGATACAGGCCAATGGCCAGAACGCCGACGGCGAAGGCGACCAGCACCAAGGCTTCGCGGGCATTCACGTCCTTGAGCTTGGCCACTTCCGGGTTGGTTACTTCGCCCCAGATCACGCGCTTGGTCAGCCACAGGGTGTAGGCGGCACCGGCGATCAGGGTGGTGGCCGCGGCAAAGGCCACCCACGGGTTCAACTGGAAGCTCGCCAGAATCACCATGAACTCGCCGACGAAGCCGGAGGTGGCCGGCAGGCCGGAGTTGGCGAAGGCGAACAGGACGAACAAGGCGGCGAACCACGGCATGCTGTTCACCACGCCGCCGTAGTCGCGAATCATGCGGGTGTGCATGCGGTCATACAGTACGCCGATGCAGGAGAACATCGCGCCGGAGATGAAGCCGTGTGAAATCATCTGCACCATCGCGCCCTGCAGGCCGAGGCGGGCGGCGTCGGCATTGCCACCATCACGCATCAGACCCATGGCGATGAAGATGCCGAGGGTGACGAAGCCCATGTGCGAGATCGACGAATAGGCGATCAGCTTCTTCATGTCGTCCTGCACCAGTGCCACCAGCCCGATGTACACCACCGCCACCAGCGACAGGGCGATGACGAGCCAGGCAAACTCGTGGCTGGCGTCGGGCGTGATCGGCAGATTGAAGCGCAGGAAGCCGTAGCCACCGATTTTTAGCATGATCGCGGCCAGCACCACCGAACCTGCGGTCGGGGCTTCCACGTGCGCGTCGGGCAACCAGGTATGCACCGGGAACATCGGCACCTTGACCGCGAAGGCGGCGAGGAAGGCGAAGAACAGCCAGCTCTGCTCGGTCATCGACAGCGGCAGCGCCACCATGTCGGCTAGCTGCCAGCTGCCGCCCTTGAGGTAGAGATAGACCAGCCCGACCAGCATGAACACCGAGCCGAGGAAGGTATACAGGAAGAATTTGACCGAGGCATACACCCGGCGCGGCCCACCCCAGACACCGATGATGATGAACATCGGGATCAGCATGGCCTCGAAGAAGATGTAGAACAAGAGCGCATCGGCGGCGGCGAACACGCCCACCATCATCCCTTCGAGAATCAGGAAGGCAGCGTAGTACTGATTGACGCGCTCGTTCACCGAGCCCCACGCACCGAGGAAAACCAGCACGCTGGTGATGGTGGTGAGCACGATCAGCGCCACCGCGATGCCATCGGCGCCGAGGTGATAGCGGATGTTCCATGCTTCGATCCATGCCTTGTTCTCGACGAACTGCAGGCCGGGGTTGGCGTAATCAAAGCCGGTCAAGAGCGGCAGCGACAGGCCGAGCGTCACCAGCGAGACCAGCAGCGCACCCCAGCGGGCGGCGTTGGCCGGCAGGCGCCCCATGGCAAGCAGGGCAGCACCGCCGAGAATCGGCAGCCAGATCAACAGGCTGAGCAAAGGCAGTTGGCTCACTTGGCGATCCTCATCGTCATCGACATCACATTCATTGCGTCCATCCCACTCATGCCGCCGACCGGGCAAGCCAGGCCAGCAGCACGATCAAACCGATAATCATGGCAAAGGCATAACTGTAGATGCGGCCGGTCTGCATCCGGCGCACGGTGGCGGCAATCAGCCCCACCGCGCCGGCGCTGCCACCGACCGCGCCCTTGTCCACCACGGTGGCGTCGAACCAGCGGAACAGTTTGCCGAGCAGCACGCTGCCGCCGGCAAAACCGTTGATCCACAGCTTGTCGAAGCCGTACTTCTCTTCCAGGATGCGGATCGGCAGGCGGAACACGCGCGAGGCCGTATCGGCAAGGCCAGGTTTGAACACATACATCAAGGTCGCCAGCGCGAAGCCGGCGAAGGCCAGCCAGAATGCCGGGGTGACGAAGCCGTGCAGGGCGAAGGCCACCGGGCCATGCCAATCGTGCTCGGCAATCTTCGCCATCACATCACGCGCTTCGTTGACGAAGATGATGTTGTGGAAGAAGCCTTCCTGCGGCACCTTGCCGCTCCAGTCGGTACCGAACAGCATCGGCCCGGCGGTGAAGAAGCCGATCAGAATCGAGGGAATCGCCAGCAGCACCAGCGGCACCGTCACCACCCACGGCGATTCGTGCGGCTCGTGCGCACCGTGGCCGTGGTGGTCATCGTGATGCGCGTCATGATGGCCGTGGTCATCGTGCGCGGCATGGCGGAAACGCTCCTCGCCGAAGAAGGTCAGATACAGCAGGCGGAAGCTGTAGAAGCTGGTGACGAAGGCACCGAGCAACACCGCCCAATAGCCGTACTGGGCGATGAAGCCGCCACTCGCCGCGGCGTTTTCGCCGGCCGCGACGATGATCGCGTCCTTGGAGTAGTAGCCGCTGAAGAACGGCGTGGCCACCAGTGCCAGCGTGCCGATCAGCGAGGTCACGAAGGTAATCGGCATGTACTTGCGCAGGCCGCCCATCTTGCGCATGTCCTGCTCGTGATGCATGCCGATGATGACCGAGCCGGCCGCGAGGAACAGCAGCGCCTTGAAGAAGGCGTGCGTCATCAGGTGAAACACCGCCGCCGAGTAGGCGGAGACGCCAAGCGCCACTGTCATGTAGCCCAGCTGTGACAGGGTGGAGTACGCCACCACGCGCTTGATGTCGTTCTGCACCATGCCGATCAGGCCGGTCCAGAAGGCGGTGGTGGCACCGACGAACAGCACCACTTCCAGTGCGGTCGGCGAGAGTTCAAACAGGGGCGACATGCGCGCCACCATGAAGATGCCGGCCGTCACCATGGTGGCGGCGTGGATCAGCGCGGAAATGGGCGTCGGGCCTTCCATCGAGTCAGGCAACCACACGTGCAGCGGCACCTGTGCGGACTTGCCCATCGCCCCGATGAACAGGCAAATGCAGATGAAGGTGACTGCGCTCCAGCTTTCGAAGCCGGGCACGCTCTGCCCGCTCAGCACGTCGAGGTTCTGGAACACTTCGACATAGTCGAGGCTCTTGAACCAGTACAGGATGCCGGCGATGCCGAGCAGGAAGCCGAAGTCGCCGACGCGGTTGACCAGAAAAGCCTTCAGGTTGGCGAAGATGGCGGTCGGCTTCTTGTACCAGAAACCGATCAGGAGATACGACACCAGCCCCACCGCTTCCCAACCGAAGAACAGTTGCAGGAAGTTGTTGCTCATCACCAGCATCAGCATGGAGAAGGTGAACAGCGAGATGTAGCTGAAGAAGCGCTGGTAGCCGGGGTCTTCTTCCATGTAGCCGATGGTATAGAGGTGTACCAGCAGCGAAACGAAGGTGACCACCACCATCATCATGGCAGTCAGCTTGTCCACCATGAAGCCCACGTGCGCCGAATACTGGCCGATTTCGAACCAGGTATAGACGTTCTGGTTGTAGGCTTCGGCCCCCTGCCCGACCAGCTGCCACAGCACGTGCAGCGACAGCCCGCAGGCCAGCGCGACACCGGCAATGGTGACGGTATGCGCACCGACACGGCCCACCTGCCGTCCAAAAAGACCGGCAACGATGGAACCGAACAGCGGTGCCAGCACGATGATGAGAAGTTGGGTGGTCGATAGGGTCATGTCAGGTTACGCCGTATTGCCGGGGCTGTCGGAGGTCGCTTGCCTGCCCGAAGGCAGGCGCCAGGTCATCCTTTCAGGGTGTCGAGCTTCATGACTTCGATGGTGCGGCGGCTGCGGAACAGCGCCACCAGAATCGCAAGGCCGATGGCGGCCTCGGCCGCGGCCACGGTCAGGATGAAGAACACAAAGATCTGGCCGTCGGGGTTGGCCATCTGCCGCGAGAAGGCGACAAAATTGATGTTCACCGCCAGAAGCATCAGCTCGATGCACATCAACAGAATGATGACGTTCTTGCGGTTGAGGAAAATCCCCGCCACGCTGATGCAGAACATCACTGCGCCGAAGGCGAGGTAGTGGCCAAGGCTCAAGGGCAAATCGAACATCAGGGCGTCTCCTCGTCGTGTTGGGCCGGCACTTCGGCCGCCATCTTCACCATGCGCACGCGGCCTTGTGCCTTGACCGCAGCCTGCTCGGCCGGGTTCTGCCGCTTGTTGCCGCTGCGCACGCGCAGGGCCAGCATCACCGCGGCAATCACCGCCACGGTGAGGATGATCGCGGCCAGCTCGAACGGCAGCAGGAAGCGGGTGTAAAGGGTTTGCGCCAGCCACTTGGTATTGGCGGTGCCGGTGGTGACTTCCACCGCTTCGCCGAACGCGGTGCTGACCTGCGCCTTGATGCCGATCAGGGTGAGAATCTCGAACAGCATCACCGCTGCCACCACCAGCCCGATCGGCAGGTAGCGCACGAAGCCCTCGCGCATCGGCGTGGTGTCCACATCCAGCATCATCACCACGAACAGGAACAGCACCATCACCGCGCCGACGTACACCAGAATCAGGGCGACACCGAGAAACTCGGCACCGGCCACGATCCAGGTACAGGCGGTGGAGAAGAAGGTCAGCACTAGCAGCAGGGCGGCATGCACCGGATTCTTCACGCTGATGACACCGAGCGCCGACAGCGCGGCGGCGGCGGCAAAGACATAGAAGGCGGACAAGATGATGGTTTGCAGTTCCATGTCGTCCTCAGCGGTAGGGGGCGTCGGCAGCGCGACGTTCGGCGATTTCCGCTTCCAGCCGGTCGCCGATGGCAAGCAGGGTCGGCTTGGTCAGAATGTTCTGGCCACGCTTGTCGAAGTGGTACTCGTGCACATGCGTTTCCACGATCGAATCCACCGGGCAGGATTCCTCGCAGAAGCCGCAGAAGATGCACTTGAACAGGTCGATTTCGTAGCGCGTGGTGCGACGGGTGCCGTCGGCACGGCGCTCGGAATCAATGGTGATGGCAAGTGCCGGACAGACGGCCTCGCACAGCTTGCAGGCAATGCAGCGTTCCTCGCCGTTCGGATAGCGGCGCAGCGCGTGCAGGCCGCGGAAGCGCGGCGACTGCGGAGTCTTTTCCATCGGGTACATCAGCGTGTACTTGTCGCGGAAAAGGTATTTCAGGGTCAGCCAAAGGCCCTGCAGCAATTCCCACAGGAACAGGCTTTTGACGTAACGGAAAACGCGGCTCACGGTCTTACACTCCCGCCTTGACGACGCCGAAGAACACCAGGAGCGCGCTGACCGCAATCCAGGCGATACAGATGGGGATGAACACCTTCCAGCCCAGACGCATGATCTGGTCATAGCGGTAACGCGGGAAGGACGCGCGGAACCAGATGAAGCAGCTCATGAAGAAGAACACCTTGGCAAACAGCCACGGCCAGCCGCCCTGCCAGATCCAGTTGACCAGCCAGTGCACGTCGCCAAGATCCAGCCAGCCTTGCAGCGGCGAGAGCCAGCCACCGAGGAAGAACAGCGCGGTGAGGAAGCTCACCAGAATCATGTTGGCGTATTCGGCGAGGAAGAACAGCGCGAACTGCGAGCCGGAGTATTCCACCATGTGGCCGGCGACGATTTCCGATTCGCCTTCCACCACGTCGAACGGCGCGCGGTTGGTTTCGGCCACCCCGGAGATGAAATACACCACGAACAGCGGCAGCAGCGGCAGCCAGAACCATTCGAGGAAGCCGGCATTGCCGGCCTGGGCATTGACGATGTCGGTGAGGTTGAGGCTGCCGGCGGCAATCATCACCCCGACCAGGGCAAAGCCCATGGCGATTTCATAGCTCACCACCTGCGAGGCCGAGCGCATCGCCCCGAGGAAGGCATATTTGGAGTTGGAAGCCCAACCGGCCAGAATCACCCCGTACACGCCGAGCGAAGTCATCGCCAGCAGATACAGCAGGCCGGCATTGGCATTGGAGAGCACCGTCTGCGCCCCGAACGGCACCACCGCCCAGGCGGCGAAGGCCGGTGCCAGCGTAATCAGTGGCGCCAGAATGTAGAGAAACTTGCTCGCCTGTGCCGGCTGCACCACTTCCTTGAACAGCAGCTTGAACACGTCGGCAAAGGCCTGAAAGATGCCGAAGCCGACATACATCGGCCCGTGGCGCACGTGCATCCAGCCGATCAGCTTGCGCTCCCACACCACGTAGAAGGCCACGGTGATGATCACCGGCATGGCAATGGCGAGGATCTTCAGCACGATCCACAACACGGCACCGATGTCGCCGAGGGCAAGGAACCACTGGTGCAGGGATTCGATCAGGGCATTCATACGGCTTTGGCCTCCACACGGCTGGCGGCGAGCGGTGCGGTGGCACCGTAGCCTGCCTCCACCCAGACAACGCCTTCGGCCACGCGGCCATCCACGGCCACCGGCAAGGTGGCGGTACCGGCGGCGGTGGAGAAGCGTCCCATCGCCTTGTCGGCAAGACCGGCCGCCGCGGCAGTATTCGGATGCAGCACGGCGCGGGCGCCGACACTCAGCGGATGCGATTGCAGCGCCGGAGCACGACGCACCGTGGCATCGCTGCGATAGATGGCCTGCGACACGGCCAATTCCAGCCCCGGCGCACCGGCGGCGGCCACATGCCCGGGACGCACGTTCACCGTGCGCGGCGCGATGGCGGCACGCAGGCCGGCAAGATCAACGAAGCCGAAGGCTTCCGGCTGCAACAGGGCACCCAGCGCGCGCAATACGCGCCAGCCCTCACGTGCCTCGCCCGGCAGCTTGCCGGCGGCCTGGGTGGTCTGGGTCTGGCCATCGAGGTTGGTCAGCGAGGCGGCCAGTTCCGGCAAGAGGCCGATCGGCAGGATCACGTCGGCCACTTCGCGGGTGGAGCGGCAAGCGTAATGGCTGAAGGCCACGGTCTTGGCAGCGGCCAGCGCGCGCATGGCAACGCCCTGATCGGCAAAATCCAGCCCCGGCTCGATGCCGTAGATGACATAGGCGCCACGCGCTTCGCGCAGCATGTCCTGAGCCGGACGCGCACTCGGCAACACGCCCATGCGGGCAAGGCCGATGGCATTGGCGCCTTGCGGGATGCGGCACAGACGCGCGCCGGTTTTTTCGCAGAAGGCCGCTGCGGCAGCACGGATCGCCGAGGCATGCACGCTGTTTTCGGCGATGCCGCCGACGATCAGGGCGATGCGCTCGCTCTGGCCGACATCCAGCGCCAGCAGGCTTTCGGCAAGACGCGAAGGCGGCACGATGCTGGCACTTGCCGGGGTGAAGGTGAACTCGTAATCCACCGGGTTGATGACGTGAATCTTCGCGCCGCGCTTGCCGGCCTTGCGCAGGCGCTGATGCAGCAGCGGCACTTCGTGGCGCAGCTGGCTGCCCAGCACCACCACCACTTCGGCGTGTTCGATGTCTTCCACGGCCACGGCAAAGGCTTCGGCCACGGCGGCATCAGATACATCGTGCTGGCTCAGGCGGTGGTCGAGATTGCCCGTGCCGAGCACTTCGGCGAGCTTGGCCAGAAGCGCCCCTTCCTCGTTGGAGGTGGCCGGATGCACCAGCATGCCGAGCGCATCACCGGCGTTATCGCGCAGGATGGCAGCGGCGGCGGCCAGCGCCTCGTCCCAGGAAGCCTCGCGGAAGGCGGAAGACTCGCTGCCCTCGGCAACGCGAATCAGCGGCTTAACGGCGCGGTCTTCGGCATACAGCCCCTGATGGGCGTAACGGTCGCGGTCGGACAGCCAGCATTCGTTGACCGCCTCGTTCTCGCGCGGCACGCTGCGCAGCACTTCGCCACGGCGCACATGCAGGAACAGATTGCTGCCGAGCGCATCGTGGAAACCGAGCGAGGGCTTCGCCGTCAGCTCCCACGGACGCGCCTTGAACTGGAACACCTTGTTGGTGAGCGCACCGACCGGGCACACGTCGATGACGTTGCCGGAGAGTTCCGTCGTCAGTGGCTTGCCGTCGAAGGTGCCGATTTGCAGGTTTTCACCGCGCTGCATGCCGCCAAGCTCGTAGGTGCCGGCGATTTCCGCGGTGAAGCGGATGCAGCGGGTGCACTGGATGCAGCGGGTCATTTCCGTTGCCACCAGCGGGCCGAGGTCTTCATCGGCCACCGCACGCTTGGTTTCGGCATAGCGGCTGATGCCGCGGCCATAGCCGACCGAAACGTCCTGCAATTCGCATTCGCCGCCCTGATCGCATACCGGGCAATCCAGCGGGTGGTTGATGAGCAGGAACTCCATCACGTTACGCTGCGACTTCAATGCCTTGTCGCTGCGGGTAAACACCTTCATGCCGTCGGCCACCGGCGTGGCGCAGGCCGGCAGCGGCTTGGGGCTCATGCGTCCGCCCATTTCCGCTTCCACAAGGCACATGCGGCAGTTGGCCGCAATCGGCAGCTTCTCGTGGTAGCAGAAGCGCGGAATCGGAATGCCGGCCTTGTCGGCGGCATGGATGATCATGCTGTTTTTCGGCGCTGCCAGCTCGACGCCATCAATGAAGATGGTGACGTGATCGGGCGGCAGGTTCGGGTTTGCCGGTTGCGCACTCATGCGGCCACCTTCTCGATTACCTTGCCATCGCGGATGTCGTCCACCAGGAAACGCTTGTTGACGATGGCATATTCAAACTCGTCCCAGAAATGATGCAGGAAGCCCTGCACCGGCCAGGCGGCGGCTTCACCGAAGGCGCAGATGGTATGGCCTTCGATCTGCCCGGCGGCGGCGCGCAGCATGTGCAGGTCGTCCAGCGTGGCTTCCAGATTGGCGATACGGGTCAGCATCCGGTACATCCAGCCGGTGCCTTCGCGGCAGGGCGTGCACTGGCCGCAGGATTCCTTGAAGTAGAACCGGGAAATGCGCTGGCAGGCACGCACCATGCAGGTGGTTTCATCCATCACGATGACTGCGCCCGAACCAAGACCGGAGCCGGCCTTGCCGATGCTGTCATAGTCCATGGTGCAGGCCATCATGGTGTCGGCCGGCAGCACCTTCATCGAGGAGCCACCGGGAATCACCGCCTTGAGCTTGTTGCCGTTGCGCACGCCGCCGGCAAGCCGCAGAAGCTCGGCAAAGGGCGTGCCGAGACGGATTTCGAAGTTGCCGGGATTGTTGACATGGCCGGACACCGAAAACACCTTCGGCCCGCCGTTGTTGGGAATGCCAAGCCCGGCAAACCATTCCGCGCCATTGCGGATGATGGCCGGCACCGAGGCATAGGTTTCGGTGTTGTTGATGGTGGTCGGCTTGCCGTACAGGCCGAAGTTGGCCGGGAACGGCGGCTTGAAGCGCGGCTGGCCCTTCTTGCCTTCCAGCGATTCCATCAGCGCGGTTTCTTCGCCGCAGATGTAGGCACCGGCACCCAAGGCGGCATAAATGTCGATGTCGATGCCGCTGCCGAGAATGTTCTTGCCAAGCCAGCCGTGGGCATAGGCTTCCTGCAGGGCGGACTCGAAATGCTCGAACGGCTCGTGATGGAACTCGCCGCGCAGGTAGTTGTAGGCCACCGTGCTGCCGGTGGCATAGCAGGCAATCGCCATGCCTTCCACCACCGCATGCGGGTTGTAGCGCAGGATGTCGCGGTCCTTGGCGGTACCGGGCTCGGATTCGTCCGAATTGCACAGGATGTACTTCTGTCCTTCGCCCTTGGGCATGAAGGACCATTTGAGACCGGTCGGGAAGCCTGCGCCGCCGCGGCCGCGCAGCCCCGAGGCCTTGACCATTTCGATCACGTCGGCGGGCGCGATCTTCTCTTCGAGAATCTTGCGCAGGGCGACGTAGCCGCCGGTCTTGAGGTAGTTCTCGTACGACCACGGCTTGTCGAAATGCAGCGTGGTGTAGACCACGTTGTGCGCTTCGGGCGCCGGGCCCACCGGGCCGTAGCCCTCGGCGTAGTGCGAATGTCCGGCCATGTTATTTCAACCCGTCCAGAAGCTCGTCCACCTTTTCCGGGGTGAGCTTTTCGTGATAGTGGCCATTGATGACCACCACCGGTGCGCCGCAGCAAGCGGCCACGCATTCTTCTTCGCGCTTGAGATAGACGCGGCCATCGGCGGTGGACTCGCCCAGCTTGCAGCCGAGTTTCTTCTCCGCATGCGCCACCAGCTTTTCCGCGCCGTTCAACCAGCAGCTGATGTTGGTGCAGAAGGCGACATTGTTGCGCCCGACCTTTTCGGTCTCGAACATCGAGTAGAAGGTGGCGACTTCATACGCCCACACCGGCGGCAGGCCGAGGTATTTGGCCACCGCGGCGATCAGCTCGTCCGACAGCCAGCCCTCGTTCTGCTCCTGCGCGGCGAACAGGCCTTGCAGCAGCGCCGAGCGCTTGCGGTCGGGCGGAAACTTGCCGAGCCAATGGTCGATATGCGCACGGGTCTGGGCCGTCAGCACGACCATCGGATCCACGTTGCGCGCGTTTTCGAAATTGCCGGTGGCTTTCATCGGTCGATTTCACCAAACACAATGTCGTAAGTACCGATCATCGCCACCACGTCGGCCAGCATGTGGCCTTTGACGATGGCGTCCATCGAGGAGAGGTGGGCAAAGCCCGGAGCCCGCAATTTGCAGCGGAACGGCTTGTTGGCACCATCGGAAACCAGCCAGCAGCCGAACTCGCCCTTGGGCGCTTCCACCGCCGAATAGGTTTCCCCGGCCGGCACCGAATAGCCCTCGGAGAACAGCTTGAAGTGGTGGATCAGGGCTTCCATGTCGTCCTTCATCGCTTCGCGACGCGGCGGGGAAACCTTCTTGTTGTCGAGCATCACCGGGCCGGGATTGGCCTTGAGCCACTTCACGCACTGGGCGATGATGCGGTTGGATTCGCGCATTTCGGCAATGCGCACCAGATAGCGGTCGTAGCAGTCGCCGTTGACGCCCACCGGGATGTCGAAATCGACTTCGGCATATTTGGCATACGGCTGCTTCTTGCGCAGATCCCATTCGATGCCCGAGCCGCGCAGCATCGGGCCGCTCATGCCCCAGGCATGGGCCTGTTCGGGCGACACCACGCCGATGCCGACGGTGCGCTGCTTCCAGATGCGGTTGTCGGTCAGCAGGGTTTCGTATTCATCGACACGACGCGGGAAATCCCGGGTAAAGGCTTCGAGATAATCCAGCATCGAGCCTTCGCGCCATTCGTTGAAACGCTTGAGCTTGCCGCCCTTCTTCCACTTCGATTCCTTGTAGCGCGGCATCTTGTCCGGCAGATCGCGATACACGCCGCCGGGACGGTAGTAGGCCGCGTGCATGCGCGCGCCGGAAACCGCCTCGTACACGTCCATCAGCTCTTCGCGCTCGCGGAAGGCATACAGGAACACCGCCATCGCCCCCAGGTCGAGCGCGTTCGAGCCGACCCACATCAGGTGGTTCAGGATGCGGGTGATTTCGTCGAACATGGTGCGAATCCACTGCGCGCGCTCCGGTGCTTCCACGCCAAGCAGGGTCTCGATGGCACGCACATAGGCGTGTTCGTTGCACATCATGGAGACGTAGTCAAGACGATCCATGTAGCCGATCGACTGATTGAACGGCTTGGATTCGGCCAGCTTCTCGGTGCCGCGATGCAACAGCCCCACGTGCGGGTCTGCACGCATCACCGTTTCGCCGTCCATTTCCAGAATCAGGCGCAAAACGCCGTGCGCCGCCGGGTGCTGCGGGCCGAAGTTCAGGGTGTAGTTGCGGATTTCCTGCCGGGCTTCGGCGGCGTTGCTGGCCAGAAGGCCATGCGGCGCGGCGTGGCGAATATCGCTCATCGGGCGGCTCCATCAAATTTCAGCTCGCGGCCCTCGCCTTCGGCGGTGGCAAAGCGGGCATCATCACGCACCACGCGCGGCACGCCCACGCGCGGCTCCACCGAGGTGACCGGCTCGTACACCACGCGCTCCTTTTCCGCGTCGTAGCGCACTTCGACATTACCGATCAGCGGGAAGTCCTTGCGGAACGGGTGGCCGACGAAACCGTAGTCGGTCAGGATGCGGCGCAAATCCGGGTGGCCGCGGAAGATGATGCCGAACAGATCGAAGGCTTCGCGCTCGAACCAGTCGGCACCCGGCCAGATACCGGTGAGCGAGTCCACCATTGGCAGGCTGTCGTCGGCGCAGAATTCGCGCAGGCGCAGGCGCTGATTGCGGCTGATCGAAAGCAGGTGGGCAACAGCGGCAAAACGGCGCGACGGCGCCGCTTCCACCGGCTCGATGCCGATCGGCTGCGGGGCCTGCTCGCTCATCGTCTCGCCCCAGCGGAAACGACCGACATTGCCGCCTTCCACACCGCGGGAAAAGCCGCTGGAGGAGACATCGGTATCCCACTCGTCGCTGCCGTAGCCAAGGTAGTCAATGCCGGAGAGATCGACGAGCTGCTCGAAGCCGAACTCGTCGCGCAGGGCGCGAGCCACCGACTGCCACTGCCCGCTCGGCACTTCCAGGGTGATTTCGCCACGCGGCTGCGCGACATGTACCTGACAGGCGGGAAAGCGCTCGCCAAGCATCCGGGCAAAGTTTGCTGCGTTCTGGTTCATGCCAAGGCCTCAGGACTGGGCAGCCGCAGACACACCTTCCGGCGTCTTGCCGAACACGGTGCTGCGGCGGATTTTCTTCTGCAATTGCAGGATGCCGTAGGCCAGCGCCTCGGCCGTGGGCGGGCAGCCGGGCACGTACACATCCACCGGCACCACGCGATCGCAGCCGCGCACCACCGAGTAGGAATAGTGGTAATACCCGCCACCGTTGGCACAGCTGCCCATCGAGATGACCCATTTCGGGTCGGGCATCTGGTCGTACACTTTGCGCAAGGCCGGTGCCATCTTGTTGACCAGCGTCCCGGCCACGATCATCACGTCGGACTGGCGCGGCGAGGGGCGGAACACCACGCCGAAGCGATCCATGTCGATGCGCGCGGCACCGGCATGCATCATTTCCACGGCGCAACAGGCAAGACCGAAGGTCATCGGCCACATCGAGCCGGTGCGCGCCCAGTTCCACAGCGCGTCCATGCTGGTGGTGACGAAACCCTGCTGCATCACCGGGTTGTCATGCTCCGGACGCAGCAAATCATCCAGCCGCCCTTCGGGCAGCGGATTGTAGAAAGGCGTATGGCTCACTCCCATTCGAGCGCCCCCCTCTTCCAGACGTAAATGAAGCCAAGGAACAGCATCCCGACGAACAGCCCCATCGTCACCAGCGAGCGAGCACCCAGCTCCATGAACACCTGCGTCCACGGCACGATGAAGATGATTTCAAGGTCGAAGACGATGAACTGGATGGCGATCAGGTAATAGCGCACATCGAACTGCATGCGCGCATCCTCGAACGGGAGGAAGCCGCACTCGTAAGGAGAGAGTTTCTCGGCGCTGGGCGCTTTGGGCCCGACCAGGTTGCCGATGACGATCAGCGCAATGCCGATTCCCGAGGCAACGATCAAAAACAGCAGAGTCGGCAGATATTCGGCCAGCACGGCAGTCTCATCGGCTAGGCCGCACGAGGCATGCGGCGTGGCTGGATAGAATCCGGGCCTCCCGAAAGAGGCCCGAACCCGTACATATGGTGCCCAAGGGGGGACTCGAACCCCCACGACCGAAGCCGCTACCACCTCAAGGTAGTGCGTCTACCAATTCCGCCACCTGGGCAAGTTCCCTTTGCGTTACCGCGCCAGGAGAATGACTATTGTAATCCAGAGCTGAATTCTGGCAAGTCCTTTTGTGCGCTTTTTACGGATTTTTTTCTTCCGCTGCGGGCGCAGCAGGCTCGACCGGGGTGGCCGGTGCCGATACCGGAGCAGCTGGTGCAGCAGCCGGCGTGGCCGAGGCAGCCGGTGCTTTCGGCACGGCCGGCGGCGCCATCACGCCCAGATCCATCTGCTGCTGTCTGGCCTTGCTCGCGCCTTGCATGTGCATCCAGGCCATGCCGAGGGTGAGACCGAAGAAGGCCACCGCCAGCCACTTGGTGGATTTGGAAAGGAAGTTGGCCGAGCCTCTGGCACCAAACACGGTGCCCGAAGCGCCGCCGCCAAAGCCCGAACCGGCTGCAGCTCCCGCGCCGCGCTGCATCAGGATGAGCACGATCATAGCAAGCGCAATCAGCACATAGAGAATGTTGAGAATCCAGAGAAACTGCTGCATGTTGATACCTGTCAGGCCACCGCTGCCGCGATGATGCCGTTGAACTCGGCGGCCACCAGTGCGGCACCGCCCACCAAGCCGCCATCGACATCCGGCTGCGCAAACAGCATGGCGGCGTTGTCGGCCTTGACACTGCCGCCGTAGAGAATCGGCAGTGAATCGGCAATGGTAGCATCCCGACGCGCCACTTCGCCACGGATGAAGGCATGCACCGCCTGCGCCTCCTCCGGCGTTGCCGTCTTGCCGGTGCCGATGGCCCAGACCGGCTCGTAGGCGACGATGGCATCGGCCAGTGCCGCATCGCCCAGGAGAGCGAACACGGCATCCAGTTGTTCGGCAATGCGCGCTTCGGTCTGCCCGGCCTCGCGCTCGGCCAGCGTTTCGCCCACGCACAGCACCGGCAACAGGCCGACCTTTTTCGCCGCGGCGAACTTCTGCGCGACGATTTCGCTGCTTTCGGCGTGATACTGGCGGCGCTCGGAGTGACCGACCAGCACATGGCTGGCACCGATGTCCTTCAGCATCGGCGCGGCGACTTCGCCGGTATAGGCGCCTTTCTCGTGCACGCTGACATCCTGCGCGCCAAAGGCCAAGCCTGCCTGCCCTGCCCCGGCAAGCTCGGCCAGATAGGCCAGCGGCGGAAACACCAGCACCTCGGTCTGGCCGCCCTGCGGCAGCACGAGATTTGCCAGCAGCTCGCGGGCAAAGGCGCGATTGCCGTTCATTTTCCAGTTGCCAGCCACGATTTTCTTGCGCACTTGGGGCTCCTTGCAGTTCTCAGGTCAGTTTGATTTCGCGCAGACGCTGCATCAGATAGCCGTGCGCGGTAATGGGTTCGGGATAACGGTTGGGGTTGTCGGCGCTGATGCACTGCGGCAGCACGTCGATCAGGAAATCCGGATTCGGATGCAGGAAGAACGGCGTGGAATAGCGCGGCTGGCGCGCCTCGTCCCCCGGCGGATTGACCACGCGATGAGTGGTGGAGGGATAGACGTGGTTGGTCAGGCGTTGCAGCATGTCGCCGATGTTGACCACGATGGTGCCGGGCTCGGCGGTGTACGGCACCCATTCGCCCTTGCGCGAGAGCACTTCCAGCCCGGCCGCGCTCGCCCCGACCAGCAGGGTGATGAGATTGATGTCCTCATGCGCGCCGGCACGCACGTTGGGGATATCGGGCGTGGTGATCGGCGGGTAGTGGATCGGACGCAGGATGGAGTTGCCGAAGTCGGTCTTGTCGGCAAACCAGTGCTCCGGCAGCCCGAGGGAAAGCGCCAGCGCCGCCAGCACCTGACTGCCCAGATTGTCCAGCGCCTGATACAGGGCATAGCCATGCTCGCGGAAGCCCGGCACCTCCGCCGGCCAGACATTGGCGGGCATCACCTCGGCATGGTGCGAGGTGCGCGGAATCTCCCGACCGATGTGCCAGAACTCCTTGAGATCATGATGCTGCGCCCCCTTGGCGGTTTCGATGCCGAACGGCGTGTAACCGCGCGCACCGCCCTGCCCGGCAAGGTGATATTGGCGCTTGACTTCCTCCGGCAAGGCAAAGAACGCCTTGAAATCGGCATAGGCCGCATCCACCAGCGCATCCTCGATGCCATGCCCGGAGATTCCGGCAAAGCCCCATTCGCGATAGGTCGCGGCCAATTCATCGACGAAAGCGGCACGATCGGCGGCACTGGCTGGCTGGGTGAAGCGGCGAATGTCAAGGGTCGGGATGCGGCTCATGTTCAGGGGAGAAAAATTGCAACTGTGCACATTGTAAGCCGCCCCATCCGGGAGGCAAAAATTTTTAACGCCAATTTCACCCCAAACGCCCCGTTTTGCGCCATGCTTGGGGTGCGCAAACCACACCATGAGGAGAAAAGATATGCGCATTGAGATCCAAGGCCAGCACATCGAAGTCACCGACGCTCTGCGCAACTACGGCGAAGAGCGCATAGCGCGCCTGAAGCGGCATTTCGATCACCCGATGGATGTCCGCCTGCAGCTTGGACTGGACAAACCCAATCATCGCGTCGAAGGCCATATCCGGGTCAATGGTGCCGACTATCACGCCGATGCCAGCGCCCCGACCATGTATGCGGCCATCGATCTTCTCATCGACAAACTCGACCGATTGCTGATGAAGCACAAGGAAAAAATGGTCGACCATCATCGCGGCGAGAACCCTGCCCGTGACGGCACCTTCGGCTGAGCCGAACCTCCCGTCCCCAAACCAGTCCGCCCGGCAATGCCGGGCGGACTGGTTTGGGGCATGCCGATATCTGTGCCGCACACACCTCTGCCGCTAAACTTGGCGAGAGAAAATCCCATCAGGAGTTCTGCATGTCCGTTCCCCCGCTTCCCGCCCGCCCCTCCGGCATCCTGCTGGCCACCGATCTCAGTGCCCGCTCCGACCGTGCCTTCGATCGCGCCCTGCAGCTCGCCGCTCACTGGCAGGCACGCTTGGTTGTGCTGGTGGTACTGCCGCAGGAATCCAGCTTCAGCCGCCCCAATCATTTCCAGGAGGGCGAGGAAGAGGAAGACACCGCCCCATCTCCCGCCGACCTCCTGCAGGCACGCATCCGTGCGGAACTGCCCGAGACTTCGGTAAATATCGAAATTCGCATCGAAAACGCCGGACATATCGGCGAAACCGCCCTGCGCGTGGCACAGGAAACCGGCTGCGGCCTCATCATCACCGGTATTGCCCGCAGCGATGCCATGCAACGCGTATCGCTCGGCTCCACCGTCATCTGGCTGAGTCGCCACAGTCCAATTCCGGTACTGGTCGTACAGCGCAGGGTGCGCAATGCCTACACCCGCATCGGTGTTGCCAGCGATCTTTCCAATGCTGCCCAACAGGCATTGCAGATAGCCGCCGGCTGGTTCGATGACGCACAAACCCGCCTGATTCTGCATGGCTACGACGTGCCTCTGCGTGATTTGACCGGCACGCCGGAGGAGCGGGAAAGCACCTTGAACAAAGCTGCCGAAGAGGCCAACCAGACTTTGCTGCAATGGCGCGCCAACTGCCTGCCTGCAGCACAGGCCGACCAATGGCAACTCTGCATTCGGCTGGCCAACCCGATCCGCCTGCTGCATCAAGTCAGTACGGACGAGCAGCTTGATCTTGCCGTGATCGCCAGCCATGGCCGCAGCCGCCTTGCCGATGTCCTGATTGGCAGCGTCGCCAAACGATTGCTGGAAACAGCTGTCACCGATACGCTGATCGTGCGCGGCTGAATTTTGTCCCCTCACCTGCCCGCTCCGCCGGGCAGGTGTCTGTACGCCTCGTCCTCCCACTGCACGGAACCGGCCGACCTGCACGCATGTCTTGCCCCCCGTCGCCTTGCCGCACCTTCGAGTGGGGCACCGGGCATTCATTCCTGCTGGCGCTCGATGCCGGTAAAATCCGCAGCAATGAACCTTGAAACCTCCGATGCCGCCGCGCAGGCGGCACGTCTTCGCATCACCGAAATCTTCTGCTCCCTGCAGGGCGAATCCCGCAGCGTGGGCTGGCCGACCGTGTTCGTGCGTCTGACCGGCTGCCCGCTGCGCTGTGGCTATTGCGATACCACCTATTCCTTTCACGGCGGGCAATGGCAGGACATCGACGCCATCGTGGCCGAAGTGTTGAGCCACCGCGTGCGCCATGTCTGCGTTACCGGTGGCGAGCCGCTGGCGCAGCGTCGCTGCCTTGTGCTTTTGCAAAAGCTCTGCGATGCCGGGCTGGAAGTTTCGCTGGAGACCTCCGGCGCACTGGACATCGCCGAGGTTGATCCGCGCGTTGTCCGCGTGGTGGACGTGAAAACGCCGGGCTCGGGCGAGGTGGCACGCAATCTGTGGCGAAACCTGGCCTTGTTGCAGCCGAAGGATCAGGTGAAGTTCGTCATTTGCTCGCGCGAGGATTACGACTGGAGCCGTGCGGTGCTTGCCGAGCATGATCTGCCTGCGCGCTGCGAGGTGTTGTTCTCGCCCAGTTTTTCCGAAATTTCCGCCCGCGAGTTGGCCGACTGGATCGTGGCCGACCGGTTGCCGGTACGTTTTCAGCTGCAACTGCACAAACAGCTCTGGGGCGATGAAAGCGGGCGCTGACCAACCCGCAAGCGGTACTCGGGCGCAATTGCACGAGGCACGCCGTGCCATCGACACGGCACTTTGCCGCGATCGCGGGCGACTGCTCGGGCTGTGGCGCAAATGGCAGGGCAAGCCCGCCGATGCCGCCTTGCAGGCTGCGTTTGCCGAAGCGCTCGCCACTTCGCTGGCCGCCCGTGCCGCGCGCATGGCGCAATTGCCGAAGGCCACCATCAATGCCGCCTTGCCGGTGGCGGAAAAGGCCGAGGAGATCATCGCCTTGATTCGTCAGCATCAGGTGGTGGTGCTGGCGGGGGAAACCGGCAGCGGCAAGACCACCCAGCTGCCCAAGCTCTGCCTGATGGCCGGGCGCGGCGAGGCCGGGATGATCGGCTGCACCCAGCCGCGCCGGATTGCCGCGCGGCAGGTGGCACGACGGGTGGCCGAGGAATTGCAGGTGCCGCTGGGCGGTGCGGTCGGCTTTCAGGTGCGTTTCAACGAACAGGTGAGCGACAACACCGCCATCAAGTTCATGACCGACGGCATCCTGCTGGCGGAAATCCAGTCCGACCGCTGGCTTTCGCGCTACGACACGATCATCATCGACGAAGCCCACGAGCGCAGCCTCAACATCGACTTTTTGCTGGGCTATCTCAAAACGCTTTTGCAAAAGCGCCCGGAGTTGAAGCTGATCGTCACCTCGGCCACCATCGACACGGCGCGTTTTGCCGCCCACTTTGGCGATGCGCCGGTGGTTGTCGTTGCCGGACGCACCTATCCGGTGGAAGTGCGCTATCGACCGCTCGAAGGCGAGGGCGAGGATGACGGCGCGCGCAGCGTGCTCGACGGGATTCTTGCCGCCTGCGATGAAATCACCCGGGAAAACCCGCTGGGCGACACGCTGGTTTTCCTGCCGGGCGAGCGCGAAATCCGCGATGCGCATCTGGCGCTGGAGAAACGCCAATACCGCGCCACCGAAGTCATCCCGCTGTATGCGCGGCTTTCGGCCAAGGATCAGGACAAGGTATTCAACCCCGGCAGCAAACGCCGCATCGTGCTTGCCACCAATGTGGCGGAAACCTCGCTGACGGTGCCGCGCATCCGCTATGTGGTGGACCCGGGCCTTGCCCGCGTCAAGCGCTACAGCCCGCGGCAAAAACTCGACCGCCTGCACATCGAAGCCATCAGCCAGGCCAGTGCCAACCAGCGCGCCGGGCGTTGCGGGCGGGTGGCCGATGGGGTGTGCATCCGGCTGTACTCCGAGGCCGATTTCCTTGCCCGCGCCGAGTTCACCGACCCGGAAATCCGCCGCTCGGCACTGGCCGGAGTGATTCTGCGCATGCTCGCCATCGGCCTTGGTGAAATCGAGCGTTTTCCCTTCATCGAGCCGCCCGAGCCACGTGCGGTGGCCGATGGCTGGCAGCAGCTGGCCGAGCTGGGTGCACTGGACAACGCGCGCCGCCTGACTGCACTGGGCCGGGAAATGGCACGCTTGCCGGTGGACGTGAAGCTCGCGCGCATGCTGCTGGCCGCACGCACGCACGGCGTCCTGCCGCAGATGCTGGCGATTGCGAGCTTTCTCGGCATTCAGGACCCGCGCGAACGCCCGGCCGATGCCCGCGCCGCCGCCGATAATGCCCATGCGCTTTTTGCCGACGCCAAATCCGAATTTCTCGGCATCTGGAACCTGTGGGAAGCCTTCCGCCAGGCACACGAGGAGATGAGCCAGAGCCAACTGCGCAAATGGGCGGAAAAGCACTACCTCGGCTTCCTGCGCCTGCGCGAATGGCGCGAACTGCACCGGCAATTGAAGTTGGTGTTTGAGGAGCAGGGCCGGGACTCGGCACTCGGGACTCGGCACTCGGAAAAGCAAAAACCGGGCAAAGTCGCTGCCATGCGCGCGACAAACCAATCCATCACGGATGCCGGGATTACCCACAAGACAGGCAATGTATCCGCTGCGACACCGAGTCCCGAGTCCCGAGTGCCGAGTCCCGGCTCTTCCGAAGTCACCTACGCCGCGCTTCATCGTGCCTTGATTGCCGGTTTGCCGACGCAGGTTGGGCATCTGGACGAGCGCAATACCTATCAAGGGCCGCGCGGGCGCAGGTTTCAGTTGTTTCCGGGGTCGGTGCTGGCGAAAAAACCGCCGCCGTGGGTGCTTTCGGCCACGTTGCTCGATACCGAGAAAGTCTGGGGCATCAGCAATGCCGCCATTGAGCCGGATTGGGTGATTGCCGAATTGCCGCATCTGCTGGCGCGCCGCCATCACGAGCCGCGCTGGTCGCGCAGTCAGGGACGGGTGCTCGGCAGCGAGCAGATCAGCCTGTTCGGGCTGGTGCTGGCACCGAAGAAGCCGATCCATTACGGCAGCCTGTACCCGCAGGAGGCGCGCGCCATTTTTGCCCGCGATGCCTTGGTGACAGGAGAAATCAATACCCGCAGCGCCTTCCTTGCCCGCAACCTGAAAACGCTGGCCGCCGCCCGCGAAGAAGAAGCCAAGCAGCGCCGCGCCGGCCTTGTGGTGGATGAGGACTGGCAGGCCGCGTGGTATCTCGACCGCCTGCCCGCGCACGTGCACAACACCCAGGCGCTCGATGCCTGGTACAAGCGGCTGGACAAGGCCGGGCAGGCCGCGCTGGAATGGACGCGGCAAGACCTGCTTCTGGCCGATGAAACCGATGCCGCCCGCTTTCCGCCCTATATCGCATTGGGGAATGCCCGGTTGGCCGTGCGCTACCGCTTTGAGCCGGGTGCCGAGGACGATGGCATGACCCTGCTGCTGCCGCTGCATCTTCTGAACGCACTGGACGAGGCCCGCCTGAGTTGGCTGGCACCGGGGCTGGTCGAGGACAAGGCCGCGGCGCTGATCAAGACCCTGCCTAAAACGCTGCGCCGCAATTTCGTCCCGGCCCCGGACTTTGCCCGCGCCTTTGCCGAGGCGCACCGTGAACCCGGTGCCGATGCCTTCACTCCGGCGCTGGCGCGCTTTTTGCAAAAACTCTCCGGCATCGCCATCAGCGCGGGCGATTTTGACGAGCCCAGCCTGCCTGCCCACCTGCACATGAACTTGCAATTGCAGGATGAAAGCGGCAAGCAGGTGCTGGCCGTCTCGCGTGATCTGGCCGCGCTGCGCCTGCGCTTTGGTCAACGCGCCCAGCGTGCCTTTGCCAGCCGCGCCGCGCGCGACATGGCGCAAACCGGCCTGCTGGACTTTCCAGCGCAACCGGTGCCGGTGGAAATCATCGGCGAGGGCGGCATCCCGGCGTTTCCGGCCTTGCAGGATGAGGGCGAGAGCGTCGGCCTGCATGTCCATGCCCGCCGCGAGACGGCCACGGCCCTGCATGAGGCCGGCGTGCGCCGCCTGCTGACGTTGCATCTGGCCGAGAAGGCAAAGCAGGCCCGCCGGCAATTGCCGATCAAGCCGAAAACCGGCCTTTTGTATGCCAGCCTCGAACATGCCCCGAGCGCGGTGGACGTGTTGCGCAAGGCGCATGCGCGCGATGCCGACCCCTTGCGCGAGGATTTGGTCAGCGGCGCATTTGCCGCCTTGAGTGCCGAAGGGCTTGCCGACATCCGCGATGCCGCCAGCTATCAGGCGCGTCGCGATGCCATCGGCAAGGGCCTGTTTGCCGAAGCGATGGCGCGGCTGCAACAGGCCGAGCAGATCCTGCAACAGGTGGCCGAGATCCGCGAGAGGCTCGAATCGCGCCTGATGGGCTGGGCCAGTGGCAACTTGGACGACATGCGCGCGCATCTGGCCAGCCTGATTCCGCCCGGCTTCCTGCGCACCACCCCGGCGGAGGTGCTGGCCGAATACCCGCGCTGGCTGCGTGCGCTCGCCTTGCGTGCCGAACGCGCCCAGCGCGATCCGGCCAAGGATCAGGCACGCATGCTGGAAATCCGTCCCTTCGTCGAGGCTCTCGCCAATGCAGCCGACGACGATGCCAAGGCTGCCGGCCTCAAGCGCGATCTGGAAGAACTGCGCATCGCCACCTTTGCCCAGGAAATCGGTGCCAAAGGCGGCATCTCGCACAAAAAACTCGCCAGCCGAATTGCCGATTGGCAGGCCGGTCACACATCTGCAACCGCATCAGGCTGACCCGGTTTCGCCATGATGCCTCACCGCCCAAGCACAGGCTTGACGGCGTGGCTATCCTGCATCATCACGACCCACGCGCGTGCCCAAACATGCGCCCCCATCCCCCCCCCTCATCGAGCCTGCTGCATGCAAACTTTGGCAACCGTATTGACCCTGATCGTGGCAATCGAACATTTCTACATCATGTATCTGGAAATGCGCTGCATCCCGAGTGCAAAAGCCGCCAGAATCTTCGGCCTGCCGGAAGACTTCATGCGCCAGAAGCCGGTGCAAGTCATGTTCAGCAACCAAGGGCTGTATAACGGCTTTCTTGCTGTCGGCATTGTCTGGGGCATGTTTTTTGCCCCGGAAAATGCCCGGCAAAGCACTCTTCTGCTGTTTCTTGGCTTTGTGTTGAGTGCCGCCCTCTGGGGGGCGATCACCTCCAGCAAAGGCATTCTCGCCAAGCAAGGCCTGCCCGCCTTGCTGGCATTTCTCGCCATCTGGCTTTCCTGACACTCGGAGTCTCCTGTCATGACCCACCCAAGCCTGCCGCAACTCATGGAACAAGCCTGCACCATTCGTGCGGGCTATCACCGCCTTGAAGAAAAACATCACGGCTCACGCTGGACGGTGGAAGAAGATGCCCTGGCTTTTCTGACCGACGCCGCACTGGTCGGACGGCTTGCCATGGCACAGCAACAACGCTGGCCCGCCAGCAACAGCGAAGGTCAACTGGAACACAAGTTGGCCGAATGCCTGTGGTGGCTGATGGTGCTGGCCGAGCGCATGGAGATCGACCTGCCCGCTGCCCTGCACACCTTTCTCGATACCACCGAGCAAAAAGTCGCCCACTGAGCCATTGGCAAACGGCGGGATGGATGCCTGGATAAAATTTATTGAGTTGTTTTTGTCGAACCTTTATGGTTTATTTGTGCCAAGCGTAAGCAAGCACAACCATATAAGGGGGAAACATGCAAACAGGTGTCGGGAAAATATTGGTAGTGGTAGCTATCATCTTGGGGGGCGGGCAGGCGCAGGCGCAGAATTTGTTGGAAAAAATCAACCAAGGACTTGAGCGTGCCAATCGCGTGTTGGCTGGTGGGGGGCCGTCGGCAGCGGTAAGCTCCGGTAATGCGATGGGGGCAAGCCCCAGTGAGGCTCAGCTGCAACGCATCGCCAGTGCGATGAATGTGTCGGGCAAGCCGGTGGAAGTCGAGGTGATGTATCAGGAGGCCAAGGGTTTGATTGGCGAAATCCTGTTGACGACAAGCTGCATCTTTTCCTCGCCCGGAAGAATGCTGGCAAAGCACAAGGCACCGCAGGGCGTTCTTGATATCTGGTCGGTAGCCATGAACATGCAGTACCACAACCGGTCGCAATGCGTCGATGTCCAGCGTGTGGATGCTTGGAAGGTTGAAGCACGCAACGCCTTCAGTTTCCGTGTCCAATTTGTGTCCGAGCAGAGCGGGGAAAGCCAAGAAGCCTTCTTTACCCTGTCAAAGCAACCGGATGGGGTGTGGATGATTCAGCGAGGCTCGATGCACTAAGTACTGTGGATTTTTCTCGATAAGAATGAGAAAAATGCCATTCGGAAAACACCCAGCGGCTGCAAGTGGCTTATGAATCCGGTACGCTGAACATCCAGTCGGTCAGTCGCACTACAGGTATGGGCATCGGTACTGGTGGCTTGGGGCTTGGCGGCGCAAGTACAAAGGCTCGTGGGCAGGCCAGCTCCTTGCTGGCCTCACGTGTGACACCACCGGCGAGAAAGCGCTATTTGATATCGGCGTTTTTTGCCTTTCTGGCATGGCTTTTGTGGGTTAATACCCGCGCTTTCAGCAGGTGGCTCCTGCTTTCCAGTGTCGTCATCGTCTTGTGCTTCTATCTGCTCTATCGCAGCTTCAACTTCAACCCCAAGGTCTAGCCACAGCAACTGAATAATTGGCAAACTCGGTGAGTTTGCCTCAAATGTGGACACGTTTGCCACGCGCCGGAGGGCTGATGTCAGTACTGAGGCGGAGAAATGCCCTACTTCACCCGCTTGACCTTGGCCTGAGTGGCGTTATTGCCCACACGCATCCACCAGGCGCCGAGGGCGCCGGGGCGGATGCGGACTTCCGGGTTCTCGGCACGCACGCCGTATAGGGTAGCGTCGTCGGTTTGTTGCCAGACCTGACCATTTTCCAGCGTGTATTCGCGGTTGTGGGCAAAGCCGCGGAACTCGCCCACCAGCCGGCTCTCGATCGGTTCGCTGGAGCCGAAGTCGAAAAAGCCGCGGTTCTTGCGCACCACTTCCTGTCGGCCTTCTTCACGCGCGGCTTCAAGCGCCGCCGCTTCCGGTGCTTGCCGGGCAAGCCAGGCATTCAGCGCGGCGAGCTCTTCCCGGCTCAGCTTGGCAAGCCCTGTGGTACGCAGTTCTTCCGCGCTCATGCGCGTTTCAATGCCCGCGGGCGGGGTGGCCGGGGCAGTGGCGGGCAGGAGCAGGGCGAGGGCAAAAAAAATCCGGACAAAGGGCTTCATGGGGGCTTCCAATTGCAGGGCTTCGGGGTAGTGTAGCGGTTGGAAGAAACTCCGGAGCCTGCCCTGCC
>JBHADJ010000088.1:0-4679 GCA_041855065.1 Lysobacter sp.
CATGTGGGCATGGTGCTGCGCACGATTGCCGCACAAATCCCCAATTTCGACGAGATGCGCCTGCCACCGATCCTGAAGGACGTGGTGATGGAAAAACGCGGCCTCGTGCTGATGGTGGGCGGCACCGGCTCGGGCAAGTCCACTTCGCTGGCGGCGATGATCGACCACCGCAACCGCAACAGCGGCGGCCACATCATCACCGTGGAGGACCCGGTGGAATATGCCCACACCTCCAAGCAATCGCTCATCACCCATCGCGAAGTGGGCGTGGACACGCACAACTGGCACAACGCGCTGAAGAACACCCTGCGGCAGGCGCCGGACGTGATCCTGATCGGTGAAATCCGCGATGCCGAAACCATGGAACACGCCATCGCCTTCGCCGAAACCGGGCATCTGTGCCTCAGCACCCTGCATGCCAACAGCGCCAGCCAGACCTTCGAGCGCATCATCAACTTTTTCCCCGAGGAGCGCCGTACCCAGCTGCTGATGGATTTGTCGGCCAACCTCAAGGCGATCGTTTCGCAACGTCTGATTCGTCGTCAGGACGGCAATGGCCGGGTTGCCGCAATCGAAATCCTGCTCAATACCCCGACCGTGTCCGAACGCATCTTCAAGAGTGATTTCCACTCGCTGAAGGAAATCATGAAGAAGTCCAGGGAGCTTGGCATGCGTACCTTCGACGGCGAGCTGTTCGACCTGTACGATGCCGGCCTCATCTCCTACGACGAAGCCATCCGCAATGCGGATTCGGCCAACGAGCTGCGTCTCAACATCAAGCTCAAGAGCAAGCGAGGAGGCGCTGCCGACAGTGGCGCGGCCTTGTCGATGGTGGAGGCTCATGATGAAGACGGCGAGTCGGCCGAGCCAGGCGATACGACCAGCTCTCCCTAAACCGCCCAATGACGATGAAGCTCTACATCTACCAACATTGCCCGTTCTGCCTGCGCGTGTTGCTGCTCGCCGGGCTGAAGAAACTCGATCTGCCCGTGCAGGTGCTGCTGGAAAACGATGTCGAAACGCCGACCCGGCTGGTCGGGCGCAAGATGGTGCCGATTCTGCAGAAAGCCGATGGCACGGCAATGCCCGAGAGCATGGACATCGTGCGTTATCTGGATGCCGAGTTTGCCCCGACACTGCTGCAAGCGCCGGTCAATGCCGCACTGGATGCGTGGTGCGAGCGCGCTGGGCCCTTGGTTTACCGCCTCGCCATTCCGCGTATCACCCAGGCCGACTTTGCCGAGTTCGCCACGGACGAGGCGCGTGCAGCCTACATTGCGCGGGAAATTCGTGCCTTCGGTGATCTTGATGCCCTGCTGGCAGCCACGCCGACCCTTCTCGCCGAGCTTGCCCCGTTGCTGGATGCGCTGGAAACCTGCATTCCGGCGCCGGGCAGCGCCCTTGGCGAAAGCGAGATCCGCACCTTCCCGCTGCTGGTACTGCTTGGCATCGTCAAGGAGCTGCAGTTCGGGCCGCGGACAAGCGCATGGTATCGGCATCTGCTTGCCGAAAGCGGGCTTGCCGATTTCAGCACACAGGCACGCTGATGCGCCGCACCGGCGGTGGCGGGCTGAGTGGCTCGTCGCTGCTTGAGGGTTCGGCTAGAATCCGGGCTTTTCCTTGCAGGAGCATGGTGTGAGCAACACGTTGGCCTTTGTTTTCCCGGGACAGGGCTCGCAGAGCCTTGGCATGTTGGCCGAGATTTCCGAAATGCAGCCCGTCATCCGCGCTACCTTCGATGAGGCATCCGAAGGTGCCGGTATCGATTTGTGGGCGCTTTCGCAAGGCGGCCCCGAAGAGATGCTGAACCGAACCGAATACACTCAGCCCGCCTTGCTGGCGGCCGGCATCGCGGTTTGGCGAGCCTGGCAGCAGGCAGGCGGGGCGCAACCGGGCTGGCTCGCCGGGCACAGCCTGGGCGAGTACACCGCATTGGTGGCGGCGGGCGCGCTGAGCCTCAAGGAAGGTGCACATCTGGTACGTATCCGCGGACAATTGATGCAGGAGGCCGCGCCGGCCGATACGGGGGCAATGGCGGCGGTCATCGGTGCCGAAGATGCGCTGGTGGAGGCGGTCTGTCAGGAGGTTTCCGGTACGCGAGTGGTGGTGCCGGCCAATTACAACTCGCCGGGGCAGATCGTTATCGGCGGTGATGTGGCGGCTGTGGATGCGGCATTGGCACTGCTGGCCGAGCGCGGCGTGAAAAAAGCGGTGAAACTTGCCGTCAGCGTGCCTTCTCACACGCCGCTGATGCGCGAGGCGGCGCGTCGTCTGGAGGAAACCATGCGTGGGCTGGCCTGGAAAACACCGCAAATCGCCGTGGTACAGAACGTCGATGCCAAGGTGCATGAAGGCATTGTCGATATCCGTGATGCACTGGTACGCCAGCTGTATCTGCCGGTACGCTGGACGGCCTGTGTGCAGGCACTGGCAAGCGCCGGTGTCGGTCGGTTGGCCGAATGTGGCCCGGGCAAGGTGCTGAGCGGCCTTGCCCGACGCATCGACAAATCACTCGAGGCGCGTTCGCTGGGCGATCTGCCCGGCTTCAATGGCGCGCTGGAAGACTGGCGCTGAGATGATCGACAAAGGGCAGGCAGGGTGTCCTTCGGGCGCCTGCCTGCCGCCCCATCAGGCCGCGCGCAGGCAACCGCGCACGAGGCAGACCAAGACAGGCACAGGCGAGCCTGTCAGTGCACACGGAAATTGGACTGCAAGGCTTGGTTAGTTGGCCTTGCGTCCGGCAACCAGCGTACCGATGTTTTCCCCGCGCAGGATGCGCAGCAATGCGCCGGGTTGATCCATATCGAAAATGCGCAGCGGCAGGGCAGCATCGCGACACAGCGCGAACGCGGCGGTGTCCATCACTTGCAGGTTGCGGGCGATGATTTCGTCGTAATTGAGCGTGTCAAAACGCACCGCATCGGCATGTTTGGCCGGGTCTTTGTCATAAACGCCGTCCACCTTGGTGGCCTTGAGCAGCAAGTCGGCCCCGATTTCGATGGCGCGCAGTGCCGCACCGGAGTCGGTGGTGAAGAACGGATTGCCGGTACCGGCCGCAAAAATGGCGATGCGGCCTTTTTCCATATGACGGATGGCGCGGCGACGGATGTAGTCCTCGCACACGTCGTTGATTTTCAGGGCGCTCATCACCCGGGCAGTGGCACCGCGCTTTTCCAGTGCATCCTGCATCGCCAGTGCATTGATGACGGTAGCCAGCATGCCCATGTGGTCGCCGGTCACCCGATCCATGCCGCCGGCGGCAAGCCCGGCACCGCGGAAAATGTTGCCCCCGCCAATCACCAGTGCGATTTCGGCACCCGCCTCGCGAGCCTCCATCACTTCGGCGGCGATGCGGTTGAGCACCTTCGGATCGATGCCATATTCCTCATCTCCCATCAATGCCTCGCCGGAAAGCTTCAGAAGGACACGGCGATGGGCAAGCTGGGACATGGTGGCTCCGATAAAAGTGGGGGGAGGCATATTTTACGCCGAGTACAGGTCGGGGGCGAGCCGAATCGCTATCATGGTCGTCTTCATGAATGGGTAACTTCAGATGCGCGTACAAACATTGAACGAATTTCTGGCCGCCTCGCACGAGCGCGATGCCAATGCCAGTGGTGAGACTTTCGAGCTGGAAAGCGAACGGCTGCTGGAAGTGCGCCTGAACGGGCTGGTCTGGGCCAAGGCCGGGGCGATGGTGGCGCGTACTGGGCAGGTCAAGTTCACCCGGCAGGGCATTCTGGAGCAGGGGCTGGGCAATCTGTTCAAAAAGGCGATCAGCGGTGAAGGCATGCAGCTGATGAAGATGGAAGGGCAGGGGCGGGCCTATCTGGCTGATGCCGGCAAGAAAATCACCCTGCTGCGTTTGGCAGGCGAAGCGATTTTCGTCAATGGCAATGATGTGTTGGCGTTCGAGAGCAGCATCGACAACCAGATCACCCTGATGCGCAAAGCCGCCGGGATGATGGCCGGCGGGCTGTTCAACGTGCGCCTGTCCGGCAATGGCGTGGTTGCCATCACTTCGCACTACGAGCCGCTGACCTTGCGGGTGAGCGCTGCCACGGGCCCGATATTTACCGACCCCAATGCCACGGTGGCGTGGTCGGGCAATTTGCAGCCGGAAATCGTCACCGATATTTCGCTCGGCACGTTGGTGGGGCGCACTTCGGGCGAGAGCATCCAGATGAAGTTTGCCGGCGATGGCTGGGTGGTGGTGCAGCCGTACGAAGAAACTGCAAGCAGGACGGAGCTTTGACGTTCTGTGGGTGGGCGCATGAGCCTGCCCCGTGCCGGGACGCACGAGCCTGCCGGATCAGGCAGGCTCGTCGGGGATGAGATCGCTGTGCAGGCGGGCGATCCAATCCTTGATTTGCAGTTTGCGCTTTTTCATGCGTTTGATGTGCAACTCGTCGGCCGGGCCGTTGGCCAGCATTTCTTCGATGTGCGCATCCAGCTCGCGATGTTCGGCTTGCAGCGCAGCGATGCGACGCTGGGCTTCTTCGGGGCTGTAGTGGGACATGGAACCACTCCGGGCGTTATTCCAGGATGACATGGGTGTGGCTTAGGGCCTGTTAACACTACCGTAACCCGTCGGCGATGAGAGCAAAGCAGATGAAGGCAAGGAACATCACGTCGAGCTTCTCAAACCTGGAGAAGATTCGGCGGTAGCCCTTGAGGCG
>JBHADJ010000089.1:0-7020 GCA_041855065.1 Lysobacter sp.
ATATGCCAGCCCGGACGGCCACGTCCCCAGGGTGAATCCCAGCCCGGCAAGTCTTCGCCGGATGGCTTCCACAACACGAAATCCCCGGCATCGCGCTTGTACGGTGCCACCTCCACCCGCGCCCCGGCCAGCATCTCCTCCGGATCGCGGCGCGAAAGTTTGCCGTAATCCTTGCAGCTTGCCACCGAGAACAGCACATGGCCCTCGGCGGCGTAGGCGTGGCCTGCGTCGATCAGTCGTTCGCACATGGCGATGATGGTGACGATGTGGTCGGTGGCAGCCGGCTCGATGTCCGGGGCGAAATCACCGTCCACGCCGAGCATCGCCATGTCTTCGCGATAGGCCGCGGCAAAACGCTCGGTGATGGCGGAAATCGGCACACCGGCCTCGCGCGCGGCGGCGTTGATCTTGTCGTCCACGTCGGTGATGTTGCGGGCATAGCGCAAGAGGCCGAAGCGGCGGCGCAAAAGTGCGGCCAGCACGCCGAACACCACCGGGCCACGGGCATTGCCGATGTGCACGTAGTTGTAGACCGTGGGGCCACAGACATACATGCTGACCGCTTCGGGATTTTGCGGCGTGAATGGCTCGACTCGGCGGCTCAGGGTGTTGTACAGGTGCAAGGCCATGGCGGAATGAACAAGGGCAAGGAGACGAATTCCAAAGCAAGTCGGCCACTTTAACACTGTTGCCGGATTTGCCAATGACATACGCCCTCTGGCTTGAGTTCAGCAACCGCCACTTAGACTTAACGCTTTCATCACGAATCGTGCCATGCGTGCCGTACCTGTCTTCCGGCGACGAAATTCGATCTGGGCGCTTTTGTCCTGCCTGCTGCTTACCCCAGTGGCCGCCCAAGAGCCGCGTCCGGGCGAGCATGTGCGGGAGGATTATGCACAGGTGCTGAGTGTGGTCCCGGTTTATCAAGTTCTCAACGCAAACCACTCCACACAAATGTGCAGCCCGGCCAACGGCAATCCACGCAATTGCCGGGAAACACGCGTCCCTCTGGAGTACAGCCGCCCCGTAGCATATGACGTGGAGTACACCTATCGTGGGGTGAAATACCGCTCGCGCCTGCCCATCAATCCAGGCCGACGCTTGCGCATCCGCATCGGCATCACCCCCTTGCCCGGCAGCAGCGAGGGCGCCCCCCCATCCTCTCGCTAATAAGCCTGTCACTGTCACGCCTTGCGGCGCTCTTTCCTCGATATACGAAACAAATAAAAGGGCGGACACACTCACGTGCCCGCCCTTCTCGTTTGCCGGAAGTCCCGGCGCATTGTCCTTACTTCACGCCGTGCATCAACTTGTTGATGAGCGGCGAGAGCAAGAAGAACAGCGCCGCACAGCCAAGACCCAGCCAGAACATCATGTTGAAGGTGTTGCCGTACTGGGCAAGCGCAGCGGCACCACCGGTCACGCCTGCTTCACCACCACCCGAGGCAATCGCAGCGATACGCCCGGCAACGAAGTTCGCCATGGCAATCGACAGGAACCAACCGCCCATGGCAAGGCCGGTTTCCTGCGGGCGGGCGAGTTTGGTCACCATGGCAAGGCCGATCGGCGACAGGCACAGCTCACCCATGGTGTGGATGAGATACGTCAGGGTGAGCCAGATCCAGGAGATCTTGTAGCCATCATCGGCCATGTGCCGGATGGCGAACACCAGAACATAAAAGCCCAATGCCGCGCCAACCAAGCCGAAGGCGAATTTGCGCGGAATCGACGGGTTCCAGTCGGCCTTGTCGAGCTTGACCCAGAGCGAAGCAAACAGCGGCGCCAGAAGGATGATGAATACCGGATTGACAGACTGGAAGATTTCAAACGTCGGCTGCCAGCCGAAGATGCTGATGTCCGGCATGCGCACATGGTCTTGCGCCAGGAAGTTCAGCGAGGAGCCGGCCTGCTCGAACAGCGACCAGAACAGGATGTTGGCGATGAAAAGAATCAGCATGGCGATATAGCGATGCAACTGCACCCGCTCACCGCTCTTGACACCGCTCCAGAGGAAGTACAACACCAAGGCAGCCATCATCCCGATGAGCACGAACTGCAGCACGTCACTCTTGCTCAACAGCACGTATACCGGCGCCACCAGCACGGCGGCACCAGCAAGCACCAGGAACACTGGCCCCCAGCCTTTCTTGCCTTCCGGTGCGCTACCTACATGCCCCAGCCAGCCCTTGAGCGCCTGGAAAATGACAAGTCCAAGCAGCATGCCCATTGCTGCTGCGAAAAAGCCCCAACGATAGCCGAACTTCTGCCCGATCAGGGTGGCACAAATGATCGGCGCAACCAGCGCACCGGCGTTGATACCCATATAGAAGATGGTGAAGCCCGAATCACGGCGGGCATCACCCGGGGCGTACAGCTTGCCCACCATCGAGGAAATGTTCGGTTTGAACAGGCCATTGCCCACCACGATGACGGCAAGGCCGGCAATGAAGGTGGTGAGATCCGGCGCCATCAGCATGAGACTGCCAAGCGCCATCAACACTCCCCCAAGCATGATCGAACGCTGATAGCCAAGAATGCGATCCGCCACATAGCCACCGACGATGCCGGTCATGTATACCAGCGAGGTAAAGCCGCCATAGGTCAGACTGGCTTGCTCGCGTGCCTCGGCACCGGAGAGATGGGCAAAAAACTGCGCCGCAACATGCACCGCCAGCATGGCGCGCATGCCGTAGTACATGAAGCGTTCCCAGAACTCGGTACCAAACAGGTTCCAGAGCGCCTTGGGATGGCCCAGAAACTCGCCGGGCGGCGGTGGCTGGAAGCCGGAGGGGGAAGGTTGATTCGCACTCATGCGGGATCCCTTGGGTAGAAGTGAATGAATGACACCATAACAACGGCGAGCGAGCATTACCGATATGGCCTCTTTCGTCAATCCATTGTCAAAAAACATCATGATTCGATCGGTTGTCACGCTGGATGTGATGCAGGCATGGCAAACTGGCAAACTCCCGTTCCCGTCCGCTTTGGTACCACCATGTCCGATACTCGTGCGCTCGTCGTGATCGATGTCCAGTACGACTTCATGCCCGGCGGCGCCCTTGCCGTTGCCGACGGCGATGCCATCGTGCCGATCATCAATGCCTTGGCAAGCCAATTCGCCACCGTGGTACTGACGCAGGACTGGCATCCAGCACAACACGTCTCATTTGCTTGCAACCACCCCGGGCAAGCACCTTTCGGGCAAATTACCCTGCCCTATGGCGAACAGGTTCTCTGGCCTGCGCACTGCGTACAGGACAGTCCGGGTGCGCGCCTGCATACGGGACTCCGCATTCCGCATGCCCAGCTCATCCTGCGCAAAGGCTGCCAGCCGCAGATCGACAGCTACTCCGCCTTTGTCGAAGCCGACCGGAAAACCACTACCGGACTTGCTGCCTGGCTCAAGGCACGCGGTATCCACGAGGTATACCTGTGCGGGCTTGCCACCGATTATTGCGTTGCATGGAGTGCCTTGGACGCCCGCGCGGCCGGCTTCGAAACCTGGCTCATCGAAGATGCCTGCCGCGCCATTGATCTCGACGGCTCGCTTGCCCGTGCACTTGCCGAGCTTGATGATGCGGGCGTGCACCGCATCAGCTCGACTTCCCTTTGCCTTGGCGAAAACAAGCGCATCGCGAGCGGCTAGAATTTACGCATGGTTTCTTCCTCGCAATCCCGTCTTGGCCGATTGTTTCTGACCGGCCTGCTCACCCTGCTGCCGCTTTGGCTGACCTGGATCGTACTGCGCTTCGTTTTCGTGCTGATGTCCGATATCAGTCTGCCTTGGGTCGAGCCGATACTGCACAACCTCGCATCCAGCTTCCCCCAGGCACTTGGCTGGATGGCCGACAGCTGGGTACAAAGTGCCGTGGCACTGCTTGGCACACTGCTGGTCATTCTGCTGGTCGGCCTGCTGGCGCGCCAAGTCATCGGGCAACGCCTGTTGCGCTGGTTCGAGCGTCTGGTCGCCCGCATTCCGCTGGCCAGCCTCATCTACGGCAGCGCCCGCAAACTGCTGGACATCCTGCAAACCTCGCCCGATGGCACTCAGCGTGTGGTGCTGATCGACTTTCCGCATCCGGACATGAAAACCGTGGGATTCGTCACCCGGGTCATTCGCGAAAAAGGCACTGGCCGCGAGCTGGCCGCAGTCTACGTTCCCACCACGCCCAACCCGACCTCCGGCTATCTGGAAATCGTCCCGGTCGAGCGCATCATCCCGACTGACTGGAGCGTGGATCAGGCCATGAGTTTCATCATCTCCGGGGGTGCGGTGGCGCCGGATGAAATGCCCTTTGCCAAAGGCAACGAGACAGCGCCCCCGGCCAATATGAGCAGCACTGCCACACCGAAAGCGCCTTGAGTGTCAGCCCACTGACACTGGACGAGACCTGCCATTTTTGGCGCGCCTACAGGCAGACTTTTCACGCGCCAGCCGACACCATCCATCGTCGTCATCGGCAATGCCCTGGAAAATCTTTCACGGCTGCCGGCAACTCTTGTCACGCCATCACTGCACGATGCGCCGCTGGCAAGCCGCTTGCAACACGGCCACCGATTCGTCAGAACGGCACATCATCGACCACACTGTCGGGCACCTTCTTCGCCGCCGCCTTCGTTGCGGCTTTTTTGGCCGGGGCTTTCTTGCTTGCCGCTTTCTTCGCCGGAGTTTTCTTGGCGGCAGTTTTGCTCGCCGCCTTCTTGCCCCAGCCCTTGCGCACCGGCTTGCCGGTTTCGGCCAGCATTTGCGTGGCTTCGGCAAGGCTCAGGGTTTTCGGATCGCGTTCCTTGGGGATTTTGCCGTTCATTTCGCCATCGGAAATGTACGGGCCGAAGCGGCCATTGAGCACCTGTACCGGGCTGCCTTCCCATTGCAGGATGATGCGGTTGCGCGCGGCCTCTTCCTTTTCTTCGATGAGTGCCACGGCGCGCTCGAAATCGATGCTGTAGGGGTCGTCTTCTTTCTTCAGGCTGGCATAGGTGCTGCCGCGTTTGGCGAACGGGCCGAAGCGGCCAATGCCGATGCTCACTTCCTCGCCATTGGACAGGCCCAGCTTGCGCGGCATGTCAAACAGCTTCAGGGCTTCTTCCAGGGTGATGGAATAGATGCTCTGCCCCGGCTGCAGCGAGGCGAAGCGCGGTTTTTCCTCATCATCGACCGTACCGATTTGCACCATCGGGCCAAAGCGGCCAATGCGGGCGCTGATTTCCTTGCCGCTGGCGGGGTCGGTGCCGAGCACACGAGTGCTGCCGGCATCGGTGCGGTCGAGGCTTTCGGTCTTGTCGCTGACCAGTGCCTTGAATGGCCCCCAGAACTTTTCCATCAGCGGAATCCAGTCCTCCTCGCCGCGGCTGACGGCATCCAGCTCGTCCTCCATCTTGGCGGTGAAGTCGTAATCCACATAACGGGTAAAGTGCGCAGCCAGAAACTTGCTGACGGCCCGGCCCACGTCGGTGGGGCGGAAGGCGCGGCCTTCAAGCTCGGCATACTGCCGGAACAGCAGGGTCTGGATGATGGCGGCATAGGTGGAAGGACGGCCAATGCCGTATTCCTCCAGGGCCTTCACCAGCGAGGCTTCGGTGTAACGCGGCGGCGGCTGGGTGAAGTGTTGCTGCGCGAGCAGCCCGGCCAGCGGGATGTTCTCGCCCGGCGCCATGCGCGGCAGCTTGCGGCCTTCGTCGTCGTCCTCGGCGCTTTTCTGATCCTTGCCTTCCTCGTACACGGCAAGAAAGCCCGGCACCACCACGGTGGTGCCGCTGGCGCGGAAGGCATGCTGGCTGCCGGCCGCCAGCTCCACGGTGACGGTATTGAGGGTGGCCGGAATCATCTGGCAGGCGATGCTGCGCTTCCAGATGAGTTCATACAGGCGGCGTTCGTCCTCGGACAAAAAGCGCGCGATCTGCGCCGGCGTGCGCAGCGCCGAGGTCGGGCGAATGGCTTCGTGCGCCTCTTGCGCGTTCTTGGATTTGGTCTGGTAGAAGTTCGGTTTGTCCGGCAAGGCCGCGGTGCCGTAATCGCGGGCGATGACATCGCGGATTTCCGAGAGCGCATCCTGCGACAGGCTGACCGAGTCGGTACGCATGTAGCTGATGAGGCCGACGGTGCCTTCCTCGCCGATATGGATACCTTCGTACAGCTTTTGCGCCACCTGCATGGTCTTGCGCGTGGTGAAGCCGAGCTTGCGCGCGGCCTCCTGCTGCAAGGTGGAGGTGGTGAATGGCGGTGCCGGGCGGCGCTTGCGCTCGCGGCTGGCAACGTCGGTGACGTGCAGGATGCCCTGCGCGGCGGCGAGAATGCGGCTGCGTGCCGCCTCCGCGGCGGCCGCGTCGGTCAGGGTGAATTGCTCGAACTTCTCGCCGTCGAGCTTGACCAGCTTGGCGGCAAAATGCTGTGCCGGATGTGCACAGTCCGCCTCCAGCGTCCAGTATTCACGGCTCTGGAAAGCTTCGATTTCCTCCTCGCGCTCGACAATCATGCGCAGCGCCGGGGATTGCACCCGACCGGCCGAGAGGCCGCGCTGCACCTTGCGCCAGAGCACCGGCGAGAGGTTGAAGCCGACCAGATAATCCAGTGCCCGCCGCGCCTGCTGCGCATCCACCAGCGGTGCGGAAATCTGCCGCGGCTGGGCAATCGCCTCGCGGATGGCGCGTGGGGTGATTTCGGTAAATACCACCCGGTGCAGCGGCTTGTCCTTCAGCAGCTTCTTTTCCTTCAGAATCTCGGCAATATGCCAGCTGATCGCCTCGCCTTCGCGATCCGGGTCGGTGGCGAGATAGATGTCGTCGGCCTCGCGCGCGGCCTTGGCGATGGCGGCTACGTGCTTTTCGTTTTTCTCGATCAGCTCGTAGCGCATGGCGAAGGCGTGTTCGGGGTCGACCGCGCCTTCCTTGGGCACCAGATCGCGCACATGGCCGTAGCTGGCAAGCACCTGAAAATCCTTGCCGAGATATTTGTTGATGGTCTTGGCCTTGGCCGGCGACTCAACGATGAGAAGGTGTTTGGACATGACAGGGGGCAGG
>JBHADJ010000090.1:0-4072 GCA_041855065.1 Lysobacter sp.
CCGCCAATCCAGCTGCCGGCCAGCGCCGCCATCCCTTTCCAGGTATCGCCGGCCACGGCCGCCGGCCAGAGCCATTCCATCAACTGGAACGATACCGCCGCCCCCAGGGCAATGCCGAAAGTGCCGGCACAGAACACGAACAGCAGCTTGGGTCCCAGTTTCAGCAGCGCCTTCAGATCCACCGACAGCATCAGCAGCACCAGCGCCGCCGGCAGCAGAATGCGGCTGCCCAACGGGTTGTACAGCGCACTGTTTTCACCATCGACCAGCCCCACGGTGTTGTAGAGCGCCGGGATGAAATAGCACAGCAGCAACGCCGGCACCCAGGTAAACACCTTCTTCCAGAACGGCGTGGGGCCGCTGGCAAGATAGAAAATCAGCCCCAAAGTGGCGGCAATCAGGCCAAAGGCCACGATGTCATTGCTGATCAGCGGAGCAGCGGCGTTGGGATCGGTGGGGAGAGCCATGGGATGAAAATCAGGGGTCAGGGGACGGGGAGCGGGGCGGCAGGGGACGGGGGGCAGGCGCCTTACTGGCCTCTGCCCCCACTTCACTGCTTACTGCCCAATATGCTTCTTCAGCCAGGCATTGACGGTGTTGTGCCATTGCACGCTGTTGTGCGACTTCAGCACCCAGTGGTTTTCGTCGGGGAAATACAGGAATTGCGAGTCGATGCCGCGCCGTTGCAGGGCGGTGAAGGCCGAGAGGCTCTGGTCGATCGGCACGCGGAAGTCGTTTTGCCCGCCGACCACCAGCATCGGCGTCTGCCATTTGTCGAGGTGGCGCGCCGGGTTGAAGCGCTCGTAAGCGGCGGGCTTGTCCCAGACGGTACCGCCAAACTCCCATTCGGTGAACCACAGCTCTTCGGTCACCAGCCCCATCGAGCGGGTATCGAACACGCCGTTGTGCGTGACCAGACATTTGAACGGGGCACTGCCATCGGCATTGAACCAGTTACCGGCAATCCAGTTGGTCATGAAGCCGCCGTAGCTCGCCCCGAGGGCACAGGCACGCTTGCCATCCAGCCACGGGTATTGCGCCTGTGCGGCCGCCCAGCCTTTTTGCAAATCCTCCAGCGGACGGTCGCCCCAATGGCCGCTGATGGCATCGGTAAAGGCCTGGCCGTAGCCGGTGGAGCCGTGGAAGTCGATCATCACCACCGCATAGCCCTGCCCAGCATAGGTTTGCGGGTTCCAGCGATAGCTCCAACCATTGCCGAAGCTGCCCTGCGGGCCGCCGTGGATGATGAAGGCCACCGGGTATTGCTTGCCTTCTTCGTAATTCCACGGTTTCACCACGTAGCCGTGCACGGTTTCGTTGTTCCAGCCCTTGAAGCTGAACTGCTCGAAATCGCCAAAGCGCACATTAGGCAACTGCGCCTGCGCCGAGGCCGTCAACGCCCGCGGCTCACCGCCACGCAGCGGCTGCACCACGATCTGGTTGCCACTTTTCAGGCTGTTGCGGGTGTACACCAGCTGCCCACCGGCGAGGCTCACACTGCCGATGCTGCCCTCGCCAGCCACCCGCCTGACTGCACCGCTGGCGATATCCACCGCGAACAGCGGGTGCTCGCCCATGTCATCGGCCACGGTGTAGAGCGTCTTGCCATCGGCCGAGAGCGTGATGCTGCCGGCGGAGCGATCCCAGCGCGGGGCGATTTCACGCACGGCGCCATCGGCCAGATTCATTTCCATCAGGGCAAAGCGATCGGCCTCGAAACCGGCACGCTTCATCGCCCGGTAATACAGCTTGCTGCCATCGGCATTGAACACCGGGCCGGCATCCCAAGCCGGATTGCCCTGGGTCAGGTTTTCCAGGGTGCCACTGCCATCGACATTGACCCGATACAGATCGAAATTGGTGCTCCACGGCTCGCTCCGTCCTGCCGGGCGCACGCTCATCACCAACTGCTTGCCATCGGGCGAGAAGGCCAAGTCGGAAAAGTCGCCAAACGGCTTGGACGGCATGTCGCCCTGCAAGTTCGGCGCCATCAGCTGCGGCGTAGCGGCCACGCCGTTTTGCATATCCGCCACGAACACCCGGTTCAGGCTGCCATCGTTCCAGGTATCCCAGTGGCGCACGAACAGCCCTTCATACAACACGCCGCTTTCCGGGCGCTTCCCGCGGGCCTCGAAACGCGCCTTGCTGCAGGCCAGATCCGCCCCGCAGTCGGCAAACACGGCCAACGCCAGAGCCACCTGATCGCCACTCGGCGAGAGCTTGTAATCAGCCACATCCAGCGGCAAGGCCGTCACGGCTACCGGCGTGCCACCGGCCAGCGGCAGACGGTAAAGCTGGTTGCTGCCCTGCTGGCTGCTGAGGAAATACACCTCGCGGCCATCGGCCGAAAACGATGGATTGGCCACACTCCAACCCGCCGGGCTCAGCAGGCGCGGCACGGCACCTGCACGGGTATCCACCACCCACAGCTGCGTGCTCGCCTTCAGCTTCTCGTCCACCACGCGCTTGAGATACAGCACCTGCCCGCCATCGGGCGAGAGCACCGGGCTGCTGTAGCGATCCAGCCGCACCATGTCGTCCACGGTAAAGCCGCGTGCCGCAGACGGCGCATCGGCCAACGCCGGCAGGGCAAAAGCCAGGGCAAGAGGCAAAAGAGCGAGGCGAAGATTCATCGGGTTTCCTTGAGTTGGGTTGACACGAATGCAGACGGCGGCAAGCCGTGTACCCAACGCCAAGACAGCCTGCACCATCTCGCCATGCAGATGACACACGTCTTTGCCGGGTACCAGCCACGCCCGCGTCTGCCGGTTGCACGCCCTCTGCCAAAAGGCAGGCATGGCGGGCGATTCTAGCGTGTTTTCTGCCACACATCCCAAGCTTGAGACTTCCACATGGCGGCCTCACTTCTTGATTTGACTGATTTGTCCCGGCAAATTGAGCAGCCCCAGCCTACTTCGCCCCTTCTCCTTCGAATTGCCAAAGCACTGCTCCATACTGCGTTGATCCAGGCGCAGGGAAAACATCCCCTTCCCTGAACTTGCGCAAGGATCCGGGCTGTGCTGGTGTGGACCAATAGCCGCTGCGTGGGCAGAGTGATCCCGCCGGACGGCTCGGTTCACGCGCCGCTTCCCACGCCGTGCGGACTTCCGTGGCGCCGGTATAGGTACCATCATGAGCCTCGTACTGGTCATTCAAAAGCTCCACGTAGTACCACTTGCAGGCTTTATATTCAAAAGCATCGTGACTCAGGGCATACCGCGCCTCACTCGGTACCTTGAGATCCTCTCCGTCAAATCCCTTGAACACCCCCCTGTACTGCGGCTGCGTCGCAAACCTAAACATCGCCTCCGCATCAAACCACAGCGCATGCCGCCCGATCTGGCGCAGCATCTCCAATCCCAAGGGCGAATAGGTATTGGTATCCCCCAAATCTCCATAACCGCCCCCCGTCCAGGCGAACTGCAAGGTTCCATTCGGATCATCCTGCGGCATATAGACACCAGTCCTTGGAGGAATCTTGCCAGTGATGCCCTCAATATCGCGACGAATACGAAACTTGGGGATACGATCATGCTCAGCTGCATATCCTTCCCAATCGACAAGAAAAGACAAAAAATTATCTGTGTACGGTCGTCTCATGGCCATATTGATAGGTGTCGCATACTTGAACACCTCCTCCTCGGCAAAGCGCCGGAACTCTTCTTCCTGCTCCGGCGTCGCCCAATTCATCGAGTACTCGCTCAACATGCGAGAAGCATTATTGGCACCAGTGATGTCATATTCTTCGACTGCACGCAGGGAAATATCACGAAGAACACTCGCTCTAAAGTCCAACAAAGCCGGATAACACCCAGTTCCCCAGTTCGCTGCGGTATCACGCATATCCCAGCCATCGCGCAACATGCTCGCATCCACATTCGAGCGATTGTTCAGCAGGGCGTCGGCTCGGGCAATCAACGCATCAATGCGCGGCAGCAAGCCTTTGAGATACTCCAGCGAAGCATAGTGATACAGCAAGGTGGCTTGACGCTTGTGCCAAGGCAGCAATTCGTCCGTAAACGGGATAGGTTCGCTCATGCTCTTCTCACCTCTTGATTTGGCTGATTTGACC
>JBHADJ010000091.1:0-8280 GCA_041855065.1 Lysobacter sp.
ATGGTTTCATCAAGCAAAGTGTTGAACACGCGCTTGGCACCAAAGGCTTTGTTCAGCCCCTTGGTGACGGTGTACACGCCGCCTTTTTGCGCCACGTCCTCGCCGAACAGCAGGGTTTCGGGGTATTTGGCAAACAGATCGTGCAGAGCGTTGTTGATCTGGATGGCCAGATGGCGCGGGGCTTGTTTCTCCGGCAGTTTGGCTTCGCCGCCAAAGGCTTTCACACGCGCCTCGTGCGCCGGTGCGCGCTTGGCTTCCGCCTCCACTTTGGCGGGGGAATACGGTGCCAAAGGTGCCATGACTTCTTTCAAGGTTTCGATGCGCGGCCGGCGGTCGGCATCTTCGGCGGCGGCAAAGCATTTGCCGCGGATTTCCTCGTACAGGGCGAGGATTTCCAGCTTGCTCATCAGCCCCGATTCCAGCGCGATGGCGGCACTGCGCAGCAGCGGGTCGGTGGCTTCCACCTGACACAACTCCTCGATCGAGCGCCATTCGATTTCGAAATCGGTGCCGGCATGTCCCATGATGCGGGTGGTGCGCAAATGCAGGAAAGTCGGGCGGCGGGTGCGGCGGCAGTGTTCCACCGCGCGCAGCACATCGCCATAGCCGTTGGCCAAGTCCAGACCATCGGCAAAGAAGTAGTCCAAGTCAGGCCGGTTGCGGAAGCTCTCGGCAATCCAGCCATTCGGGGTTTTCACCGAAATGCCGATGCCGTTGTCTTCGCACACGTACAGCACCGGCGCGGGCAGCTTCTGATACGCCGTCCAGCTGGCGGCGTTGAAGGCGGTTTGCGCGGTGGCATGGTTGGCGCTGGCATCACCGAAGCTGCAAATGGCGATGCTGTCCTCAGGGATGGGCAAGGCATGTCCCAAGCGCTTGGCCGCCTCGATCGCCACCGCCGTGCCCAGTGCCTTGGGCAGATGCGAGGCAATCGTGGAAGTCTGCGCCAGCACCCACAACGGCTTGCTGCCCCAGACCTTGTGCCGGCCACCGCTGGCCGGGTCTTCGGCGCTGGCGGCAAAGGACAGGGCCGAATCCATGATCGGATCCATCCCCGGCAGCTTGCGGAAGCGCTCGGCCATGAAGCCGCCGGAGCGGTAATGCAAAAACGCCGGATCGGTGTGGCGGGTGGCGCGCGCCACCATCGCATTGCCTTCATGCCCGGAGGAGCCGATGGTGTAGAACACCTTGTTCTGCACGCGCAAAACACGCGCCATCAGATCCAGATGGCGGGAAATCAGCTGCGATTCGAACAGCTGGCGAAAGCCCTGCGGATCCAGCACGCTGCCGTCCAGAATCGCCTCGTGCGCGGCCGGCCGTGGCAGCGGCTGCCCGTCCCAGGCTTTGACGAACTCGACGAAATTGACATCGCAGATTTCGGCGCGATTGAGGCCCTTCATGCGGGCGGGAATCGGATTGGGAACTTGGGCGAACATGGCAGAACTCGAAATGGACTCGACAGTGCAAGGCCCCCGCATTCGCGGGGGCAAGCGGGTGGAGAAGGATCAGAACGCGTTGATGCCGGTCAGCTCGCGGCCCACCACCAGCTGGTGCACGGTTTCGGTGCCTTCGTAGGTGATGACCGATTCGAGGTTGAGCGCGTGGCGGATCGGCGAGTGCTCGGTGGTGATACCGGCACCGCCCAGCAAATCGCGCGCCTCGCGGGCGATGTCCAGTGCCATGCGCACATTGTTCCACTTGGCAAGGCTCACCTGCGTCGGCTGCATGGTGCCGGCATCTTTCAGGCGCCCCAGTTGCAGCGAAAGCAGCTGCGCGCAGGTGATGCGGCGTGCCCAATCGGCCATCTTGATTTGCGCGCTTTGCGTGGCGGCCACCGGGCGGCCGAACAGGATGCGCTCCTTGCTGTAGTTGAGCGCCTCGTCCAAACAGGCAATCGCCGCGCCGATCGGCCCCCAGGTGATGCCGTAACGGGCCTGCGTCAGGCAGCCGAGCGGGCCTTTCAGGCCCTTCACGTTCGGCAGGCGGGCGCTGTCGGGCACGCGTACGTTGTCAAGGAACAAGGCGGAAGTGACCGAGGCACGCAGGCTCATCTTCTGCTTGACCACTTGCGCGGTGAAGCCCGGCGTATTGGTTTCGACCACGAAGCCCTGAATGCCGTCTTCGGTCTGTGCCCAGATGATGGCGATATGCGCCAGATTGCCGTTGGTGATCCACATCTTGGCACCGTTGATGACCCAGTCATCGCCATCACGCTTGGCATGGGTTTTCATGTTGGCCGGGTCCGAGCCCCCGTGCGGCTCGGTCAGGCCGAAGCAGCCAATCACCTGCCCCTTGGCCATTTCCGGCAGCCAGCGGCGGCGCTGCTCTTCCGAGCCATAGGCATAAATCGGGTACATGCACAGCGAGGACTGCACGCTGGCAAAGCTGCGCAGCCCCGAATCGCCACGCTCAAGCTCCTGACAGATCAGCCCGTAGCTAACCGCATTCAGGCCGGCACAGCCGTATTCTTCCGGCAGGGTCGCACCGAACAGCCCCAACTCGGCCATTTCCGGGATCAGATGCGCCGGAAACTCACCCTTGTCGAAGCACTCGCCAATGATCGGCAACACCCGATCATCCACAAAGCGTCCCACCGAGTCCTGCACCGCCTGTTCTTCTTCGCTCAACAGGGAGCGGACATCGTACAAATCGTAGGGATTCAGCGCCATGATGCAGTTCTCGCAAGAGGAATGAAGTCATGCATTTTAACCCTGCATGAACTCGATATGCCGGCTTGGCCGGTTTGATCTGCCCGGCATGTGCGCAACCGGACACGATCGCCATCGTATGCGAGAGACAAGTTGTGACAGATCGCACAGTTTCATTGTCTGCACATGAAATTAGGATTTTTCCTACAAAGAATTCAGACTATACCGACGCATCTTTCATGAACAGTTTCATAACATACGCGCAAGCCGCACAAGGATGTGCAGCCAGGGAACAAGGATCCGTTTTCGCCATTGGCCAAAACGATTGGACAGGGAGGCTCGTCAGGGATGCTCACCCCCGGCATGCAGGGACTGCCTGCCGGGGTATTCTTGTGGCCTCCTTGGCAACGGCAGACTCCGCCCGATGACTCCTCACGGCATCGCCATCATCCGCCGCCATCAGGCACGCACGCAGCCATGGCGCAACGGCGGGGGGATTACCCACGAAATCCTCAGCCACGGCCATGACGAGCAGATTCTCTGGCGCATCTCGATTGCCGAAATCGCACGCGATGGCGCCTTCTCGCGCTTTCCCGGCCTGTTGCGTGAGCAGGTATTGCTGACCGGTGCCGGCTTCTGCCTGCATTCGCCATCCTCCACTGCGGCAACGCCCTTGTGCAGCACACCGGAGCAGCCCCAGCTTGCCTTTGACGGCGAAACAGCACTCGAGTGCCGCCTGCTCGACGGCCACGTCACGGTCTTCAACCTGATGTGGGCTCCCCATGTCTGTACTGCTCGGCTATGGCGACGCCCGCTGGTCGGCGCATCCTCCCTGTTTGCCGCCCCCAACGAGCACTGGCTGTTCCATCTGATCTGCGGCAGCGCGCAATTGCCCGACCTCGACACCACGCTGTCACCCGGCGATACCTTGCACATGCACAGCCCGCACGAACGTCTGCATCAACGCATCGAAGCCAGCGGCAGCGCCATCGTGATACGCATCACCTGAGGCCGTGTACTTGTCCGGGCAGCACCGGAAAACCCGACGTTGGCAGCCATGCCGGACAACTCGAATATCCCGGGCAACCTCACCGATACCGCATCGCATACGCCAAGACGTAAGAAAGCAGGTTTTCTCAGACACTCAGCGCGTTTGCCCCTCGCTCTCAGGCCACCAGCACGCCAGCGCTTTCGGGCAGGATGACATGCGGGATGAAGCGCGCGCTGTCGCAGGTAATGCGGCTGGCATCGGCGCGCAGGCCAAGGCCGCAGGGGCGATCGCCCACCACCCACACGCCCAGCACCACATGCTCGCCCGCGAACTCGGCAAGCGGCTGGAATGCCTGTCGAATCTGCCGCCCCCGATACGGGCCGGGTGCCGATTCCAAACGACCATCGGGCAAGTGCAGCGTAACATTCGCCCCCTCGCGCGAATACAGCGGTTTGACCACCCAACCCGGCGGGGGCGGGTGCTGCCCATCGTCGAACTCGGCCGGCAACAGATTGGGATGGCCGCGATGCCTCTGCCACAACAGTGGCAGGATGCCCTTGTTGCTCAGCACCGCCTTCCAGGCCGGCTCCAGGAGCTGCGTCCCGGCACTTGGCAGATACTGCCCGAAGGGCTCGCGGAACATGTCTTCCAGCGGATACAGTTTGGCCAGGGTACCGATGGCGTTGTTTTGCAGATCGGTATAGCGCCCATCCGCACTGATGCCGACATCCTCCAGCGCGATGGCATGGCATTCGATGCCCGCTTGCAAGGCACAATCGCGCAGATAATCACTTGTGCCCTGATCCTCCGCACTCGCGCGCACCGCCGCAAAGTACAGCGGACGCGGCAAATGCGTGGCAATGGTGCCGAACGCTTCCACCAGAGTTTCGTAGAGGGAATTGAACTGGTCAGCCATCACCGGCAACTGCCCGCGGTGCTGCAAATCGTCCAGCCATTGCCACTGGAAAAACGCTGCCTCGAACAGCGAGGTCGGGGTGTCGTAATTGAGCTCCAGGAGTTTCGCCGGGCCACTGCCGTCGTAGGCAAAATCCATCCGCCCGTACAGATGCGGCTCGCGCTTGCGCCAGCTTTCGGCGATGTAGCCCCAGAATGCTTCGGGAATGTCGAGCTGGCGCAACAAGGCCTCATCGGCAACGATCTCGCCCACCATGTCGAGCGCCATCGCGTGCAGCTCGGCGCTCGGATCTTCCAGATCGTTTTCGATTTCCTCCAGCGTGAAGGCGTAGCAATGGCTCTCGTCCCAGTACGGCGCGCCGTCGATGGTATGAAAGACAAAACCGGCCTCTTCCGCCTTGCGCCGCCAGTCCGGGCGCACGTCAAGCTCGATGCGGCGCATCAGCCACCACTGCTGCGGCGGTCGTTGTCACCACCAAAGCCGCCACGGCTGACGGTCGGCGCCTGATTCGGTGCCATCTGCACCGGTGCGGAGGGACGCCCGCCCAGGCTGCCCGGGCGGTACACGCCGCTGCTGCCGGGGCTGGCCGGGCGCTGCCAGCCGCCCTTGGCATCACGGAAGACCGGCGAGGATTGCAGCCCGGCCACCTTGTTGCCGCTCATCATCCGGCCCATCAGATAGCCGGCCATGATCGGCATGAACATCGAGCTGCTGCTACGGCTGCTTTCACATTGCCCGGCACCGTGTTCAGCCTCGCAGGCTTCGCGGTTGGCGTATTTCGGTGCCGAGGCTTCGTGCTCGCTGCTGGCAGCGGCAAAGCTTTTCTCGCAGCTTTCCCGATCACCGGTCTGGGTGGTGCAGGCTTCGACCGAGGTGTACAGCCCTTGTTCGAGCTTTTCCTCCGAAGCACAAGCGGTCAGCAACAGCGGGCTGACGCTCATCAGGACCAGGGCAACTTTGCGCGAGCGTTTCATTTTGGCGTGGACTCCGAAGCAATATCACTGCACTCTACTGAAGTTGCTGCAAGCTGTCACTCGCTTCTCCCGTCCCCCCGGTAACAGGATTCCATGCAATTGGCTGAACACTGTCCAAACATCCCTGCACAGTGATAGGGTAACGGCATCACCGCAGAAGAGTTGCCACACGATGAGTCACGCCAGCCAGCGTTTGTCCCCGGGTACCCTGCTCGCCATCGGCATGATGTTGTTTGCCCTGTTCTTCGGTGCAGGCAATCTGATTTTCCCGGCGGCCATGGGCCAGCAGGCCGGCCAATCACTCTGGCCCGCCGTATTCGGCTTTCTCATCACAGGGGTCGGCTTGCCGCTTGCCGGCGTTACCGCACTCGGCCTCTCCGGCGCCAAAGACTTGCAGGCACTTTCCTCGCGCGTGCACCCATGGTTTGGCGTGGCATTCACCGTCGCGCTCTATCTCACCATCGGCCCATTGTTCGCCAGCCCACGCACAGGATCGGTAGCCTTCGAAATGGGACTTGCGCCGTGGCTGTCCGAAGAAAATCGCCGCAGCGGCGAAATGGTTTTCCTCATCGCTTTTTTCGCCATCGCGCTGTGGCTCTCGCTCTCCCCGGGAAAACTGGTCGATCGCATCGGCAAGATATTGACTCCCCTCCTGCTGCTCGCCATGGCGATTCTCATCGCCGCCAGCCTCGTCTCTCCCATGGGCAGCCCGGCAGATGCACAGGCCGCCTACGCCCAACAGCCTTTTCTGCAAGGCTTCCTGGCCGGTTATGAAACCATGGATGCGCTGGCTTCGCTGGTATTCGGCATCCTGGTACTGGAAGCCATCCGGCAAGCCGGCGTCACCACACCTGGACGGGTGGCACGCGCCACCTTTGCTGCCGGCCTTGTGGCCGCCATGCTGCTGGCCGTGGTGTATGTCTGCATCACCCGAATGGGCGCCATGAGCGTTGGCCCGCTCGGTCTGCTTGACCATGGCGCCAAAGTGCTCTCCGGCATTGCCCGTCATTATTTCGGCGCCGCAGGAACCGCCCTTTTGGGCGTGATGGTGTTCCTCGCCTGCATGACCACCGCCGTCGGCTTGATTGCCTCCTGCGCGGCTTATTTCAGCCGTCTGCTGCCGATGCTTGGCCACCGTACTCTGGTGGTGATTTTTTCCGCCATTTCCTTCGCCATTGCCAGCCTCGGCCTTGGCACCATCCTTTCGGCGGCCATTCCCGTGCTGGTTTTCATCTACCCCCTCACCATCATGCTGGTGCTGCTGACTTTCGGCCAATATCTGTTCGGCTGGGGCAGTCCGGTGTGGCGCTGGGCAATGGGTGCCACCTTTGTATCTGCCACGCTGCACCTGCTGCATGGTCAAGGCCGCCTGCCCGCATCCCTTTCCCAAGCCTTGCAAGCCCACCTGCCCGGACATGAAGCCGGGATGGGCTGGATTGCTTTTGCCCTGGTCGGGCTTGCCATCGGGCTGATTCACTGGTTTGCCCGTGGTCGACCCGCCATGCCGCAGAACGCCGGCTGATACGCTATCGGGATGAGCACGCTCTTTATTTCCGACCTGCATCTGGACGACAGCCGTCCGGCCACTACCCACCTGTTCCGACAATTCCTGCGCGATGCGGTACAAGGTGCCAGGACGCTTTACATCTTGGGCGACTTGTTCGAGCGCTGGGTCGGCGATGATGACCCCTGCGAAGTCGGCAGCGAAGTGGCGGATGGCCTTGCTGCACTGGCCGCCCGCGGCACCGACATCCACTTCATCCACGGCAATCGCGACTTTCTGCTCGGCCATGACTATGCCCGGCGCTGCCGAATGCGTCTTCTGCCCGACCCAAGCATCATCTTGCTCGATGGCGAACCGGTTCTGCTCGGCCACGGCGATTTGTTGTGCAGCGATGATCTTGCCTATCAGCAGTTCCGTGCCATCAGCCGCACGCCACAGTGGCGCTCCCACTTTCTTGCCCAGCCACTCGCCGCCCGTCTCGCCTTCGCCGAGCAGGCACGTGCCGCCAGCCGCGCCCGTCACGACGAACTACAAGCCGATGGACAAGCCGAAACCATAACCGATGCCAGCCCGGCCACCGTGGCGGCCACCTTTGCCCGTTATGGCATCCATCGCATGGTGCACGGCCACACACATCGCCCCGCCATCCATCAGGACAGTCACGGCAACATCCGCATCGTGCTGGGCGACTGGTACGAGCAAGGTTCGCTGCTGCGCGCAGAGAATGGCCACTGGCATTTGCTTGGGCTTTGAATCGCCCCCCTTGACCAATCCACCTTGCACCCGACACAGCGCGCCGGTCTTGCGCATCGGTGCCGGATAGTGCCGGTGCAGAGATAAGCCAAGTCCCGAACCCCGAGTCCCGAAAAGCAGCGTACAACCATCGCTTGGCTATTGTCGCGGCGTTCCCCCAAGCCCGATCAACCCGCCCCCTGTGGCCGTATCTCCTGCACCACCTTGCCGCCATCCAGCACCAGCACGCGATCGGCGCTGGCAATCGTTTCCGGGCGGTGCGCAACGATCACCTTGGTGATGTTCAGCGCCTTCACCGCCAAGTTCACCGATTGCTCGTTGGCTACATCCAGATGGCTGGTGGCCTCATCCAGAAACAAAATCTTCGGCTGCCGATACAGGGCACGGGCAAGAAGGATGCGCTGCTTCTGCCCGCCGGAAAGGCTGCTGCCCATGTCGCCGATCAGGCTGTGGTAGCCCATCGGCATCGCCATGATTTCATCGTGAATCACCGC
>JBHADJ010000092.1:0-9855 GCA_041855065.1 Lysobacter sp.
ATCATCTTCTTCATCCCGGCCTTTGGCGGGTGGTTCCTCGAGCATGACAACTTCACCCCGGCCAACGAGCTGGTGACGCCGCCGCACATCAAGCCGGTGTGGTACTTCACCCCGTACTACGCCATGTTGCGCGTGGTGCCCTCGTTCTTCGGCATCAAGCTGTGGGGTGTGTTGGTGATGGGCGGTGCGATCATCGTGCTGTTCCTGCTGCCCTGGCTCGACAAGTCGCCGGTCAAGTCCTATCGCTATCGCGGTTGGCTGTCCTGGCTGTTGTTGATCTTGTTTGCCATCGCATTCCTCTGGCTGGGCAAGATTGGTGGCGGCCCCGGTACCGATCCGAAGGAAGAGGTCATTGGCCGCATCCTCACTGTCTATTACTTCCTGTTCTTCCTCACCATGCCGATCTGGACCAAGTTGGACAAAACCAAACCGGTTCCCGAGCGCGTCACGGGAGGGCACTGAAATGAAAAAACATCTGTACATAATCGCCCTCGGTGTTCTGGCAGGCTTGGGCTTCAGTGGATCGGTGCAGGCCGCCGGTGCTGCGGAGGGTTTGCACTCGGCCAATGTCGATCTCAGTGACATGGCTTCGCTGCAGCGCGGTGCCAAGCTCTACATGAACTATTGCGCCGGCTGTCACTCGCTGAAGTATCAGCGCTATGGCCGGGTTGCCGAAGATCTTGGCCTGAGTGAAGAGGAGGTCAAGCAAAATCTGATGCTCGGACGCGATCTTCAGCTGGGTGAGCCGATCGTGACCGGCATGGATGCCAAGCAGGCAGAAAAGTTCTTCGGCAAGGCACCGCCGGATTTGTCGGTCATTTCCCGCGTGCGTGGCGACGACTGGATTTACAGCTACCTGAAGTCCTTCTATCTGGACGATACCCGCCCGCTGGGCTGGAACAACACGGTGTTCCCGAATGCCTCGATGCCCAACGTGCTGTGGACCCTGCAAGGCTTGCAGCACCCACAGTACGGTGACATCGATGAAACCGGTGAGCGTCCGGTCATTGGCATGGTCAAGACCCAGGCAGGCAAGCTGGATGACGAAGCCTTCGACCAGGCGGCGCGGGACATTACCGCTTTTCTTGCCTACACGGGCGAGCCGGCGGTGCTCAAGCGCAAACAGCTCGGTGTCTGGGTGCTGGCTTTTCTGGCCTTCTTTACCTTCTTTGCCTGGCTGTTGAAGCGGGAATACTGGAAAGACGTTGATTGACGTGACTGGCACACGCCGCAAGGCGTGTGCCTTGTGCCAAGGAGATACATGAGTGATGATCACTACCAGCACGCGGATTCGCAATAACCTCACCCTGTTTTCCGGGGTGGATGACGTGCTCTCACACCGCGTGCGATTGGTACTCGCCGCCAAGGGGGTCAGCTATGACTTCATCCCCGTGGATCTTGGGCACCCGCCGGAAGACTTGATTGATCTCAACCCCTACCAGTCGTTGCCGACCTTGGTCGAGCGTGATCTGGTGCTGTATGCAGCAAGCGTGCTCAGCGAATACATCGACGAGCGTTATCCGCACCCGCCGCTGATGCCGATCGAGCCTATCGCCCGTGCCCGTCTGCGCCTTGCCATGCTGCGCATCGAACACGACTGGGTGCCACAGGTGCAAGCCATCCAGATGGGCAGCAAATCGCAGGCCGATGCCGCGCGCAAGCGCTTGGCCGAGTTGCTGGTGCAGTCGGTACCGGTGTTCAAGGCCAGCAAGTTCTACCTCAATACCGAAATGAGCCTGGCGGATTGCGCCATGGCACCGATCATTTGGCGACTGGATGCCTTGCGCATCGCGCTGCCAAAAGATGGCGGACGGGCAATTGAGGAGTACGGCAACCGAATTTTCCGCAACCCGGGCTTCGTGCGCAGTCTGACGGAAGAAGAGAAGAAATTGCGCGAAATTCCGGAATGACCGCTTTCGTTCCCTCGAGCCGTCAGCCATGACCGAGCAAGGCTTCCAGACCACCAGCCAGCGTCCTTATCTGCTGCGCGCTATCCATGAATGGTTGAGCGACAATGGACTGACACCCTATTTGCTGGTGAATGCCCGTCACCCGGGCGTGCATGTGCCGCCGCAGGCTGTAAAGGACGGCCAGGTGGTGCTCAACATTGCCGAGCAAGCCACGCATATGCTTAGCCTTGGCAATGAGTACATTACCTTCAATGCCCGCTTTTCCGGGGTAAGCCATGAAGTTTTCATCCCGGTTGGGGCCGTGCTTGCGATCTATGCGCGTGAAACCGGGCAGGGCATGGCATTGCCGGAAGATATGCTGTCCGAATCCGACCAAGACGATATGGCGGATGGGGATGCCCAAAGTATTGCTGACAGCCCGACAGTAGAAGAAAGAAAGCCCCCGCCGAGACTTGGCAGCGTACCGAGTGAGACGGACGAGCCGCCCCCGGATGGCTCACCGCCGGCCTCGAGTCCGCCTCGGCGTGGCCATTTGCGCGTGGTGAAGTGACGACGCCAGCAGCTTGGCTGAGTGTGGCGTTGAGTTTGTGCAATCGCTGATTCTTGATGAATGAATTTTCGCCGCTGTGGGCGGCCATGTGTTGCGTGGATTGACGAACACGCCGGATGGCGGTCTCTGCAAGGTATCAGGCTGAAAAGACAGGCCGGCTCAAGGCGGCGAGGGCATCGGCCATTGATTGACGATGGTGCAGAACAGCTGTGCGGTGATTTCTGCATCATAAATGGCCGAATGCGCCGAGGCGCCATCCCAGGGGAGTCCGGCTGCCTGCACGGCGCGCGCCAATACGGTTTGTCCGTAAGCCAACCCGGCCAAGGTGACGGTATCGAATACGCTGAAAGGATGGAACGGGTTGTGTTTGTGCTTGACGCGTGCCACAGCCGCATTCAGGAAGTTGAGGTCGAAATGGGCATTGTGTCCGACCAGAATGGCGCGCTGGCAGCCATGCTGTTTGACGGCCGCCCGGATCGGAGCGAAAACATGATCCAGCGCTTGTTTTTCCGGCTTGGCAAGGCGAAAGGGATGATCCAGTTGAATGCCGGTAACCTGCAAGGATTTCGGGTCGATTTCGGTACCCGGTGCCGGTTCGAGATGGGCACAGGCCGTTTCGCCGGGAAACAGGCGCCCGGCCTCGTCCATTTCGAGCGGGATCACGGCGATTTCAAGCAGCGCATGTCGGCGCCAGTCGAAGCCGCCGGTTTCCACATCCACCACTACCGGCAAGAAGCCGCGGAATCGCTTGGCCAAGGCACTGGGCATGGTGAGATCAGCTGTCGGCTTGAGCCGATGTACCAGGGGCAAACTTGCTGCCGGCGGTGCGGATGCCCCATACCAGCTGCACCAAGGCACTGTTGTTGACCAATGGCTCGCCGCCGAGAATCAGCCAATAACCTACGCCATCCACCCAAAAGAGAATCAGCGTAGTGGAAGGCAGCAAGAGGTCGATATCGTCGTGAAAGGAAACTGCGCGTCCACTGCCTGTCCAGCCGCGCTGGCGTTGTCGAGTGACGAAATCGACCAATTCGGCCGCTGCCGCGCAAAGCGCGTCCGCCTCGCTTTCGGAATAGCCCACATGGGCCAGACAGAAGCCATCATCCGAAGCGAGTGCTGCCATCCGCAGGCCGGACATGCCGCCAATGACATGTGGCAGATAGTTGTCCAGCTTCGCGTCGGGTGCCTGCAGCGCGCGCGGGATTTCATGTACCCAGCCCGTCGCCATGGCATGCTGCAGGAAGCCCTCTTGTCCGGGATGGGCAGCCAGCCAGGCAGCACGTGAGGGGGCATGATCGTTTGCCATCAGGCTCTGCAACAGGGTGCTGGCCTCGTCGGGAACGGCATGAGCATAGGCGTGCAGCGTCCCTTTCGGGGTAAGCATGAGGAACGGGGCGGTGGCAGCGTCGGACATTGGCACGATGACTGGGAGGGCGCGTCAGGCTTCCGCGCCGTTGTAGGGATCGATGCCGAAAATCAGCGCCTTGACCAGCGTGGCCATATGCTCGCGACTGCGGGCATCAGTATCGATGACGAAAGGTGGCAAACCGAGGTTGACCAGCTCCTGTGCCAGCTTCTGGCGTACATCCCAGCGGCCTTTCTCGACATGGGTGACGCCGACGACCAAGGCGGTTTTCTCGATGAAGTCGCGAAATGCCTCGGCATAGGTACGCAGGTCGGCTACCGGATCTTCGGCATCGGCATTGATCATCAGCACAAGACCGAGGGCGTTTTCGGTCAGGATATCCCACATGAAGTCGAAGCGCTTTTGCCCGGGCGTACCGAACAGGCGAACCTGGTCGCCATTGGCAAGATTCATGCGGCCATAATCCATGGCAACGGTGGTGGTTTGCTTCAGCAGGCGGACCTCGTCGGAGGCGTTGGCTTCGGTGCTGACCACGTCAATGTCGGAGAGTGAGCGGATGGCGGTGGTTTTGCCGGCGCCGACCGGGCCTGCGAAGACAAGTTTGTAGATATTGGCCATGGAATCGGGACTCAGAAAAGTTTGTCGAGCAAGGATTTGAAGAATCCTTTGCGCTTCTGTTCGGGTTTGGGGAGCACCACGCTTGCCAAACTAGTTTGTCCGGTTTGCGAGGTGTGGGAAATCACCAGCGCTGAGCCGGAGATGATGGAAAGGATGGCAAATCGGATGATGACCGATTGATCCTGCTGGGAGAAAGTGCGGCACAGTTCCTGGATGGATTGCGGTGCGCGCGAGCACAAGGCGGCCAGCTGGATCTCAAACGTGTTGATTTCATCCAGCATGGTGAAGTTGGGCATGCGTCGCAGACGAAAACGCAGGTCTCCGTGCATGGCGGGAAGCTGACGGCGCAACTGATTGTCCATCAACTGCCAGCACAGAAAGTCCAGCGGTTTTTGCAATTTGGCGTAGTCGGCACCAAAGCGCTGCTGAAGATCCGCCTCCACATGCGCGGGATCAATCGGCGTGATTCGGATGCGCTCAAGCAGATTGGGCGTATTGAGCACCTTCATCAGAATATTGATGGACATGCGCGAGGCAATCCAGCCTTCGCGAACATCCAGCACGAAGCTGGTATTGCCGGTTTCGCCGGAAGTCAGCACTTGCGGCCCTTCGGTGGCGATGAGGCGCTGAAAGAATGCAAACAGCGGAACGTTGGCAAGATCGGGGAAGGCTTGAAGCAATGCAGGCAGTGCCCCACGCTTGAGACCGACACCGCGTTCCGGCGCGGGCGCTTCAACCGGTGCTGCCGGGGCGGTTGCGGGGGGGGCAACGTCGTCGGTGACGTGTCGAGCCGGTGGCGTTGGTGCCTGTGTTTGGGCAGGGAAAGGCGCTGGCGCCGGAGGGGCGACATCGGGTGCGGCTGTCGGCGCGGGAGGCGGCACCGAGGCATCGTTGGCCTGGCGTTTCAGTGAAAAGCCGAAAATGGACTTCTTGGCAGGCGGGGCGGGACGAGCGGCTTCCGCAACGCTCGGTTGTTCGGTATCGAGGCGGGCGGTTGTCGGGGCAAGCGTGGCGCTGGCGCCACGCAGTTGCGGGGGCAGTTGCAGCCCGATGGTGGAGGGCGAGTCGGCATGGCCGCTTGTCGGCGGCGAGCTGAATTTGATCGGCCCGGCGGGTGCCACGTCGTGGCCTGTGTCGCCCCCGGCAATGCGAGCGAGCGCATTGCGCATGTCCTGGCTGGAATAGGGCATGGTGACCCACTCGATGGTTTGTCCGGGTGCCAGTGGCAGGTCCTGGCCGACCCAGCCACTGCCGCTCCAGGCAAGCACGATGGCCGGGCGACCGGCGAGAAAGGCCAGCAGGCGTTCGGCATTTTCGGCATTGTGAATGCGCATGCCCAAGCCGAAAGCATCTATCACGCAGTGTGTGCACTTCTGAGCTGCCGGAGTGACTTCCGGCATGGTCAGTGTCAATGTGCGACGCAGCGCGACACAATGCGCATCACGCCACATCATTCCAATCATGATTTCAATGGCAGCGGCTTCCTGGTCGGTAAGCCCTGCCAGCAAAACGTTTTTCATTTAACTCCTCCCTGAAGCGCGATGGAAACCTGTTTCCAGCGTGCCCCCATTTCGATCCCGTGCTGCCGTAGTGCGCGGCGAACAAGCATGAATGCCAGTGTATCGTGAGTGCCCTCGCAATGCTCAAGGAAGGCCACTTCCGCTTCATGGTTGCCCGCCAGGATGGCGGCTTCAGCTTCGGCGGCAATGGTACGGGAATCATCGACGCTGCATAGCAGTGCGCGGCGCGGGATATCCATGGCGGGTGTCACGAGGACGCACCAACGGGTGGCCAATTCACTGACGATGTCGATTTTCTTGCCACTGTGCGCGGCCTGACGCAGTTCGGCAAGAACGTGGGGAGCCAGGCGAGTGCTGATTTCGGGGCTTTCCAGCAGAGCGGTGAATTCGGCGGGAGCCGCTTCGCAGCCATGCAGCATGTCAACCAGCGCAGCCTGAACCGGCTCGCTGCCGGGGAAGGAGAGTGCCACGGACACACGCGCTTCGTGAGCCGGACGGGAGTCCGGACTGCACAGAACACAGCGTCCGGCACGACGGAAGGCCGTGCGCAGGAAAGTGTCCTGCCCGTCACTGGTTGCGTTCGGGGAGGACACCATCATGCACGGCCTTCGTCGCTGGGGTGGCCAAAGGGGTTTGGCATCAGTCGATCAGCGTATCCATGAGGTCGATCATGAATTCGGCATCTTCTTCCGACATGGTTTCAAAACCGCCATTCATGCCGAGCTCGTCGAGTACGGGTTGGCCGTCGGCGGCACCGGTCATCGAGGTAAGCGCTTGCAGCAGTTTGTCGGCATCTTCCTGACCGATGCGCGAGCTGAGCAGCAGCACATGGGTGACGTCGGCCAGCTTGCTCTCGATGAGCGGCTTGAGCTGGGTAAGCGTCAGTCGCGAGAGCGAGTGATAGGCTTCGGCAAGAAAGAATGCAGCATCGACTTCGCCCTTGATGGCCATGCGTGCCGACGCCTGATAGGTATCCACCTGCTCCCAGTTGATGTCGGTTTCGGTGAGGTCGGCCGCTTCCAGAAGACGCAGGCCGATCAGCTTGACGTCCTTGTTGTCGGTGAGGGCGATGCGGCAGCCGGGCTTGAGATCTTCGATGGTGCTGTGCGGCGAATTGGCACCGGCGGCAATCACCATTTCGTCGGACTTGCCGATCGGGCGAGCAACCGCACGATAGCCCTTTTCGCGGATGAGCGTGGCCGAGTCGAACGGGTTGGCATAAATCGCGTCGACTTCACCGGCCGCAATGAGGTCGGCCTGTTCGGCAGCGGAAGCCGGGGTTAGCAGGTGCACATTGATGCCGGACTTCTTCTGGAGAAGGGTATTCAGCATGTGCCAACCGGCAAAGCGCTCGGGGGCAAAGTCGGGAGCAATCAACAGGTTGAGCTTCATGCTTGAACTCCTTCAGCAGCACGCATTTCCTTGTACATGGCAGTGGCTTCTTCCACCTTGCGGCGCGAGGGCTTGCGACGCACCGATGCATAGCCGACAACCTGGCCGTTGCGGACATTGGGAACGGCAGTGGCGTAGACCCAGTAGTGACTGCCGTCTTTGCGCAGGTTTTTGACGTAGCCGTGCCACTTTTTGCCCGCCTTGAGCGTTTCCCACAGATCCTTGAAGGCAGCGCTCGGCATGTCCGGGTGGCGCAGGATGCAGTGCGGTTGGCCAATCAGCTCTTCACGGGTGTAGCCGGACAGTTCGATGAAGGAGTCGTTGGCGTGGGTCAGGATGCCGTTCAGGTCGGTGCGCGAGACGATCAGGCGGCCTTCCGGATACGGGACTTCTTCCTGGGTGACATAGACGGTGCGGGTGCTGCCGTCGTTGTACTTGATGGTGTGTTGCTCGGCAGGCCCCGGGGGCGCCGGCATATCGGCAAGAGACATGGGTAACCTCCCGAAATCAGATCATCTTGGCAAGCGCTTCGGCAGCGCGCTTGATGTCAAGGAACAGCAGGCCGAGTTTGGCATTGGGCTTGGCCAGTACCGTCAGCACGGCTTCGGTACCGGAGCTGCTCATGATGACGTAGCCGCGTTCGCCTTGCAGAAGCACGCGCTCCAGGGTGCCGCGTGCCAGTTCGCGGGCGGCGCGATCACCGAGCGAGAGCAGGGCGGCGGACATGGCGCCGACGCGGTCTTCGTCCATGCCGTGCGGCAGCGAGGAGGCGATCATCAAACCGTCGGTGGAGATGAGGGCCGAGGCTTCGACGTCGGCCGAGGAGCCTTTCAGTTCTTCCAGTACCTGCTGGAACATATCAGTACGCATATCGCTTTACCTGTTCTGTGTTGGGGGGATGACGATGCTCTGCGAGCATCGCATGGATTTTGAAGCAAGTACTATGCCAACTTCGTCACAAAACGCGCGTGAAGGATGCCACGTTTTGTTACGGGCGGGCAGGTGAGGCGAGATTAGCACAGTCCCTGTACATGAACTGAGCAGGGAGCGCGCATGGGGCGGGGGCGGCCTGCGCTCCGGGTGGGGCGTACGAAAATTCGCTAAGATGCGAGCCATCCTTACCTTCCGACAAACAGGAGCGATGCCGTGGAGCGGATCCTGAATCTGGTGCGCAAGCAGTTGATCGAGGTCATCGAGTGGACCGATGACTCGCGCGATACCCTGTCATTCCGCTGGCCGGACGAAGACAAGGAAATCAAGAACGGTGCACAGCTCATCGTGCGCGAATCGCAGGCCGTGCAGTTCGTTGCTGCCGGGCAGTTCGCCGATCTGTTCGGGCCGGGCAAGCACACGCTCAGCACCGAGAACATTCCCATCCTTTCCACCATCCTCGGTTGGAAATACGGCTTCCAGTCGCCGTTCAAGTGCGATGTCTATTACCTCAACACCCGGCTTTTCACCGGCAACAAGTGGGGGACATCCAATCCGGTGATGATGCGCGATCAGGATTTCGGCGTGGTGCGGCTGCGTGCGTTCGGCACCTACGATTTCCGCATCGTCGATGCGCCGAAGTTCCTGAAGGAAGTGGCCGGTACCGACCAGAACTTCCGTCTGGACGAGTTCAACGACACCATGCGTTCGCGCATCGTCAGCGTGTTCACCGAGGCGCTGGCCAAGGCGCATGTGCCGGTGCTGGACATTGCCCAGCGCTACGGTGAATTGGGCGATGCGCTGCTGCCGATCATCAACCCGGCCATGCTGGAAAAATACGGGCTGGAAATCAGCAGCTTCATTCTGGAAAACGTCTCGGTGCCGCCGGAGGTGGAAGAAGCCATCGACAAGCGCTCCAGCATGAGCGTGATCGGCAATCTCAACGATTACGTCAAATACCAGATGGGGCAGGCGATGCTGGCCAGCGGCGACGCCGGTGCCGCTGCCGCGATGCCGGCGCAGATGGCGATGGGCTTTGGCATGGCGCAGGAAATGATGCGCAGCATGCAGCAGCCGGTGCCACCGCCGCTGCCGGCCGGCGTGCCGACGGCTTCGGCAACGGCTGCCGCCGGTGCTGTCGGGCTGGAAGTGCTGACTCCGGAACAGGCCGCGCAGGTGCTGGGCGTTTCCGTGGAGGACGTGATGGCGGCGATCGAGGCCGGTGATTTGAAAGCGCGCAAAATCGGCAATGCCTGGCGCATCGCCAAGACCGCACTTGACGCATTCCTGCAAGGTTGATGTCGAACACGCCGCCGCCCCTGCCCAGCCACCCGCCGCCGTTGCCGGAACATACCCGCGCCATCGGCAAGCATCCTTGCCCCGAATGCGGCGGCAATCTGGAATGGAATGCCGCCAAGCAAGCCTTGGCCTGCCCGTATTGCGGCACCATTTCGGCATGGAAACCGCAGGACGGCGATGGCCGGCCACAAGCCGAGCAAGACCTCGATGCGGCGCTGGCCGACCCGGCCAATGCCCGCGGCTGGCAGGGGGAGCGGCGCGAAGTGCAAT
>JBHADJ010000093.1:0-38164 GCA_041855065.1 Lysobacter sp.
CCGCGACCATTGTCGCTGACCGATACCGAGCCATCGGCGTGAATGGTCACGCGCACATCATCGGCATAACCGGCCAGCGCCTCGTCGATGGAGTTGTCCACCACCTCGAACACCATGTGGTGCAAGCCAGTGCCATCGTGCACATCGCCGATGTACATGCCAGGACGCTTGCGCACGGCCTCCAGCCCGCGCAGCACGGTGATCTTGCTGGAATCGTAATTGCTGTTGGTTTGGCCGCCAGTGGCCTCGGTCGCTTCCGTCATGCGGATGGTAACTCCAGTAAAACGCTATTTTTTCAGCGTCATAAGAGGGTTTGGTGGCGGTAATTGTACCAGTTCACCCACACGACAGCCTGTATAGCAATTCAGGACAAGCTTGAACGCAATTATGCGGATGCCTGCCTAACAACTCCATGTTCCACGTGAAACAACTTGATCGGCAACCCTTCCGTTTCCGAGTCAACATCCACCGATGTCATGAAAACCTGCATGCCGGCAGAGACCAACTCCTGCAAAACCTGTCTGCGATGACGCGCATCCAATTCGGATGAAAAATCATCCAGCAATATCACTGGCCATTCTCCGCGCTTGGCATGCATATGGCGCGCTTGCGCCAAAAGGCACATCAATGCTGTCAGTTTCGCCTGTCCACGCGAATAAGCCTCTCCGTCATTGCGCCCGGAAAAACGCAGAACCCAATCTGCTCGATGCGGCCCAACGCTACTGTAACCATACTGAAAATCCCGATCTCTTGCCACAATCAACGCGTCGTGAAGTGACATTTGCGTGTACTTCCAACCCGGATGAAAGCCCAACTCCGGAACACCAAACAATGGCAGCATGGTTTCGGCAACACTTGCCACCCATGGCTCCAAACTTTCCAGATACTCTCTTCGGATGCGACTCAACGCCTCTCCGGCATTCGCCAGCTCCCTGTCCCAGCCATCCAGCAACTCGGGGTTTCCACGCGATTTAAGCAATGCATTGCGCTGTTTCAGTGCTTTCATGTAACGGCGCCACAACCCCAAATAGCTTTGTTCCACGTGGAACAACCCCCAATCCAGGAAACGTCGCCGAGATTCCGCGCCACCGGAAATCAATGAATGGCTGTTGGGCTCAAACACAGAAACCGCAATCGCCGAGCACATTTCACCCAATTGGGACACCGATTCGCCGTTTAGCCGCCCTTTCCAGCTCATCCCGTGATGTTCAAGACCCGCACGGTTATGGTGTCCCTTGCCATCTCGCCACTCCAAATACAGTTGGATTTCAGCGCTTTGATGGCGGATCAACCCGTCGCGTACCCGTCCGCGAAAGCTCCGTCCATATCCCATCACATGCAGGGATTCCAAAACGCTGGTTTTCCCGGCGCCATTGTCCCCGACAAATAGATTCAGTGCTGCACCCGGCTCGATCTGTGCTTCGACAATCGAGCGCAGATTGCGGATATCGATGCGGGTTATCTGCACAACGCATCCTTGAACATGAAACCGCCCGGACATGCCGGGCGGTTTTGTTTCACGTGGAACATGCCGTATTGTTCCGTCACAGGCGCAACGGCATGACTACATGCCGGCTGCGACCGTGGCTTTCTTCCTGCACCAGTGCCGAGGAATTCGCGTCCCGCAGTGAAATCGTGACTTTCTCGTCTCGCAACGCGCCAAGTGCATCCAGCAAATAAGTCACATTGAACCCAATGGCAAGTTCCGAAATCGTGGTTTCGGCTTCCACTTCTTCCTTCGCTTCTTCCTGTTCCGGGTTGTTGGTCTGGATTTTGAGAAGGTTCGAAGAAATTTCCATCCGCACGCCGCGATACTTTTCGTTGGAAAGAATCGATGCACGTTGCAAGGCAGCACGCAAGGTTTCACGAGAAACGGTCACTTGCTTGTCCGTTCCCACCGGAATGACTGCTTCGTAATTCGGAAAATCACCTTCAATCAGCTTTGAGGTGAATGTGACATCGTCGCGCTTTACTCGAATATGTTTGCTGGCAATTTCAAGGTCGATGCTTCGTTCACCGCCCTCCAATAGCCGTTGCAGTTCCTGGACACCTTTGCGCGGCACAATGATCTGCCGCTTTTGATTGTTGCCTTCCAGCTCGCTTTCACAAAGCGCAAGACGGTGACCATCGGTTGCGACACAACGCAGTTGATTTTCCCGCAAATCGAACAACAAGCCATTCAAATAATAGCGAACATCCTGCTGCGCCATGGCAAATGCGGTTCGTTCAATCAGTTCTTTCAAGGCACCTTCCGAAATTTGCACGTGTTGCAGGTGTTCACCTGCGGCAAACTCCTCGAACAAAGGAAAGTCCTTGGCAGGAAGACTCGACAGCGTGTAGCGACTTCTCCCGGCTTGAACGGTGATCTTTTCTGCATTTTGGCTTACCGTTATGCGGCTGCCGTCGTCCAGCGCACGGACGATATCAAAGAACTTTCGTGCGGGGATTGTCACCTCCCCTGCGTCCGTATCAGTTGCGGCGGTTCTGGCAACCATTTCCACTTCGAGGTCGGTGCCCGTCAAGGAAATCATTCCATCTTCGACCTTCACCAGCAGGTTGGCGAGAACGGGAAATGTGTTTCTGCGCTCGACCACGTTGATGACCTGAGCCAGAGGTTTCAGCAGAGCTTCGCGTTGCAGGGTAAAGCGCATGGCGGGTTCCTTGGGATGAGCACCACTGCTCCTTGCTTTTATAAAGCTTTAAAGCGGTGGTGTTTGGTAACGTCTTTTCTGGTGGATTTCGAGATAACCCTTTGATTTCAAATGAAATTTTCAGGATGTAGCCCGGTTGGAAATCACATGTTTTGCTGTTGACGGGATGTGGACAACTTCAAGCGTGCATTTTATCTTCAAATTATCCACAGACTGCTCACGCTGTGCAGACAGGTTATTCGGTAAGTTTGCGAACCAGCTTTTCCCAGTCGGCATGGAACTTGGCATTGCTCTCGATCAGTTCGCGCATCTTGCGGCAGCCGTTGAGAACGGTGCTGTGATCGCGGCCGCCAAATGCCTCGCCAATCTCGGACAGGCTGTGATCGGTCAGCTCGCGGCAGAGCAGAATCGCCATGTGGCGAGGACGGGTGATGGAGTTGGTACGGCTTTTGGAGGCCAGATCCCGTTGCTGGATGCTGTAGTAGTCGGCGACGGCCTTCTGGATGGCGGTAATGGAAATTACCGACTGCTGGGCGCGGAACAGATCACGCAGCGTCTCGTTGGCGAATTCCTTGGTGATGGGTTGGCGCAGCAGATTGGCGTTGGCGGTCAGCATGTTGATCGCGCCTTCCAGTTCGCGGACGTTCGAAGTCATGCGCTTTGCCAGCATCATGGCAACATCCTCGGGCACGTCGGCTCCGCGTTCCCGTGCCTTGGAGAGCACGATGAGCGCCCGGGTTTCGAAATCCGGCGGTTCGATGGCGACGGCAAGCCCTGACGTCAGGCGCGAGCGCAGACGTGGCTCCAGGCCTTCGACTTCGCGTGGATAGAGGTCGCAGGTCAGGATGATCTGCTGACGCCCGTCGAACAGTGCATTGAAGATGTGGAAGAACTCTTCCTGCGAGCGGCCTTTGCCGGCAAAGAATTGGATATCGTCGATCAGCAGCGTGTCGATGTCCTGAAAGCGGCGCTTGAACTGGTCGGTGGTTTGCTTCTTGAGTGCATCGACAAACTCCTGGAAGAAGCGATCCGAGCGCAGGTAGAGCACTTGTGCCTTGGGATTGCGGCGCAGGATCTCGTTGCCGGCAGCCAGCATCAGATGTGTTTTGCCAAGACCGGTGCCGCCGTACAACAGCAATGGGTTGTTTTGCCGGCTGCCGGGATTCTGGGCAGCTTGCCAAGCCGCCGCCAGAGCCATTTGGTTGCTGCGACCTTCGACGAAGTTGTCGAACTTGAAATCCGGGTTGAGATTGCTCTGGAACGTGGAATTATTGGGGGTCGATGGCGTCGACAAGGCCGGTGAGACGGGGCTGGGCGAGGTGACTTTTTCCGTTGGTGACGGACTGCTTTGCGGGGGCGAGCCAACACTCAGGAGAACGTCGTGAACGGCGCCAATATGTCCGGCCAGTTCGCGAATGCGGGACAGGTGGCGTTCGCGAACCTCCTCCAGCACGAAGGCATTCGGGGCGAACAGATACAGATTTTGGCCTTGTACGCGAGCCTGCAGTGGCTTGAGCCAGGCATGCACATCCTCCTGAGGCAGTTCGGCCTCCAGATGGGTCATGCATTGCGACCAGAGCGGGGTGGGGGAAGGCGGGGGAGTCGTCATGGGCGGGCACCTGCGAGGCAAGGCTGAACGAGCTTTGCGTGAATCGATCGAAAAAAGGGCAAGCCGGTCATTTTACCATCCGGCGGTCTGGGTCGCCTTGCCGGGCATGCCTTGTTGATTGACAGGGCATTTGGCGATTTGCTAGGATTTTCGGTTCTCTTCAACCAAATCAACGGCATTCCCATGGCCACCAAGCGTACTTACCAGCCCAGCAACCTCAAGCGCAAGCGCGATCACGGCTTCCGTGCTCGCATGAAGACTGCCGATGGCCGCAAGGTTCTTGCCCGTCGTCGTGCCAAGGGTCGCAAGGTTCTTTCTGCCTGATTCGGGCAGAAATCGCGCGTCCAGGCGCGATCTTGTCAATCCACCAAGAGTCTCGTCGGATGCCTGCCCGTTTTCCAAAGACGGTGCGGGTGCGTTCCCGTGCCGAATATTCTCGGGTTTTTGAGCATGCCAAGCGTATTCGGCATGCTTGGATGACGTTGCACTATCTGCCTCCGCAAAGCGAGGCGGCTCCGGCGCGGCTGGGGTATGCCGTTTCGCGCAAGGTGGATCGGCGTGCGGTCGAGCGCAATCGCATCAAACGACTGCTGCGCGAGACGTTTCGCCAGCGGCAAGCCTGGCTGCGCCCGGGTGATTGGGTAGTGGTGATCAAGCCGCTGGCGCGCAATATGCCAAACGACAGATTGGCGGATGTTTTCGTCCAGCTGCTGCAGCGTGCCAGTGGATTGCCGAAGGCCGGTGCGGCAGGCAAAATGGGCGACTTGTCTGCTCCGCAGGGGGCGCCGAAGCCCGTTGTCGAATCAGCCATTCATGATGATGCGTCCGATCCGGAGCCACGCCATGAATGATGGATTGAGCCGGCGATTTCGGGACTTTCTCGACTCCGGCAGGTGGCATTCGCGTGCAATTGCTGCACGTGTTTCCGCCAAGTCTTCACTTTTCTTTGCCCAGAGCATGTCCGCATGAATCAAACGCGTATCTTCCTTCTGATGGCTTGGCTGATGCTGGCCACATTGCTGTGGATGGAATGGGGCAAGGAGCGTCAGGCCGCGTTGCAGCCGGCAACACCTGCGCCAGTGGCGGCATTGCCGGAAATGGTGCCCGGGCAGGTTCCGACCGTGGCAAACAATACGGGGAGCGCCATTCCCAGTGCCAATGTGGCCGGGCAAGCGCCGGAGGGGTCGGCATCCTCCGTAATCGATTTGACGGCACAAAGTGATGTGTTGCGTCTCGGGTTTTCCGGCGGCAGCCTGGTGCAGGCGGAGCTTTTGAAATATCCGCAAGCCCAGAAGCCTGGCAGCAAGCCGGTCAAGTTGTTCGACAGCGATCCTGCCAAGTTTTATTCGGCGCAAATCGGCTGGGTGGGTCAGAATGGTGCGTTGGCACCGAATCATCGCGAGTTCAAGCCGCTCAATCCGCAGCAAAATCTGGTGCTGGCACAGGGCCAGAATACGCTGGAAATTCCCTTTGTCTGGGAAGGCGACGGCATTCGCATCACGCGTACCTATACGCTGAAGCGCGACAGCTATGTGCTGGATGTCAAGGATGTCGTGCAGAACGACAGCCAGAAGCCGTGGTCGGGTTATGTCTATCGTCAGCTGGTGCGGGTGCCACCGAGCATTGAGGCCAGCATGTTCCATCCCGAGTCGTACAGCTTCAACGGTGCGACGTGGTGGAATGGCGGCTACGAGCGTCGTCCGTTCAATGACTATCTGGATGATGGCCGGATCAACCAAACCATCGAAGGTGGCTGGTTGGCGATGCTGCAACATCACTTCTTCACCGCCTGGATTCCACAGACGGATCAATCGGCGCTTTATTCGCTGGATCAGCAAGGGCCGTTGGCCAGTATCAGCGCAACCGGCCCGCAATTTGCCCTGGCTCCCGGTCAGAAGGCGGAAACCAGTGCTCGCCTTTGGGTAGGTCCCAAGCTGGTGGAAAAGATCAATGCCGAAAACGTGCAGGGGCTTGATCGTGCGGTCGATTACAGCCGCTTTTCGATGTTTGCCGTGCTCGGCCAGGGCTTGTTCTGGGTGCTGGATTTCCTGCACGGGCTGATCGGCAACTGGGGCTGGGCGATCATCGGGCTGGTGTGCTTGCTGCGCATCGTGCTGTTCCCGCTCTCCAGCGCGCAGTTCAAGTCGGCGGCGAAGATGCGCAAGTTCCAGCCGCGTCTGCAGCAGCTCAAGGAGCGCTACGGCGATGACCGGCAGAAGTTCCAGCAGGCGATGATGGAGCTGTACCGCACCGAGAAGATCAATCCGATGGCCGGCTGTTTGCCGATCATTCCGCAGATCCTGATCTTCATGACCCTGTACTGGGTGTTGTCCGAAGCAGTGGAGTTGCGCCATGCGCCGTGGATCGGCTGGATTCACGATCTCACCGCACGCGATCCGTACTTCATCCTGCCGGCCTTGAATGCCGCCATCATGATCGCCACCCAGCACCTGACGCCGATGGCGCCGGGCATGGATCCGATGCAGCAGCGCATGTTCAAGCTGATGCCGGTGATCTTCGGCGTGATTCTGGCCTTCCTGCCCGCGGGTTTGGTGCTGTATCAGGTGGCCAACGGCGGTCTCAGCCTGTTGCAGCAGTGGTACATGCTGAAGAAATATGGCGAGACGCCGAGCAAGGCGGCTGCCAAGTAACGGATTCGGGCCCGCCATGTGCGGGCCCGATGTTTTCGGAGAACCCAAGATGCAGAGCGAACACCCGCCACGTGACACCATCGTCGCCATCGCCACCGCCGCCGGTGCCGGCGGGGTCGGCATCGTGCGCCTGTCCGGTGCGGCGGCGATCGACATCGCCGAGCGCATTGCCGGCAAGCGCTTGTCGCCGCGCAAGGCCTGCCATGCCCGTTTTCATGACGGCGAGGGGCAGTTGCTGGATGATGGCATCGCCATCGCCTTTCCTGCCCCGGCAAGTTTCACCGGCGAAAATGTGGCCGAATTGCAGGCGCATGGCAGCCCGATCGTGTTGCGGCAATTGCTGGATGCCGCTATTGCGCTCGGTGCCCGTCAGGCCTTGCCCGGCGAGTTCAGCGAGCGTGCCTTCTTGCAGGGCAAGCTGGATCTGGCGCAGGCCGAAGCGATTGCCGACCTGATTGCCGCCGGCAGCGAGCAGGCGGCACGGGCAGCGCGGCGTTCGCTCGATGGCGTGTTCTCGCGCAAGGCGGATGGCTTGGCAGAGGGTTTGATGGCGCTGCGGGTACAGGCCGAAGCGGCCATCGATTTTGCCGACGAGCCGCTCGATACGCTGTCGGATGCCCGCCTTGGCCAAACCTTGGCCCGATTGCAGCAGGAACTTGCCGCGCTCATCGCACAGGCCGAAGCCGGGCAACGCCTGCGCGATGGCCTGCATGCGGTCATCGTCGGCCCGCCGAATGCCGGCAAAAGCTCGCTGTTGAATGCACTGGCGGCGAGTGAACGGGCGATCGTCACCGATATTGCCGGCACTACCCGCGACGTGTTGCGCGAAGTGGTCAATATCGGCGGCATCGAGCTGACCCTGGCCGATACTGCGGGCCTGCGCGAAACCGGCGATGCCATCGAGCGCGAAGGCATCCGCCGCGCTCGTGCCGAGCTCGCCCGTGCCGATCTTGCCCTTCTGGTGGTGGATGGCCGCGAGGCCGATGCCGCCATCCCGCTGCAAGCCGAACTTGCGGATGTGCCGCATGTATTGCGGGTGCACAACAAGGCGGATTTGCCGGGGGCTGCCGACAAGGCCGAAGGTGCTTTGCAGGTATCGGCCAAGACCGGAGAAGGCCTGGACAAGCTGGTGGCTGCCATTCGCGGCATTGCCGAGCGTGGCCTTGAGGCCGGCGAAGGCAGCTTCAGCGCCCGTGCCCGGCATGTGCGTGCCTTGCAGCAATGTGCCCAATGGCTGACGGAGGCGAGCGGCCACATCGCCACAGGCCAGCCCGAGTTGGCGGCCGAATCGCTGCGCCTTGCGCAGAATGCCTTGGGTGAAATCACCGGCAAAACCCTGCCGGACGATTTGCTGGGGGCGATTTTCAGCACGTTTTGCATCGGCAAGTAAAAAATAGTGGCTGAAAATGCTCTGAATACCCTTCAAACAAGAATGATTCTCACGAAGATGCGGGGACAGGGCGTAAACTATGCGGCCGGGTATCCGTATTGAATGAAGGCTTGACTTCAATCAAGCCAATACCTGAACACTGCAACAACAATGCCTGGCGTCATCGAGGACTCAGCAATGGCAACCGAAACCAAAGGTTTTTACAACGACAAGGTGGTGCTCCAGTTCGCACTGGCCACAGTGCTCTGGGGTATCGTGGGGATGTTCGTGGGGGTGTTCATCGCCGCCCAGCTCTATTGGCCCACGCTTACCGACGGCATCCCCTTCCTGCAATATGGCCGTCTGCGCCCGCTGCATACCAATGCAGTGATCTTCGCCTTCGGCGGCTCGGCATTGTTTGCCACCAGCCTGTGGGTGGTACAGCGCACCAGCCATGTACGGCTGATTTCCGACAAGCTTGCCGCCTTCGTGTTCTGGGGCTGGCAGCTCATCATCGTCGCAGCCGCTGTCACTCTTCCGCTCGGGATGACGCAAAGCAAGGAATACGCCGAGCTGATCTGGCCGATCGACGTCGCCATTGCCGTGGTCTGGGTGGCTTATGCGGTGCTGTTCTTCGGCACCATCGCGGTGCGCAAGGTCAAGCATATCTATGTGGCCAACTGGTTCTACGGCGGCTTCATCCTCGCCGTGGCACTGCTGCACATCGTCAATAGCTTGGCGATGCCGACTGGCTGGTTGACCTCCTATTCGGTGTACTCCGGCGCCGTCGATGCCATGGTGCAGTGGTGGTATGGCCACAACGCGGTGGGCTTCTTCCTGACCGCCGGCTTCCTCGGCATGATGTATTACTTCGTGCCGAAGGTGGCAGGTCGTCCGGTGTTCTCCTATCGCCTGTCGATTGTACACTTCTGGGCGCTGATCTCGATCTACATGTGGGCTGGCCCGCACCATCTGCAATACACCGCCCTGCCCGACTGGGCACAGTCGCTCGGCATGGTGTTCTCGCTGATCCTGCTGGCTCCCTCCTGGGGTGGTGCGCTGAACGGCGTGATGACCCTTTCCGGTGCCTGGCACAAGCTGCGAACCGATCCGGTGCTGAAGTTCCTGATCGTTTCGCTCAGCTTCTACATGATGTCGACCTTTGAAGGGCCGATGATGTCGATCAAGACGGTCAACTCGCTCTCGCACTACACCGATTGGACCATCGGTCACGTGCATGCCGGTGCCCTCGGCTGGGTGGCAATGATTTCGCTCGGCTCGATCTACGCCTTGCTGCCGTGGCTGACCCAGCAGAAGTCGATGTTCTCGGTGAAGGCCATTGATCTGCATTTCTGGCTGCATACCGTCGGCGTGGTGCTGTACATCGCCTCGATGTGGATTGCCGGCGTGATGCAGGGCCTGATGTGGCGCGCCACCAACGCCGACGGCACCCTGACCTATGCCTTCGTGGAAGGCTTGGCCGCGACCTATCCCTACTACCTGATCCGTCTGCTTGGCGGCGTGTTGGTGGTGTGTGGCATGTTCGTGATGGCCTGGAACGTCATCAAGACCATGCAGGCTGCCAAGAATCTGGCACCGCTGCCGGTGCTGCCCCCGGATGCTTCCGAAGCCCGCGCCTGAGGAAAAGGAACGAGCAAATCATGAGCAATAACGAAAACAAGGGTTTCACCCACGAAACCATCGAGAAGAACGTCACGCTGATGGTGATCCTGGTCACCATCGCGGTTTCCCTCGGCGGTCTTGCACAGATCGTGCCGTTGATGTTCCAGAATGAAACCACCAAGCCACTGCCGGGCGTGAAGCCCTATCCGGCACTGGAACTGGCCGGTCGCGATGTGTATATCCGCGAAGGCTGCTACAACTGTCATTCGCAGATGGTGCGTACCCTGCGCTTTGATACCGAGCGTTATGGTCACTATTCGCTGGCCGGTGAATCGGTGTATGACCATCCGTTCCAGTGGGGTTCCAAGCGCACCGGGCCGGACTTGGCGCGCGTGGGCGCTCGCTATTCGGATGATTGGCATCGCGTGCATCTTGAAAACCCGCGCGCTGTGGTGCCCGAATCGAACATGCCGGCTTTCCCCTGGCTAAATACCGGCACCATCAATGCTGCACAGCTGCAGGCCAACATGCGTGGCTTGCAAAAGCTCGGCGTGCCGTACACGCAGGCCGACATCGATGGTGCGCCGGCAGCGGTGGAAGGCAAGACCGAGATGGATGCTGTCGTCGCCTATCTGCAAGGTCTTGGCCGCGCCGCACCGAAGGGAGGCTGAGATGGTATCGGGCATCGTGACCGGCATTTTGCTGGTGCTTTTCGTGATTGGCTGGATCTGGCTGTGGAATCCCCGCCACAAGGCGGCTTTCGACTCCGCTGCCCGCCTGCCGCTGGATGATCAAGAACCCGTCGCCAACATCGGCGGCAACCGTAACAAGGAGCAATCACCGTGAGCGACTGGACCTCTTCCATTACCAGTGGATGGTCACTGTGGATCATCGCCCTGGTGCTTATCAATGTCCTGGGATGCGTTTGGCTCCTGTGGAGCAATGCCAAGCGTCGCCCGGATGATCCGGCACCGGAGGAAACCAGCCATATCTGGGACGGTGACCTGACCGAGTACAACAAGCCGATGCCGAAGTGGTGGATCAACCTGTTCTGGCTGACCATCGTTTTTGCGGCCGGTTATCTCGTGTACTACCCCGGCTTCGGCGCCTTTGCCGGCACCAGCAAGTGGACCTCGTCCGACGAAATGAAAGCCTTGCAGGCCGAGGAAAACAAGAAGCTGGAAGCCGCATTTGCACCGTTTGCCGGCAAGCCGGTGGATCAGCTGGCACAAGACCCGAATGCAGTGCAGATTGGCCGCGGCATCTTCAACAACACCTGCGCCCTGTGCCATGGCTCCACCGGCAAGGGTGCGGTGGGCTATCCGGATCTGACCGATGCGGTTTGGAACTGGGGCGGTACGCCGGATGATGTGCTGACCTCGATCCAGCAGGGTCGTCAGGGCGTGATGGCACCGTGGGGCGAAGTACTTCGCGATACCGGTGGCCCGCAGGCAGTGGAATATGTGGTGGCCTATGTGCGCACCTTGTCGCAATCCAACGCCAATCTTCAGAACGACTTCATGGCCAGCCAGGGCAAGAAGCTGTATGAAGGCGTTTGCGTGGCCTGTCACGGTATGGAAGGCAAGGGCGACCAGAAGCTGGGTGCCCCGGACCTGACCGATGCCTCATGGTTGTATGGCAGCAGCGTTGACGCATTGCGCAAGACCATCAACGATGGTCGCCATGGCGTGATGCCGGCGCATCTGGAACTCCTTGGCGATACCCGTACCCGCTTGGTCGGTGCTTACGTGTGGTCGCTGTCGGCCGATGCCCGTGCCGCTGCGGCGAAGGCCGCACCGGCTGCCCAGCCGGCCACCGCGCCGGTTGCGGATGCTCCGGCAGAGGCGGCCACCGCTGCCCCGGCAGCGGCTGAAAACGCACCGCAATGAACGCGCCCCTCAATCCGGGCAACATCCCGCCCCGACCGCTGACTCAGCGGCTCGGGGCGATTTTGTGGCCAAGCTTCTTTGCGGCCGGGGTTGCCACGGCCGTGTTTTTCTCTTTCATCGATCCGCTGGCTTTGCGTGACATCACTTTTCCGCAGTTGGCGATCAGCCGCATGACCGGCTACGGCATCGGCTTTTTCATGTTCTGGCTGGCCACGGCATCGTCCAGCCTGTTTACCTGGTATCTGTTGAGGCCAGCCAGCCGCATCAATGCGCGCCCGCCCGCCTGAGAGCAATGCGATGAGCAAGAAAATCCCGTTGGACGTGGTCGATGAGGCCAGTACGTCCTATTACGTCAGCGAAAGCAAGATCTATGCGCGCGCCGTCCACGGGAGGCTCGACAAACTGCGCCAGCTCGCAGTCATCGTGTTGCTCGGGATGTATTACATCTTCCCTTGGATCAACTGGAACGGGCAGCAATCGGTGCTGTTCGATCTGCCGGCACGCAAGTTTTACATCTTCGGTCTGACATTCCTGCCGCAGGACTTCATCTTCCTGGCACTGCTGCTGGTGATGGCGGGGTTGGCGCTGTTCTTCTTCACCGCCCTGGCCGGACGCCTGTGGTGTGGCTATGCCTGTCCACAAACGGTGTGGACGGAAATTTTCATGTGGATGGAAAACGCGGTGGAAGGCGACCGTGGCCGCCGCATGAAGCTCGACAAGATGCCGTGGAATGGCGAGAAAATCCTGAAAAAGGGCAGCAAGCACCTGATTTGGGTGTTGTTTGCACTGTGGACGGGGTTTACCTTCGTCGGCTTCTTCACGCCCATCCGCGACCTCGCCATGCGTGCACCACTGATTGCCAGCGGCTGGCAATGGGGCGGCTGGGAGACTTTCTGGGTGTTCTTCTATGCGCTGGCGACGTGGGGCAATGCCGGCTTCCTGCGTGAGCAGGTATGCAAATACATGTGCCCGTATGCGCGCTTCCAGAGCGCGATGTTCGATCGCAACACCCTCATCATTGCCTATGACCCGATGCGCGGCGAGCCGCGTGGCCCGCGCAAGCGTGGTCTTGGCAGCGTGCTGGAGCGGGGGCGTGGCTTGCTTGACAAGATTGCTGCCTATGACTTCGTGGCGCGCGCCTCGCACAACCCGGTGGCGATTGAAAATGCGCACAACACGCGGGTGCTGGCCGGCATGCCACCTTTGACCGAGGGCGAGGATCAACCGTTGCCGAAGTTCCCGGCCGAGCAGCTGGGGGATTGCATCGACTGCACCATCTGCGTGCAGGTTTGTCCGACCGGGATCGATATCCGCAACGGCCTGCAATACGAGTGCATTGCCTGTGGTGCCTGCATCGATGCCTGTGATGATGTGATGGACAAGCTGGGCTATCCGCGCGGCTTGATCCGGTATTCCACCCAGAATGCCATTGATGGCAAACCGAGCCATGTGCTGCGTCCGCGTATCATCATTTATGGCCTGTTGCTGGTCGGAATCCTGGGTGGCTGGATTTGGGGCGTGATGAATCGCACGCCGGTGATGGTGGAGGCGTTGCGCGACCGCAATACGCTGTTCGTGGAGGTGGGCAATGGCAAGATCGAGAATGCCTACACTCTGCGCATCATCAACAAGGAAAATCAGGCACGCCAATACCTTGTTGAAGTACTGGCGGGTGACGGCATCCATTTGCCCAATGGCCCGCTGAAGGTGGACGTGGCAGCCAACGAAGTCGCCAGCTTGCCGGTTTCCCTGCAAGCGCCGGAAGACATCAAGGGGCGCAAACCGGTAAGCTTCGTGGTCAGAACCGAGGACGATAGTATCCGCGGCGAAGTTGAGAGCAATTTCATCGGACGTTTGTGATGAGCGAAAACGGGCAACCGAAAAAACGCGAACCGATGCTGTGGCTGGTGTTTGGCCTGCCGGCTGCCGTGGTGGTGGCCGGTGTGGTGACCTTGGTCATTGCCATCCAGAAGCGTGATGGTGGCGTGGTGAACGATCAGGTGCAGCGTACCGCACAAGTCCAGCAGACCGATCTTGGGCCGGATGAGCAAGCGCACAAACTCGGTTTGCGTGCCTTGCTGCGCGAACATGCCGGGCGAGTGGAGATCATCCCGATGGGCGGGCCGTTTGCACGCCAGGAGCCGTTGCATTTGCTGGCCGAGCATCCGACCGAAAGCACGCTTGATCGGCGCTTGGAACTGACACCCAGCCGCAATGGCTGGCTGTCTGCCGAGCAATTCGAGGACGAGCGACGGCATGACTGGAAATTCGTGTTGAGCCCTGCCGATGGCAGTTGGCGGTTGCGCGCCCGGATGCCGAAAGATCAGCAATCGACGGTATTGTTGCCGGCAGTGGGCAGCCCCTGATCCGCGAACTGTCCGAAATGGCTTGCTGGCACGCCCAGGCTGCTGTCACCCGCGTGCACGCGATGGGAATCTCCTCCCATGTTGTCTGATTCCGCTTGTTTCCACTGCGGCCAGAGTTTGCCGGAAAATGCCGTCAGGGCGAATATCGAGGGGCAGCCACGTGCCTTTTGCTGTGATGGCTGCCTGGCTGCCAGCCAGTGGATCAGTGAAGCACGGCTGGGCGATTACTACCGGTTGCGCAGCGAAGCTGGCGAGCGGGTGGGCAATGAACAAGCCGATTATGCGATATGGGATCGCGCCGAAATCGTGGCCGGACATGTGCGGCAGGGTGAAGATGGCATCTGCGAAATCACCGTGCTCACCGACGGCATGCGTTGTGCTGCCTGTGCCTGGTTGATCGACAAGGCACTGCGCCGCGAGGATGGCGTGGAGGACATCACCGCCAATGCGGTGACTGGCCGGGTGCGTATCCGCTGGCAGCGCCAGCAGACGGTACTCTCACGCTTGCTGGCGCGCATGGCTTCGCTCGGCTACAAACCCTATCTTGCCACCGGCCTGGCACGAGAAGAGGCGCGTCGGCGCGAGCGTGACCGCTGGATTCTGCGCATGGGCATCGCCGGGCTTGGCGCGATGCAGGCAATGATGTTCGCCGAGGCGCTGTATCTGGATACCGCCGGCGAAATGTCGGCAGCTACCCGGGATTTTTTCCGCTGGATTACCGTGCTGGTTTCGGCACCAGTGGTTTTCTATTCGGGCTGGCCGTTCATTGAAGGCATGTTGCGGGAAATCCGCATGCGCCGGCTGGGCATGGATACCCTGATTGCCGGCTCCACCTTGCTGGCCTGGTTTGCCAGCGTGTATCAGACCTTGGTGCATGGGGTGCATGTCTGGTTCGATGCGGCGGTGATGTTCGTGTTTCTGCTGTTGGCCGCACGCATGATCGAGCAAGGGGCGCGCAAGGCGGCCAGCGCACAGGTGGATGCCCTGGCACGCGCCAGACCGGTGTTGGCCAGCCGCGAAACGGTGGCCAATCCGAGCGGGCGAGAATTGGTGCCGGTCAATGCGCTTGAGCTGGGCGATATCGTGCGTATCGCACCCGGTGAAGCGGTGCCGGCCGATGGTGTGTTGCTGGATGAATCGGCGGCTTTCGATGAGGCATTGTTGACCGGCGAATCCACCCCGGTGGGCAAACGGGCCGGTGAGACGGTGTATGCCGGCAGCCTGTGCGTGGAGACACCGGCACGTGTGCAAGTGGAGCGGCTGGGGGCAGATACCCGGCTGTCGGAGTTGGCAAGGCTGGTCGAGCAGGCGCAGGCCGCGCGTCCCAGACTTGCCCAGCTGGCCGATGGCATTGCCCATCGTTTCGTCATCGGGTTGTTGGTTTCGGCGTTGCTGGTGTATCTGGGCTGGCGCTGGTACGACCCGTCGCGGGCGTTTGAGGTGACCTTGGCGGTGCTGGTGATAAGTTGCCCATGTGCACTGTCGCTGGCCATCCCTTCTGCGCTGGCCGCAGCGCACGGCGCATTGTCCAGAATCGGCGTGCTGGGTGTGCGCGAGGATGCCTTGGAGCGGTTGGCGGAAGTGGATTGCGTGGTCTTTGACAAGACCGGCACGTTGACCGATGGCCATCCCCGGATTGAGACAATTCGTCCGCTGGCACAACTGGATGCCGGGCAGGCAATGGCCATTGCCACGACGCTGGAGCGTGACAGCCATCATCCGCTGGCACGTGCATTTTCGCCTGCCAATGCTGGGCGCGACATGCAGGCCGAGCACGTCCGGCAGATAGCCGGACAGGGCATCGAGGGCAGGATCAATGGCCGTCTGTGGCGACTGGGGCGTGCCGAGTTCGCGGCTCGCCAGCAAGCCGATGAATTGCATACCTTGTGGCTGGGAGATGGTGAAGCCGCCGTGGCAGCCTTTGTGCTGGTCGAAAACTTGCGCCGCGATGCCGGGCAAGCGGTGGATCGGCTGCATGCCCAGGGAATTGCGTGCGTGCTGTGCAGTGGTGATGGCGAAGCGGCGGTTGCGGCGTTGGCGCAACGGGTCGGGATTGCGCATTACGCCGCCCGGCAAAGCCCGGAAGACAAGTTGACCAGGATGCGTCACTTGCAGGACGAAGGCCGTTGCGTGGCAATGGTGGGTGATGGCATCAATGATGCGCCGGTACTGGCCGGTGCCCATGTATCGCTGGCGATGGGGGAGGGAGCCGCCTTGGCGCAACGGGCGGCGGATTTCGTCATCACGGCCGAAAGCCTGATGCGTGTTCCCGAGGCCATCGACATCGCCCGTCGCACCCGCGCCATCATTCGTCAAAATCTCATGTGGGCCACGGTTTACAATCTGCTGGCGCTGCCGCTTGCCGCCAGTGGTCACGTCACACCGTGGATGGCGGCACTGGGCATGGCGCTTTCTTCGTTGCTGGTGACGCTCAACGCCCTTCGCTTGACCCGGAAAACTTCGACATGAGCATTCTTCTGGCTCTCATCCCGATCAGCCTGATTCTGTTGGGACTGGCTGTGGGCGCCTTCATCTGGGCGGTCAAGCGAGGTCAGTTCGACGATATGGATACGCCGGCACTGGACATCCTGCGCGATGATCCCAATGAGCGTCCGTTGGGCGATACCAACCCGCAGGACAAGGGTGGCAATGCCGATTGATTGGCTGGTGCTGGGATCGGCCTGGCTGACCGGGCTGCTGGGGGGCGTGCACTGTGCGGCCATGTGCGGTGGTATCGCCACCGGGCTTGGCATCAGCAATCGACGCAAGGGGTTGCTGGACGCACTCTGGGTCAATCTGGCGCGGGTTGCCGGCTATGCCGTGGCGGGAGTGATTGCCGGTGGCGTGGGTGGCGGCATTCTGGCGATGGCGAAAATGGACGGATTGGCGCAAGCCTCGCGCATGCTGGTGGGCGCGGTATTGATCGTGGCCGCATTGCGCTTGCTTCTGCCATCGGGTCGGGTGGCCTTCCTGGCACGTCCCGGGCAGGCCATATGGCGTCTCCTGCAACCGCTGCAACGTCGCCTGCTGCCAGCCGATACGCTGCCCAAGCGACTGTTGCTCGGCATGTTGTGGGGCTGGCTGCCGTGTGGTCTCAGTACCACCATGCTGGCGGCGGCATGGTTGCAGGCTTCTGCCTGGCATGGCGGTCTCAGCATGCTGGCATTCGGGCTCGGTACCTTGCCCCTGATGGTGGCGCTGACCTGGAGTGGTGCGCGTGCTGCGCAGTGGTTGCAGCAAAGAGGCTTGCGGCAGGTGTTGGGTGGGCTGATCCTGTTGGCCGGTATCTTGACCTTGGCCGCACCGTGGTTGATGCAGATTCCGGCTCTGCATGGCCTGTTGACGGCGTTGGGTTGCCGCAGCCTGTAGCCCATTTCGGCAACTCGGCAGGGCGCAGGGCCCGCTGGATCGATAGTGCCGGGTTTGCCTGTTGGTTGCAGCACAGGAGCTTGCAAATGGTTTATTGCCGAGTGGTCAGGATGCGCAGCACGCGCACGCCTTCGGGATCCAGTGCATCCTGTTGCCGCTCGAGGATGGACAGATCTTGCTTCAGGCGTGCGAACGCCTCGCCGTGATCATTGACCGGCAACCACAGGTGCGCCACGCCCAATATCGGTGTGTAATGCATGGTTTGCACCGTCCCCACCCAGAACGGGGTAGCGTCGGAAAGCTGTGCAGGGGCAGGCCAGATTCGCAGCACTTGGCGAACGCCCGGTGATTCGGTTTCGCGCACCATCAGCAAGGCTTCTGCGCGTCCCTCGAAAGCGGCAGGCAGGATAGGCTGCTCCTGTGCCGGGGTATCGTCATCCAGCAGCCCGAGTGTGCTCATCCAGTCTGCCTGCGGACGCACACGCCAGCCGGCCACCTCCAGTGCGGTTTGCACGGGAACCAGCGGGCCGGCGATTTGCACGTCCAGTGGCCAGCGAATGGCATCACCGCGCGAATTGCGGGTGGATGGCAGTTTTTTCCAGTCCTCCTGCCACCAGCTCTGCACGGAGAAATGCAATGAAGGTGGCGGTGGTAGGAAGCTGTCCAGAAGCGATTGGGTATTGCGTGGAGCATGCCAGAAGGCGGCAATGGCAAAACTGGTGTAGAACACCATCGCCAGAGGACGCATCCAGAACGAGCGTGCCACTTGACGGCGATAGGCGATGGCAAGGATGAGCACCCAACTGAGGCCGAACAGGACGCCACTGACCACGTCGCTCAACCAGTGTGCACCCAGATACAGGCGTGCAAAAGCCACCATGCTGACCAGTACCGTGCTGACCAGATACGGCCAGATACGGCGGCGTCCCGGCCATTCGCGCGCAATCAGCACCGCGAAAAAGCCGAGCGTGATGGTCAGCATCACGATACTGACCGAAGGAAAGCCGAATCCGGCCGGTGCGGTGGGTGGGCGAGGCATGTCCACGGCGAACTTCAGTGCCAAGCTGGCCAGCCAGCCAAACAGCAGGGCAGAAGCCCAGTGCAGGACGGCTTGCCAACGCTTGCGCCAGACAAGCCAGCCCAGCCCGGCCAGGATGGCGGGCAACAAGACATTCCAATCGCCCAGCTGAGCCAGTGCCGCCATCAAGTTGTCGGCCAACGGGTTGCGCAGGGCAAACATCGCTTCGTGCACGCGATGATCGATGCCAAGAGGCCCGCCACTGGCCAGCAGGGCGATGCTGCCTGCCAGCGAAACCCAGAACAGGGTGATGAGACCGGCAAACAACAGCAGCAATGAGGGGGATTGCGGACGATTGGGATCGATCAGATGTGCCGTCAGCCAACCAAGCCGTGGATGCGCGTGCGACCAAGCCAATGCCCGGGTCAGGAAATCATCGGCATAGTTGGCGAACCAGCGTGAAATGTAGATGACCAATGCCCAGGCCAGCGCAATCAGGGCAGTCAGCGTTGCAAGCACCAAGGCCAGCTTGTCGGCCACAGCGGAAATCGCATCGAAGGATTTGCCGAAAAGCCAGCCCGGTGCCAGAAACAGCAAGGCCCATGTGATGCAGGCGATGATGCTGGCCAGGGCATAGCGATGGAATGGCAAGTGCAGCATCCCTGCGATGGCAGGGACGAAGGGACGCACGGCCCCGACATACCGGGCGATCAGGATGCTGGTCGCGCCATGGCGGTGAAACATCCGTTCGCTGCGATCGAGCAGCTGCGGATAGCGGCGGAACAGCCACAGCCCGCGCATCTGCGGCCCCCAGCGATACCCGATCCAGTAGCTCAATGCATCGCCAAGAAACGCACCAAGTGCGGCACAGCCAACCAGCAAAGGGCCATTGGCATCCCCCATGCCAATCAGGGTGCCAGCGGCAAACAGCAATGGAAAAGCCGGTACCAGGATGCCGACGACGGCCAGAGCGTCACAAAAGGCGATCAAAAAGGCAATCGCGCCCGCTGCCGCAGGGTTATTGCCAATCCAGGCGGCAAGTTGGTCGAGCCAGTCGGTAGCCATGAGCGAATTATAGAAGCCATCAATGAAAACACCGGTGCCGTTTGCCGGTACGCTGACGGCTTCATTCAGTAAAAATGCGACGGTATTCTTTTCCGATGGCCGAACTGCCATTCTGAAAGTTGGGAGTGATCGATGCAAAGTTTGTGCGGCAAGACCCTTTTCATCACCGGCGCCTCGCGCGGGATTGGCCGTGCCATTGCGCTGGCAGCGGCGCGGCAGGGCGCGAACATCGCCATTGCGGCGAAGTCGGCGGTGCCCAATCCGAAACTTCCGGGCACCATCCACAGCGTGGCCGAAGAAGTTCGCGCGGCCGGTGGGCAGGCGCTGCCGCTGCGCTGCGACATCCGCGACGAAGACGAGGTCAATGCCGCCATTGCCGCTACCGTGGATACCTTCGGCGGGCTGGATGCGCTCATCAACAATGCCAGCGCGATTTGGCTGGCTGGCCTCGAAGGCACACCGATGAAGCGCTTTGATCTGATGCAGCAGGTCAATGCGCGCGGCAGCTACCTGTGTGCCAAGGCGGCCTTGCCGGCGCTGCGGCAATCCGCCAATCCGCATGTCCTGAGCCTGGCACCGCCGCCTTCGCTCGACCCGCGCTGGTGGGGGCCGCATACGGCATACACGCTTGCCAAGATGGGCATGAGCTTCGTGACGCTGGGATTGGCCGCCGAGCTGGGCGCAGAGGGCATCGCGGTCAATGCCCTGTGGCCGAAAACCATCATCGCCACCGATGCCCTCAACATGATTCCCGGCATCGACCCGGCGCGCTGCCGCAAGCCCGAGATCGTTGCCGATGCCGCCTGCCATGTGCTGTTGCGCGATGCCCGGCAGACCTCGGGCCAGTTCTTCCTCGACGAGGACGTGCTGCGTGCGGCAGGCGTGCAGGATTTCGACATGTATGCCGTCGATCCGGCGCAGCCACTGCTGCCGGACTTGTTTCTTTGATCCGTTTGGCCCATCGAAAAGATGCCTTGATGCCTGTCATTCACGCCAGACTGCCATCTGCCGCTGCTCTGCTGTGTCTGGCCGCGTGCTCGCCCGAACCGGGCAAGACGCAGGCCGAAGCGACAGCCGCTGACAGGATCGCGACCCAGACACAGCAGAACCTGCCACCACCGGATGACGACAAGGCTCCCCCGGCCCGGCAGTCCGCGCCGCCAACGGTGCCGGCAAAGTTCCAGGGCTATTGGAGCCAGAATTGCGATATTGAGTACGCTGAAAGCCGGCTGCTCATTGACGGGAATAGCATCCACTTTTACGAAAGCGGCGGCCCCATCCGGGCAGCAGTGGTTCGGGGGGAGGAAATTGCCATGATTGTCGATATGGCCGGCGAAGGCGATACGTGGCTTGGCATCATGAAGTTCCGGTTGGAAAACCAGGGCCAAGCCATAGTCGATACAAGTGATGATTACGAGGACGAGAAGAAACGCTTCGTCCGCAGCAAATGCCCCAACCTGCCCGCAGCGGATGATGTTTGAGCCGCTTGCACCACTTCCATCAGGAATAGCCCATGAAATACCTGCACGCCATGTTGCGCGTTCACGACCTTGAAGCCACCAGCCGCTTTTTCACCGAAGGCCTGGGGCTGAAGCAAACCCGTCGCATCGACAACGAACAGGGCCAGTTCTCGCTGGTGTACTTCGCCGCCCCGGCCAATCCCGAGGTGGAGATCGAACTGACCCTCAACTGGGGCAGCAGCGAAGATTATGGCAGCGCGCGCAATTTCGGCCATCTGGCCTTCGAGGTGGATGACATTTACGCCACCTGCGCACATCTGCAAGCTATGGGCATCACCATCAACCGCCCGCCGCGCGATGGCTGGATGGCCTTCGTGCGCACGCCCGATCGCATTTCCATCGAGCTCTTGCAAAAGGGCGAGCGGCTGCCGCCTGCCGAGCCGTGGGCTTCCATGCCCAATACCGGCGAGTGGTGAAGCACGGCTCCGCCGGGGCAAGCCTCAGGCGGCGCTTCGCTTCAGATGTACCAACAGCAGGGAAATGGCCGCCGGGGTGACACCCGGAATGCGCTGTGCCTGGCCGATGGTTTGCGGGCGCACCTTTTGCAGCTTCTGCAGCACTTCGGCAGACAGGCCGCGCACGCGGAGATAGTCGAAGTCGGCCGGAATGGCGGTGCTTTCGTGTCGTTGCGCGCGCGCGATTTCTTCGCGCTGACGTGCCAGATAGCCGGAATACTTGGCTTCGATTTCCACCTGTTCGGCCACTTTGCCATCGGCCACGCCGGGGCCGATGCCGTCGGTCTGCATCAGGCGGGCATAATCAAGCTCCGGGCGGCGCAGCAAGTCCATGGCACTCGATTCCCGTGAGATTTCCAGCCCGATGTCGCGTGCCAGTGCTTTGCCCAGTGGATTGTTGGGCGCGGCCCAGAGATTTGCCAGACGAGCGTTTTCGGCCTCCACCGCGTCGCGCTTGCTGTTGAAGGCCACCCAGCGGGTCTCGTCCACCAAGCCCATTTCTCGTCCGACCGGCGTCAGGCGGGCATCGGCATTGTCCTCGCGCAGTTGCAGGCGGTACTCGGCACGGCTGGTAAACATGCGGTACGGTTCCAGTGTGCCCTGCGTGATGAGGTCATCCACCAGCACACCCAGATAGGCCTCGTCGCGACGGGGCTGCCAGGGCGCTTTGTCCTGCACATGACGAGCGGCATTCAGCCCGGCAAGCAAGCCTTGTGCTGCGGCCTCCTCGTATCCGGTGGTGCCGTTGATCTGGCCGGCAAAGAACAGTCCCTGCATCGCCTTGGTTTCCAGGCTGGCCTTGAGGCCGCGCGGGTCGAAAAAGTCGTACTCGATGGCATAGCCGGGACGGGTGATATGGGCATTTTCGAACCCGATGATCGAGCGCACCAGCGCCAATTGCACATCGAACGGCAATGAGGTGCTGATGCCGTTGGGATAGATTTCCATCACGCCAAGGCCCTCTGGCTCGACGAAAATCTGATGGCTTTCCTTTTCGGCAAAACGCACCACTTTGTCTTCGATGGATGGGCAGTAGCGTGGACCAATGCCCTCGATCTGTCCGGAATACAGCGGCGAGCGATGCAGAGCAGCATGGATGATTTCATGCGTGCGCGTAGTGGTATGGGTAATCCAGCAGGCGACCTGTTCGGGGTGGTCGGCGGTGCTGCCGATGAATGAAAACACCGGGCGGGGATCATCGCCGGGCTGAGCTTGCATACGGCTGTAATCAAGCGTGCGGCCGTCGATGCGCGGGGGTGTGCCGGTTTTCAGGCGCGCAACGCCAAAGGCGGCCTCGCGCAGACGATCGGCCAGAGCCAGCGAGGGCGGATCGCCCATTCGTCCGGCAGCGAACTGTGTTTCACCGATATGCACCTTGCCGGCCAGAAACGTCCCGGCTGTCAGCACGATGGCGGGAGCATGGAAGACCAGTCCGGTTTGCGTGCGCACGCCGGTGACGCGTCCGCCCTGCATCAGGATATCGTCTACTGCCGCCTGGAACAGCGTCAGCCCGGGCTGAGACTCCACCGCACGGCGAATGAAGGCGCGATACAGCGCACGATCGGCTTGTGCACGGGTGGCACGGACGGCGGGTCCCTTGCTGGCATTGAGTGTGCGCCATTGGATGCCGGCCGCATCGGCTGCGCGAGCCATCACGCCACCGAGCGCGTCGATTTCCTTGACCAGATGCCCTTTGCCAATCCCGCCAATGGCAGGGTTGCAGCTCATGGCACCGATGGTTTCGATGTTGTGGGTCAACAGCAGGGTGCGTGCACCGGCACGGGCAGCTGCCAGAGCAGCCTCGGTACCGGCATGGCCACCGCCGATCACGATGACCTGGAATTGGTGAAAATCAGGCATTTGCAGGTTGAGTATGCGAAAAGATGGTCTTGTCGGGGCAGAGTGTGACCCGGCAAGGCGGGATGCGCCGATATGTGCGGCAGGAAAGGGCAAAGTTTGCCATTACCGGGCATCAAACGTGCGGGCAAGGTGCAATTTCCCGAACTGTGACGGTTGGCACGCCAATTGCTTCAGTATCAATGTCCCCCGGCCAGCCGATGTGAATTTCGGCGCTGGAGCAGGGGTCGATTCACATTCCCGGGGGAGGCAGAGGGGTCGGATGTCGGGGGACGTCCGACCCCTCGATTTTTTCAGGCAACTGCCAACGCAAAAAAGCGAAGCCCGGGGGCTTCGCTTTTGATCAGCATGGCGGGCAACTGGTCTCAGTCGTCGTCATGTCCGCGACGGCGATCCGCTTCGCGGATGACACGCCCCATCGGCGAGCTTCCTCGCGAGTTGCTTGAGCGGCTGTGATTGCGACGTGGCGGCTGATGATGGCGGTAGCCGGAATAGCTTGGGTAGCTGCTGCGATAGCGCGGATAGCTGCCGACATAGCCGCCGTATGGATAGTAATAGCCGCTGTCGTAGTAGTCGCCGGGATAACCCCAGCCCCAACCGCCCACGGGAACGCCAACCGTGCCACTGATGTAGCCGCCATTGCCGATGCGGGTGCCGACCGTGCCACTGGCATAGGGCGCACCGATGCAGCCCGAAAGCAGCAGTGCGGCAGAAAGACTGGTGAGTATCAGGAGAGATTTTTTCTTCATGGCCGAGTCCTCGGTAGACATGGGCTCAAATTGCGCCAATGCCGTTGAATGACACCTTAAATTGCATGCATCCGGGCAAACAGATGCGGAATGGTTCACAAGCTGGCACCATGCGCGCAGTTTCCCGGAGTTTTCGTCATGTCTTCTCGTCACACACAGAGTATCGAACTTGTCCGAGCTTACTATGCTGCCTTCAATGCGGGCGACAGAGCCGCGATGCTGGCATTGCTGAGCGAGGAGGTTGCCCATGATCTCAATCAGGGCGCGCGCGAATGCGGCAAAGCGGCTTTTGCCGCATTCATGGCACGCATGGATGCCCATTATCGCGAGCAGTTGACCGATATCGTGGTGCTCGCCAGCGAGGATGGCCACCGAGCCAGTGCCGAATACGTGGTGCATGGCGAATACCTTTCCACCGATGCCGGTTTGCCGGCAGCGCGCGGTCAGCGTTATGTCTTGCCCGGCGGGGCGTTTTTCGATATCCGGGCAGAGGCCGACGGCCTGCGCATTGCACGCATCAGCAACTACTACAACCTGCAGGACTGGATTGCCCAAGTTGGCGGTTGAGCAGGGCGATGCATCAGGGGTCAGTGCGCCATTTGCCACTGACCCGGCTGCAAATCGCCCAGCCGATAAGGGCCGATGGCAACCCGTACCAGTCGCAGCGTGGGCAGGCCGACGGCGGCGGTCATGCGTCGCACTTGCCGATTGCGCCCTTCGCTCAGGGTGATCTCCAACCAGGCATCGGGCACGGTCTTGCGAAAGCGTACCGGCGGAGTGCGTGGCCAGAGTACCGGCGGCGGAATCTGGCGAACCCGGGCAGGCAGGGTGGGGCCATCGTTCAAGATCACTCCCTGTTGCAGGGCCGCCAAACGGGACGGCTCCGGCACGCCTTCCACCTGTACCCAATAGGTTTTGGGGGCTTTGTGACGTGGATCGGTCAGGCGGTGTGCCATCGCCCCATCGTTGGTCAGCAGCAGCAGTCCTTCGGAGTCATAGTCCAGCCGACCTGCCGCATAGACGCCGGGCGGCAAGCCGAATTCGGCCAAGGTTCGCCGTGGCGGGTCATTGCGATCGGTGAACTGGCACAGCACATTGAAGGGCTTGTTGAACAGCAGCAGACGTGTCGCAGACGGGGCGACGCGCCGGGTGCGTTGGTTGTCATGTTGTCGTCGCACATCGTGGCGCGGCGCGCCGAGCCGATTGCCCGGCGCGCGACGGCCATCGGGCGTTTTCATGGTTTCACGAAGCGCAAAGTCATGCGATCGCTTTCGCCGATGGCCAGATACTTCTGCGCATCTGCCGCGTCATGTCGCCCTACCGGTGGCAGTGTCCACACGCCGTTGGGATGCGCGGTGTCATCCAGTGGGTTGGCATTGATATCGCTTCTGTCATCCAGCCGGAAACCGGCGCGGGTGGCAAGCTCGATCACCAATTCCTCGGTGACATAGCCGGATTTCTTCATGTCATCCAGCGATGTGCCGGGCTTGGCACGGTGATCCACCACGCCAAGCACGCCGCCGGGCTTGAGTACGTCGAAAAATGCCTTGAAATAGGCATCGGCCGTATCGGCTGCCACCCAGTTGTGCACATTGCGGAACGTCAGTACGCGATCGGCACTGTTGGGGGGGCCAAGTATCGGCGCGGCAGGCTCGTATTCCAGCCATTCGCTGCCCTCGAACAGGGCGGGCGTGGCGTTGAACTTTTCCTGCAAAGCGGCATTGCGGCGGCCGGCACCACTGTCGGCGGCTGCGCGTGGCACGGCGGCCACGTACTGGCCGTAACGCAGGTACGGCGCCAGAATTTCGCTGTACCAGCCGGCACCGGGGTTCATTTCAATGACTCGCAGCTGCGGAGACAGGTTGAAAAACATCAAAGTCTGTCGCGGATGGCGGTAGCGATCGCGCTCCACAAAGGCGGGTGTGCGTGCCGGGTTTGCGATGATTTCGGCAAGGAACGGTTCGCCGGGGGCGAGAGTCTGTACCGAGTCGGCATTCGGCTGTTCGGTCTGACCAAGGGCCGTGTCGGCAGTACCCGCCAGGAGTGCGCAGGCGATGCTCAAGACGAGGGCTGGACGTGGCATGAGGCGTTCCTTGATGAATGAGACTGCCGTTTTACCCGTTTGCCGGCAGTGCGTCCAGTGGTGGCGGTATTTACAGGGCAGGCCGGGACAAGGGCGGTGACGGGGGCGCGACAAGCAGGCTGAGCCTCGCTTGTCGCTGATCCCGGGCTTACAGGTTCTGGTAGTTCGGCCCGCTGCCGCCCTCGGGCGGAACCCAGGTGATGATTTGGTAGGGGTCCTTGATGTCGCAGGTCTTGCAGTGCACACAGTTGGCGGCATTGATGTGCAGACGCTTGCCATGCGGCTGGCTGGCATCCTCCACCATTTCATACACCGCCGCCGGGCAGAAGCGGGTGCAGGGATTGCCGTATTCCTCGACGCAGCGGGTGGCGCAGATCGAGGTGTCGGCCACTTTCAGGTGCACCGGCTGGTCTTCGTCATGAGCGGTGGAGGCATAGAACACGCCTTGCAGGCGGTCGCGCGGGGCCAGCGTGCGCTCGACGTAATCGCGTGCCGGTTCGGCGGCACCAAGCCGGTTCAGACTGTCGAAGTCGGCTTTTTGCTTCAGCGTCCACGGCGAGGCGCCGCCCGTCAGTGTTTCCCAGCCGGCGTTCAACATGCCAAGCCACAGCCCTTTCTTGAAGCCGGGCTTGATGTTGCGCACCCGGTGCAGCTCGCGCATCACCTCCGAGCCGCGCAGGCGGGCGTCGAAGCCGGCGGTGGCGAGCGTTTTTTCGGCCAGATGTTCGGCGGCCAGCATCCCCGAACGAATCGCTTGATGCGTGCCCTTGATTTTCGGCACGTTCAAAAGGCCGGCGGCATCGCCAATCAGCAGGGCGCCGGGCATTTCCACGCGCGGCAGCGACTGATAGCCGCCGGTGACGATGGCGCGCGCGCCGGCCGAAACGATGCTGCCACCTTCCAGCAGCGGGGCGATCATCGGGTGCGCTTTCCATTGCTGGAAGGCTTCCCAAGGCTTGTAATCGGGGTCTTGGTAATCCAGCCCGCTGACGTAGCCCAGCGCGATGCGCCCGCCTTCCAAGTGGTAGAGGAAGCTGCCACCGTAGGTGTGGCTGTCGGCCGGCCAGCCGAAGGTGTGCACGATCTTGCCGGGCGTGACGCGCTCGGCCGGCACCTGCCAAAGCTCCTTGATGCCGATGGAATAGCTTTGCCCGTCGCAGTCCTTGTCCAGGTCAAAGCGCTTGATGAGCTGCTTGCTGAGCGAACCGCGCGCGCCTTCGGCCAGTACCGTCACCTTGGCGTGGATGTCGATGCCGGGGGTAAAGCCGGGCTTGGGGCTGCCGTCCTTGGCAATACCCATGTCGCCGATGCGCACGCCCATCACGGCGCCGTTTTCATCGTGCAGGGTGTCCACGGCAGCAAAGCCGGGGAAAATCTCCACGCCCAGGGCTTCTGCCTGCGGTGCCAGCCAGGCGCACAGCGCTCCGAGCGAGACGATGAAATTGCCGTGGTTGTTCATGGTGGACGGCAGGGGCAGCTTGCGCTGCCCGGTTTTCGACAGCAGCCAGAACTCGTCCTCGCGCGCGGGCACGCAGACCGGCGGCGGATTCTCGCGCCAGCCCGGCAGCAGGGCATCCAGCGGCCCGGGCTCGATGACCGCCCCGGAGAGGATGTGCGCGCCGACGCTGGCGCCTTTTTCGATGACGCAGACCGAAAGCTCGGGCTGCAACTGTTTCAGGCGAATGGCGAAGGCAAGCCCGGCCGGGCCTGCGCCGATGGTGATGACGTCATACTCCATCACGTCGCGTTCGATTTCTGGCTGGATGCTGCTCATCGTGGCTCCTTCGAATCAGACGTGAATTGTCCGGGTTTGTGGCGTGACGGGCAATTGGGTTTATTTCAGGAACACCGCGAACAGGGTCAGCAGCGCACCGGCGAGCACCAGCAGGGCGTAGACGCTGCCGATGAGCCCAAACTTGATGGCGGTAATCGGCCAGGATTGGCGGTAAACCCGCTGTTGGCACACGAAAAGCCAGAGGCACAGGGCGATGAGTCCGACGAGGTTGGCCCCCTGCGAGAGCTGCGCAAGCCAGGCCAGGCCGCCTGCCTGGGCGAGAAGACCCAGCAGCATCAAGCCCGTGGCGCTGATCAGGATGAAGCTGTGGCTGTACAGCGCTACCACCATGTGCTCCAGATAGCCCATGCCGCTGCGCGGGTGGGCAAGGCGCAGCAGCAGGGCGAAGACCGGGACAAGAAAGAACAACGCACTCGGGATGCTTGAAATCCATGCATCGGACAGATGCTGCGGATTGTCCAGCACGGCTCTGACATTGCGCTGCAGCCGCGGCATCAGTGCATGGTTGAACCAGCGGTTGAAGCCGGGCGAGACGCCCTGCAACTGCAAGGGATTGCTGTCCGGGTGCCAGGGGCGGCCATTGATGTGCAGGTCGCGCAGCGGGCTTGTGTCGGGTGATGTCTGTGCTGCGACAGACGGGGCTGCGGACTTGGTGCGGATGTTCAGGTTCGGCGCATCCAATCGAAGGCTGATTTGCGCCAGAAAAAAGGTAAAAAGCGAGAGAATCACGAACAGCCGCAGTGGCGGCAGATAGCGGATGCGATGCCCGGCCAGATAGGCATTGATGATGCGGCCGGGTATGCAGGTATCGCGCAGGCTGCGGAACACCCGGCCATCCAGATGCCAGAAAGATTCGAATACGTCTTCGATGGCGTGTCCCAGATGCTTCAGCGGGTTGTGTGCAGATTGCCCGCAGGCATGGCAATGCGGCCCGAGGAGCGTGGTTTGGCAGTTTTCGCACTTGGCGTGAGCGGCTGCTTCACTCATGTGGGGGTCAGCGGTGAGAAATGAATACGCATTAAGATAGCGTCTGTCGCCGGCTTTGCGGCACCCTTCGAGTCTTCCGGCTGCCCGTCACGGGCAGCGTGTGCTGCTGCCATGTCCACACCCGCGTCCTTCCGTCACGAACTTCTGCGCACGGCCAAGCTGGCGGCCCCCCTGGTGGCCGGGCACATGGCCACCGGCATGGTGGGGCTGGTGGACAGCCTGATTGCCGGCCGGCACGGTACCGGCACGCTGGCGGCGGTATCGGTCGGCTCGGCGATGTTCGCACTGGCGATTTTGCTGCCGCTGGGGACGTTGATGGCGTTGCCGCCAAAAGTGTCGTCATTGGAGGGCGGCGGCCAGCGTGCGGCGATTGCGCCGGTATTCCGCCAGACGCTGTGGCTGGCAGCGCTGCTTGGCATCGCCATGTGGGGGCTGCTCAGCCTGTTGCCGCAGGCGATGCCGTTATTCGGCATCGACCCGGCCATCCATCCCGGGGCCACGGCTTTCTTGCACGGCATTCGCTGGGGCCTGCCTGCGCTGACGCTGTATCTGGCCATGCGCTATCTCTGCGACGGGCTGCATTTTTCCCTGCCGACGATGCTGTTCGGCCTTGGCGGTCTGCTCTTGCTGGCGCCGCTCGGCTATGCGATGGCCTTTGGCAAGTTCGGTTTTGCCGAGCATGGCGCTGGTGGCCTTGGCATCGCCTCGACGGTGATGATGTGGGCACAGATGCTGGGCTTCACCCTGTATCTGGCACGCGCGCGGCGCTTTGCCGATCTGCGCTTGTTTGATCGTTTCGAGTGGCCAGTTTGGGACGAGCAGCGCGATTTGCTGAAAGTCGGCCTGCCCATTGGCGTCACCGTCATGATGGAGGGCGGGCTGTTCATCATCACCGCCTTGCTGATTGGCCGCTTGGGCGAAGTCCCTGCCGCCGCGCACCAGATTGCGGTGAATGTTTCCACCCTGTGTTTCATGGTGCCTTTCGGTATTGCCGAGGCGACCACGGTGCGGGTCGGCAATGCGCTGGGGCGGCAAAGCCGCAGCGGCATCCAGCGGGCTGCGCGGGCCGGACTGGTGCTGGTGCTGGCCACGCAGCTGCTTTCGGGCCTTGTGTTGGTGGCAGGCAACGACTTCATCGCCCGTCTTTACAGTACCGATGTGGCGGTGGCCGGCTTGGCTGCCGGTCTGCTGCTGTATGCCGCGCTCTATCAATTGCCGGACGGCATTCAGGTGCTTTCCAACGGTGCGTTGCGTGGTTTGCAGGATACGCGGGTGCCGATGTTTCTGGCCGCGTTTGCCTACTGGGGCATCGGCATGCCGCTCGGTGCCTGGCTCGGGCTTGGCCTCGACCTTGGCCCGCAAGGCATGTGGATCGGCCTCATTGCCGGGCTGTCCATGGCAGCCCTGTTGCTTGGCGGGCGCTTTTTGCAAAGTGCCCGGCGCATTCGACTCGATGATCCCGGATAATCACCGGTGTTTTCCCTGTTTTTTCCCTCGCCATGACCTTTGGCGCATGCGCTGCATGTGCAAAGCCCGTTAGGCTGCCCTGGCCTGTTCACGCAAGAATCGCAATGAATACTGTCATCTCCCCTCCGCCGCTGCCGCACAAGCGTGGCCCCATCGTTCGGTTTTTCATCGGGCTTTGGGATGCCATGAATTTCACCCGGCGCCTGATTCTCAACCTGTTGTTTTTCTTCATCCTGTTCGTTGTCGGTATTGCCATGCTTTCGGCACTGACGCTGGGAAGCAAAAGCAGCGTACGCGTGCAGGATCGCACGACCCTGGTGCTGGAATTGCAGGGACGACTGGTGGAGCAGGACAGCCGCGATGCGCTGACCCGTGCACTGGAGAGCCAGAGCAACAATGCAACCGGGCAGGTGCAGTTGCGCGATGTGCTGGCCGTCATCAATGCCGCGGCGGCGGACAAGAAAATCGAACGCGTTTTGCTTGATGTGGATGCCCTTTCGTTTGGCGGCCATGCGGCTGCATACGAGGTGGCGGCTGCCTTGCGCAAGTTGCGCGAGAGCGGCAAGCAAATTGTCGTGGCAAGTCGCGGCATGAGCCAGAGCCAGTACCTGCTCGCTGCCCAGGCCAATGAAATCTATCTTGATCCGGACGGGCAGGGCGTGATGCTGGAAGGGCTTTCCGCCTATCGGCCCTATTTCCGCGAGGCATTGCAGGACAAGCTCGGCGTGGACTTCCATCTGTTCAAGGTGGGTGAATACAAATCCGCCGCCGAGCCATTCGTGCGGGATTCGGCCTCGCCCGAGGCCAAGGAGGCCGATCTGCATTGGATGGGCGATATCTGGAACAAGTATCTGACCGAAGTCGCTGCTCGGCGCGGCATTGCGGCGCAGGACATCAGCCAGTCAATCGACAATATGGCAGCCGGTATCGAAGCCGCACAGGGCGATCTCAACCGTTATGCACTTGAGCAGAAGCTGATTGATGGCCTCATGACCCGCGATCAGGTGGATGCGTTGCTGGTCGAGCGCGGCGTGGAAGACAAGGAGGCCGAGGGTGGCTTCCGGCAGGTGGATTTCGAGCAATACCTTGCCCATATCCAGCCGGCATTGCCGGCCGAAGCGGACAGTCGTCCGCAGGTGGCCGTGGTGGTGGCCGAGGGTGAAATCGTTCCGGGTCAACAGCCGCGCGGGGTAGTGGGGGGCGAAACGGTAGCCGCACTGCTGCGCCAGGCGCGCGAGGATGCCAAGATCAAGGCCGTGGTGCTGCGGGTGAACTCCCCTGGCGGCGAGGTGTTTGCTTCCGAACTGATGCGCCGTGAAGTGGTGGCGCTCAAACAGGCGGGCAAGCCGGTGGTGGTGTCAATGGGTGATGTTGCCGCTTCCGGCGGCTACTGGATCAGCATGAATGCCGATCGCATTTATGCCGAGCCGACCACCATCACCGGTTCCATCGGCATTTTTGGCTTGGTGCCCAATCTGAGCAGGGCGATGGACAAGTTGGGCATTCATAGCGATGGTGTGGGCACTACCCGGTTTGCCGGGGGTTTCGATCTGACACGGCCACTTGATCCGGACATGGGGCGGGTGATTCAGTCGGTGATCAACCGAGGCTATCGTGACTTCACCGGCAAGGTAGCCGAAGCGCGTGGCAAGCCGTTGGAGGCGATCGAGGCGGCGGCTCAAGGTCGGGTCTGGAGCGGGACGCAGGCCAAGTCGTTGGGACTGGTCGATGAGTTTGGCGGCTTGCAGGCGGCGATTGAAGACGCTGCCAAACGCGGCAAGATGGAAAAAGGCAAATACCTTGTGCGGTACGTGGAGGACACGGGTAATCCGCTGCAGTCATTCCTCGGCAATTGGGTGCAGAGCCGGAGCGGCTTGGCAGTGTTGCGCGAGTCGGCCTGGGTGCGGGAAATCCTTGGCCGCGCCAACCCGAAACTGCAAGAGCCGCTGCGCTATCTGGAGTCGCAAGTACAGCAGCCCAACGGCGGAATGGTTCGTCCGGCCGCACACTGCTTTTGCATGCCTGACAGACTGTAGTCGTTCAGACTGCAGCGCAAGCGCGGGGTCGGCCACTGCCGACCCCGTTTTCATTGCGCGTCCGGTTGCCGCAGGCAGGATGGGGTGCGCCTCGAAGGTGCTTGATGGGAGGCCTGCGTGTGCCAAAAGATTTATTGGCGTAGTCAGCCATGCCAGCCTTCCGGCTGGCAGAATGCAGCCGGTCGGTGCGAATGATTGAATGGGTGCCGTACCCCGAAACGTGTGGCTTGTTTGTTCCGAAGGCAGGTGTCCGATGGATTCAATGCTTAACGAAATTGCATCGCTGTGGCAGGCAATCTGGCAGGCTCCTCATGCCAAGGAGGCTATTGCGCTGGTTTGGGGGCTGTATCTGATTTGGCTTTCGGCATGGATCGTGCTGCAGAAGCGTGAACCTGCCGCTACCTTGAGTTGGTTGCTCTGTCTTGCGCTGTTGCCGATTCTGGGCTTCTGGATTTATTACGTTTTCGGACCGCAGCGCATCGCTCGGCACCGCTTGCGGCGCGCCAAGCGACGAGCCAAGGTGGACTGGACGGCGGCAGCACAGACGTCGGGCAACCCTGAATATGTCGAATTGCAACGGATGGTACGAGCCGCGTGCGGATTTGTGCCCAGCACCCTGCGCGAGGTGCGTCTGTTGCGGGATGGCGGACAGAAATATCCTCTTCTTCTGGAAGATGTTGCCGCAGCGCAGAACAGCGTGCATTTGAGCTATTACATCTATCGTCCGGATGCGACCGGTACGGCGTTGCGTGATGCCTTGGTGGCGGCGGCACGGCGAGGCGTGAAGGTTCGTCTGTTGCTGGACGGTTTGGGGGCAATCAAGGCTTCTGCGCCGTTTTTCCAGCCGCTGGTGGCAGCCGGCGGGGAAGTGCTGCGTTTTCATCCGCTGCGTACCGGGCGGCTTTGGCAGTTTTGGCGCAGGCCATGGCTCAATCTGCGCACGCACCGCAAGATCGTGGTGATTGATGGCAGCATCGGTTATGTCGGCGGGATCAACATCACCGACGAGCAGGATGAGCGAATCCATCCAGCCGCCTATCGGGATCTGCATTTGCGCATCGAGGGCGACGGTGTACGCGAGTTGCAGCAGGTGTTTGTCGAAGACTGGTTGTATGCCGGTGGAAATCAAAGCCTGATTGCCGAGCTGGTGCGGCAGATGCCGCCGTCTGCGCCGGGCTCGGTCATCATGCAGACCATCAGCTCAGGGCCGGATACGCATTGGGAGACCATCCATCGTGCGCACGTTGCGGCCATCCATGCAGCACACCGGCGGATATGGCTTACCACGCCCTACTTCGTGCCGGGCGAGGCGGCGATGATGGCATTGACGTCTGCCGCATTGGGTGGATTGGATGTGCGGCTGCTGGTGCCGCAACGCAGTGACAGTCTGCTGGTGACGTTGGCAGCGCGCTCCTATTTCGACGATTTGCTGGCGGCGGGGGTGCGCATCTACGAATATGGACCGCGCATGCTGCACAGCAAGAGCCTGCTGATTGATGATGATTTGGTATTGCTTGGCAGCGCCAACTTTGATCACCGCAGCTTTCGGCTCAATTTCGAGACGCAAATATCGGTGCAGGATACTGATCTGGCACGGCAGCTGGAGCGCCATATCGAGGGCGAACTTCGCCAGGCATCGCGGGTGCGGCGCACAGGTGACAACAAAAGACCTCTGCGCGAGCGGCTGCCTGAGGCGATTGCAAGGCTCATGTCGCCGTTGCTGTAATCTGCCTGCGCTTGGCCTCAAACCGAAGATGACGGCTCCGACTCCTCGTGCGGCAGGCTCATGCCGCAACGGCGGCAGTGCCAGGCATCGGCTTCGTGCTCGGTTAGGCCGCATTCGGTGCAGCGCACGGTGCGGCGATTCTTGCCTTGCAGGGTTTTCACCAGTTCCGCCCCGTACAGGCCGGTGGGCACGGCGATGATGCTGTAACCGATGATGATGAGGGTGGAGGTCAGAAACCGTCCCAGTGGCGTACCGGGAGAAATATCGCCATACCCCACCGTGGCCATGGTCACCACTGCCCAGTACATGCCGGTGGGAATGCTGGTAAAGCCGTGCTCCGGGCCTTCCACCACATACATCAGCGCGCCGAAGATCACGGTGATGGTGAGGATGGTGAGGATGAACAGGAAAATCTTGCGCCGGCTGCGCATCAGCGATTCCAGCAGCACCCCGGCTTCGCTGGAGTATTTCACCAGCTTCAGGATGCGGAAGATGCGCAGCAGGCGGAAGATGCGCACCACCGCCAGTGATGCGCTGGCCGGGAACAGCAGCGAGAGGAAGGTGGGCAGGATCGCCAGCAAGTCGATCACGCCGAAGAAGCTGGTGGCATAGCGCAGTGGTCGGCGCACCACCCACAGGCGCACGAGGTATTCGGCGGTAAAGAGCAGGGTGAACACCCATTCGGCGATGTACAGCGGGCCATGCCAGCGTTCCTTGATGCTGGGCACGCTGTCGAGCATCACCACGATGACGCTGGCGAGGATGGTCAGGATCAGCGCGATGTCGAAATTGCGCTCTTCCCGGGTGTCGTGATGGAAAAACAGCCGGAACAGCCGGTAGCGCCAGCCTTCGCGGCTGGCAGCGTAATGGGTGCGTTCGAACACGTTTTCCTGCGTGTTTGGCGCAGGGGGCGGGTTTTCGTCAGCGTGCATGGCGGCGTGTCCGGCGGGCGGTCACAGGCTGGCGAAGGCCGCGTCGGCGGCTTCCAGCGTGGCCGCAATCACGGCATCGTCGTGCGCGGAAGAAACGAACCCGGCCTCGAAGGCGGAAGGGGCAAGATACACGCCGCGATCGAGCATCGCATGGAAGAAGCGGTTGAATGCGGCCGTGTCGCTCGCCACTGCACCGGCGTAGGTATCCACTTTTTCGGCATTGAAGAACAGCCCGAACATGCCGCCCACGCGCTGGGTGGAGAACGGCACCCCGGCGCGACGAGCGGCCGCTTCCAGTCCATCGCACAGGGCGTGGGTCTTGGCTTCCAGAGCCTCGTAAAAACCCGGTGCCTGGATCAGCGCCAGCATGGCGAGGCCGGCCGCCATCGCCACCGGATTGCCCGAAAGCGTGCCGGCCTGATAGATCGGCCCGGCCGGTGCAATCTGCTCCATCAGCTCGCGTCGTCCACCGTAGGCGCCCACCGGCATGCCACCACCGATGATCTTGCCGAAGGTGGTGAGGTCGGGGCTCACGCCGTAACGCGCTTGCGCGCCGCCCAGTGCCACGCGGAAGCCGGTCATCACTTCGTCGAAAATCAGCAGCGCGCCATGTCGGGTGCACAGCTCGCGCAGATGCTGCAAGTAGCCCTCCCGCGGCGGCAGGCAATTGGCATTGCCCACCACCGGCTCGATGATGAGGCCGGCAATATCGTCGCCGTGCTCGTCAAAGAGCGCGGTGGCCGCGTCGAAATCGTTGTAGGGCAGGGTCAGGGTGAGATCGGCCAGTGCCTTGGGCACGCCCGGCGAAGTCGGCACGCCGAAGGTCAGTGCGCCACTGCCGGCCTTGACCAGAAAACTGTCACCGTGGCCGTGATAGCAGCCCTCGAACTTGACGATGCGCGCCCGCCCGGTGGCACCGCGCGCCAGCCGGATGGCCGAGAGCGTGGCCTCGGTGCCGGAGTTCACCATGCGCACCATCTCGCAACCGGGAATCAGCCGGGTGATGGTTTCGGCCATGGTCACTTCCAGCGGATTGGGCGTGCCGAAGGACAGCCCGCGCCGGGCGGTTTCCACTACCGCTTCGAGCACCTTCGGATGGTTGTGGCCGACAATCATCGGCCCCCAGGAGCCGACGTAATCGATATAGCGGTTGCCATCGGCATCGAACAGATACGGCCCTTCCGCACGCTCGACGAAGAATGGCTCGCCGCCGACCGATTTGAACGCGCGCACCGGCGAATTGACCCCGCCGGGTAGCAGCGTCTTGGCGCGGGTGAAAAGGGCATGGGAGCGTTCATGGTTCATGGCAAATCTCTCGTCAGTCAATCGAATGCGGCAGCGCAGGCGCGGGCAGCTTCGCGCGGGTCGGCAGCGGCAAACACCCCGCCGATCACCGCAAGCAAATCCGCTCCGGCCGCGACCGCCAAGTGCGCATTGTCCGGCGTGATGCCGCCAATCGCCACCCTTGGCACACCAAGTTTGGCGGCGGCCGTCAGCAATGCCGGGCTGGCACGGCGTGCAGCGGGCTTGGTGGCCGAAGCAAACAGCGCGCCGAAGGCCACATAATCGGCACCGGCCGCCACCGCTGCCTCGGCACGCGGCAAGTCGTCATAACAGCTGATGCCGATATGGCAGGCCGCGCCCAACAAGCGACGGGCATCGGTCAGTGCGCCATCGCCCTCGCCCAAATGCACGCCATCGGCCTCGACTTGGCGAGCCAGGTCAGCGTCGTCATTGACGATGAAGCACACCCCTTGCTGTCGGGTCATCGCGCGCAAGGCCATCGCCTCGTCGTGCCGACGCTTGGCATCGGCGCGCTTGTTGCGGTATTGCAGGCAGGCGGCAAAGGGCAGCACCGCTTCCACCTGCGCCAGCAGCTGCGCCGAATCATCGTGGTCGGGGGTGATGAGATACAGCCCGCGACGGGGGAAGGGAATGGCAGTCATGGCAGCCGTTGCATGCAAGAATGCACATCTTCCTCCATTCCGCCTTCTGCGTCATGTCCGAAACCCCTGCCCAAATTGCTCCCCATCGCCGCTGGATGTGTCTGGTCTGCGGCTTTGTCTATGACGAAGCCGAAGGCCTGCCGGAAGACGGCATCGCTCCCGGCACCCGATGGCAGGACATTCCGGAGGACTGGAGCTGCCCCGAGTGCGGCGTCGGCAAGGCCGACTTTCAGATGGAGCCGCTCTGAGCAAGACACCGCCGCACTCAAGGTTTGGCCGGAATGCCGGGGCCGAAAGTCAGCACGGCTCCGTTCTCGACGCCAAGCCTCGCCGCCTGTCCGGCATTGAGCTCCAGCACGTACAGCGCTGGTGCATCGCTCGGATAGGATGGGCAGGCATCGCCGAGCGTGCATGGCGGCACATCCCGCTGCTGCGTCACCAAACGGCGCTCGGCATCGAAATAGAGAATATCGAGCGCAATGCGGGTGTTCTTCATCCAGTACGCCTGATGCGCCTCGCGCTCGTGCAGGAACAACATCCCCTGCCCGGCAGGCATCGAATCACGAAACATCAGGCCGCGCGCCCGGCTCTCATCATCGGCTGCCACCTCGACACGGTAGCGCTCGCCAGCCAGCTCCACCCACTGACCGCCCGGCAGGCCATCGCTGGCGCAGCCGGGCAATGACAACAGCAGCGACAGGCCGACCAAAGCCCAAGTAAACAAACGCATCGGAACCTCCTCACAAGCCAGAAAAACAACGACTTGCAAAGCATACGCAAAAAATTTGCAGAAAACGCTTGCAAAGCACAAACAATGCTGCATAATAGCCAACCCGCCGACGCGAAAGCTGAAAGCGGTACGCCCTGGTCAGCTGGGCGGCGGCGAAAAATCTTTCAAAAAGTTGTTGACAACGATGAAAGATGCTGTAAGATAGCTGGCTCACTTCGGCTTCGGCCGGTGACTGAAAGCCAACCGCTGAGGGTTGGTTGAGATCTTTGAC
>JBHADJ010000094.1:0-20057 GCA_041855065.1 Lysobacter sp.
CAACGACGCTTTCTGCCGTTCTTTCTGGTGCAGTGTCTGGGCGCATTCAACGACAACGTCTATCGGCAGGCCATCATTGCGCTGCTGTTCTGGATGGGGGTGTCTGCCGAGGAGCGCACGCTCTACACCAATCTCGCCCCGGCCATCTTCATCCTGCCGTATTTCCTGTTCTCGGCTCTGGCCGGACAGCTGGCGGAGAAATGGGAGAAATCGCGCCTGGTGCGCCTCACCACGACGATGGAAATCTTCATCATGTCGCTGGCGGCGCTGGGCTTTGCTTTGCAGAACATGCCGATTCTGCTGGTTGCCCTGTTCCTGACCGGGGTGCAATCAACCCTGTTCGGGCCGGTGAAGTATTCCATCCTGCCCGGCGTGTTGCGCCGCGAGGAGCTGACCGGCGGCAATGGGCTGGTGGAAATGGGCACCTCGGTGTCGATCCTTGCCGGGATGCTGACCGGTGGCGGGATTTTCATCCTTGCCGCCACCAACGGGCCTTATCTTGCCGCTGCGGCCATCGTGATGCTGGCCCTGCTCGGGCGTTGGGTCAGCGGCTTCATTCCGCCGGTAGCGGCCGGCGCACCGGAGCTGCGCATCAATCCCAATCCGCTTTCCGAGTCACTTGCCATCATGCGTCTGACTCGCAAGCAGCTGGCGGTGCGCAACGGCATTCTCGGTGTGTCCTGGTTCTGGTTCCTCGGCACCGTCATCACCTCGCAGCTGCCGAACTACGCCGATCTGTATCTGGGCGGCGAGCAGACTCTGTACCTGTTTGCGCTGGCACTGTTTTCGATCGGCACCGGGCTGGGTTCGCTGTTGTGCGAAAAGCTCTCGGCACGACGGGTGGAGCTGGGGCTGGTGCCGCTGGGTGCGGCCGGGGTCAGCCTTGCCATGCTCGATCTGTACTTTGCCCGCAGTGGCGAATCGCTGCTGCGCGGGCTGTCGATCATGGCCTTCCTGCAGCAGCCCGGCACCCTGCGCATCGTCATCGATCTGCTGGCCGTGGGGATGTTTACCGGCTTTTTCGTGGTGCCGCTGTTCGCACTCATCCAGAGTCGCACCCCGGCCAGTGAGCTGTCGCGGGTGATTGCCGGGTTGAACATCCAGAACTCGCTGTTCATCGTTGCGGCCGCCGGCATCGGCATCTTCGTGCAGAAAGTGCTGGGCTGGACAATTCCGCAGGTGTTTCTTGCCCTCGCCATTGCCAATCTCGTCGTCACTGCCTGGATTTTCACCATCGTGCCGGAGTTTGCCATGCGCTTTGTCGCCTGGCTGATGGTGAACGTGCTCTACCGCATTCGCAGCCACAAGGTCGATGCACACATCCCCGAGGAAGGCCCGGCCCTGATTGTCTGCAACCACGTCAGCTACATGGACGCGCTGATTCTTGCAGGTGCGATCAAGCGGCCGGTGCGCTTCGTGATGTATTACAAGATTTTCCGCATCCCTTTCATGAACTGGATTTTCCGCACCGCCCGCGCCATTCCGATTGCCGGAGCACGCGAGAATCCGGCGCTGATGCAAAAGGCCTTCGACGAAATCGACACGGCTCTGGCCGCCGGCGAAGTGGTCTGCATCTTCCCCGAGGGCGCGCTGACCCGCGATGGCGAAATCGCCCCGTTCAAGTCCGGGGTGGAAAAAATCCTCGCCCGCCGCCCGGTGCCGGTGATCCCGCTGGCACTGCGCGGCATGTGGGCCAGCATGTGGAGCCGACGCGATTCGCGCCTTGGCCGTGCTCGCTTGCCACGCCGCCTGCGCGCCCGGGTGGAAGTGGTGGCGGCCGAGCCGCTCGATGGCCGCCATTGCAGCGCCGCCCATCTTGAAGCACAAGTGCGGGCATTGCGCGGCGATTCAGCTTGAGACAATATGCACCACATCCGGCAATATCGTCGGCAATCCCCAAAGGACACTCCATGAACATGCCCCAAGCGCCCGCACCAATCCCCAACAACCTGATCTGGGCCATCCTCTCCACCATCTTCTGCTGCCTGCCCATCGGCATTTACGCCATCCTCCAGGCCACCAAGGTTGATGGCCTCGTGGCTGCCGGTGACATTGCCGGTGCGCAGAAGGCTTCGGACGATGCCAAGAAGTATTCGATGATTGCCGCCGGCGCGGGCGTTGTCGTGATGATCATCTACATCATCATCATGTTCATTGGTGCTGCGGCCAGCGGCGCCGGCATGTAAATTGCCCTTCATGCAATTGCCCCGCTGGCTGCCCAGCGCCGTCCTCGGCGCAGGTGCCCTGCTCGCCACGGTCATCCTGTGGCGAGTTGACCCGAACCAGCCCGGCAATCCGTTGCCCGCCTGCCCGTTCAGCACGCTGACCGGCATTTACTGCCCCGGCTGCGGCAGCACCCGCTGCCTGCATGCACTGGTACATGGCGACATTCCCACCGCACTGGCGATGAATCCGCTGTTGGTGCTGTCCCTGCCGGTGCTGGCGCTGATGAGCCTCTCGGCCGCCGGCTGGAACCCGGCCTGGCTTGCCCCCTTCCGTCGCGTTGCCGGCAACCCCAAACTCTGGCTTTACCTGCTTTCGGGCTACTGGATCGCCCGCAACCTGCCTTGGCCGCCTTTCAACTGGCTGGCACCGGGTTGAGCACGACCTGCACTGCTGCATCCCGCCAACGCAACCCAGTGCCCCGCACGGCACCCGACACCGATTCGCATCAGCCTTCGCGCCGTCGCGCTGCCTGTCGGCGCTTGGCCATCGGATAATTGCCGCTGCCAAAACCGCGCACCACGCGGCTGGGGGGCGGAATGGCAACTTGTCCTGCAATGCCGCGGGCAAGCGGTGCCAGATGCTGCAAGGCGCGCGCATACACATTGCGCTTGAACACCACCACGTTTTCCACCGGATACCAGAAATCCACCCAACGCCAATGGTCGAACTCCGGCTTCTCGCACGCATCAAGCCGGACATCCTCCTCGCTGCCAAGCATGTGCAGCAAAAACCAGACCTGCTTCTGGCCGATGCAGACCATTCTGTCACGCTGCCGGACGGCACGTGGAGGCAGGCGATAGCGCAGCCAGCCCGGCGTTGCGCCAAGCACTTCGACATGCTCGGGCAGCAGGCCGGTTTCCTCACGCAGCTCACGGTACATGGCTTCCAACGGCGTTTCGTCGGAGTTCATGCCGCCCTGCGGGAACTGCCAACCGTCCCGGCGTACACGTCGCGCCCAGAACACCCGACCATCCGGGCGCATCAGCACGATGCCCACATTGGGGCGATAACCGTCCGGCTCTATCACGATACGGACTCCTGAAAATGATGGGGCTAATCCCCCGCTGACCGGGAATGTGCCATGCTATTTCCTTCCGGGCAAGCATCCCGAGTCGTCGGCGCTCTGCGTGACCGGCATCGACGCGCCAGCGCCGCTTTTTGCGCCCGAAGGCTTACAGCAGGAAAGATTGCCTTTAGAATCGGCTGCATGAACACTACACCCCGCCGCGTCGAAAACATCATCACGGACAAAGGCAAGGTGCCGGTTTATGCCACCGGCGTGGTCGAGCAGCCGTGGGAAAACTACAGTGCCGAAGAACACGCCACTTGGCGCACCCTGTACCAGCGGCAGCGCGAGCTGCTCGTGGGGCGGGCCGCGGACGAGTTTCTTGCCGCGCAGGATGCGATGGGCATGAATGCCGAGGCCATCCCGAAGTTCACCGACATCAATGCTGCACTGAAGGCCGCCACCGGCTGGCAGATCATCGGCGTGGAGGGCCTGTTGCCGGAGCTGGACTTCTTCGAGCATCTGGCCAATCGGCGTTTTCCGGTGACGTGGTGGATCCGGCGCCCGGATCAAATCGATTACATCGAGGAACCCGATCTGTTCCACGACCTGTTTGGCCATGTGCCGCTCTTGATGCTGCCGGTGTTTGCCGATTACATGGAGGCCTATGGCCGCGGCGGTCTGAAAGCACACGGCATCCACCCCGATGCACTGATGTACCTGACCCGCCTGTACTGGTACACGGTCGAGTTCGGTCTGATCCGGCAGGTGGACGGCCTGCGCATTTATGGTGCCGGCATCGTCTCCTCCAAGGGCGAGAGCCTGTATTCGCTGGAGTCGGCCGCACCCAACCGGATCGGCTTCGATCTCGAGCGCATCATGCGCACCCGCTACCGGATCGATACGTTCCAGAAAACCTATTTCGTCATCGACAGCTTCGAGCAATTGATGGCAGCCACGGCAGTGGATTTCACGCCCATCTATCAGCGTGTGGCCGAGCAGGGTGCCATTCCGGCCGGCGATGTACTGGCTGGCGACGACATCATCCAGCGCGGCAACGGCGACGGCTGGGCGAGCGACGGCGATGTGTGAGCACCGCCGCCGCTTTGCGGTATCGTGCGCGCTGATTTCCGCCCTGCCGACGCAATGAAGCCCGACGCGCTCCCCGATTATCCGTTCACCCCGCAACACTTCCAGCCGCGTCCCGGCATCACCATGCGCTTTCTGGACGAAGGCCCGCGCGATGGCGAGGTGGTGCTGATGCTGCACGGCAATCCTTCGTGGAGCTATTACTGGCGGCATCTGGTGCTGGCCTTGCGCGACAAGTATCGCTGCATCGTCCCCGATCATGTCGGCATGGGCCAGTCGGACAAACCCGACGATGCCCCCGGCAGCACGCCGCGCTATGACTACACCCTGCAATCGCGCATCGAAGACGTGGATGCACTGATGAAGCATCTGCACATCGACGGGCCCATCACGCTGGCCGTGCACGATTGGGGCGGAATGATCGGTTTTGGCTGGGCGCTGGCAGCTCCCGAGCGCATTCGCCGTTTGGTCATCACCAATACCGCCGCCTTCCCGCTGCCGGCAGAGAAGCCGATGCCTTGGCAAATCGCCATGGGGCGGCATTCGCGCATCGGCGGTTGGCTGATTCGCCGCTTCAATCTGTTTGCCCGCGGTGCGGCGGCATTCGGTACCGTGCGCATGCTGGAGCCGTCCGTCAAGAAGGCCTATGCCGGGGTGTATCAGGGCTGGGCCAATGCCATCGCCACGCTGCGCTTCATGCAGGACATCCCGCTCGATGCGCGTGACCGGGCCTGGTCGCTGCTGGTGGCCGCGGCGGAGCAATTGCCCGCCTATGCCGACCGTCCGGCCTTCATCGGCTGGGGGCTGCGCGATTTCGTTTTCGACCGGCATTTCCTTGCCGGCTTCCAGCAGGCCTTGCCAAACGCGCACGTCCATGCCTTCAACGACGCCGGCCACTATGTGCTGGAGGACAAGCACGAACTCCTGCCCGGCAAGATACGCGAGTTTCTCGACCACCATCCGCTGCATTGCGATCAAGACACATGACAGCCTGCCGGAAGGAGCAATGATGGCCAACGAAAGCATCTCCATGTCCTTTGACATCATCATCATCGGTGCCGGGCCGGTCGGGCTGTGCTTTGCCCGCGCGCTGGCCGGAAGCGGCTTGCGCATCGCCCTTCTGGAGCAACAAGACACCCATGCACTTGCCGAGCCCGCCGATGATGGCCGCGAAATCGCCCTGACCCATCGCTCGCATCGTCTGCTGCACGATTATGGCCTGTGGTCATATCTGCCCGACGCGCATATCGCACCGTTGCGGGATGCCATCGTGCTGGACGGTGACGATCAGGACGGCCTGCTGTTTTCGCATCGCGAAAGTGGACAGACCCAACTGGGCTGGCTGGTTTCCAATCACGCCATCCGCCGCGCCGCATGGCAGGCGCTCCGGGACAATCCGGACGTGGAGCTGCTGACGTCGGTGAAAATCACCCGGACAAAGACCGATGCCAGCGGTGCACAAGTGCAGCTGGATGATGGCCGCGTACTGCAGGCACAGCTGCTGGTCGCTGCCGACAGCCGCTTTTCCGAAACCCGGCGTGCCCTGGGCGTTCAGGCGCGCATGCAGGATTTCGGCCGCGCCATGCTGCTGGTGCGCATGCGACACGAAATCCCGCATCAGGCCGTGTCATGGGAATGGTTCCGCTACGGGCAGACTCTGGCGCTGCTGCCACTGCGCGACGAGAATGTCGCTTCCATCGTGCTGACCTTGCCAAAATCACAAATCGATGACTTGCTGGCACTGGATGAGTCCGCGTTCAACGCCGATATCACTTCGCGATTTGATGGCCGACTCGGTGCCATGCAGCGGCTCAACAAACCGCATGTCCATCCGCTGGTCGCGGTATATCCCGAACAATTCCACGGCACACGTTTCGCCTTGATCGGTGATGCAGCCGTCGGCATGCATCCGGTCACCGCGCATGGCTTCAACTTCGGCCTGCTCTCGGTGGATGCGCTGTCCCGTCATCTGCTGGATGCCCTGAGCCACGGTGAACCGATCGCCGGCGAACGTGTCCTGCGGGCCTATGCCATTGAGCACCATGCCGCGACACGTCCACTTTATCTTGCCACCGGCATTGTCGCGCGCCTGTACGGCGATGATCGCCCGCCTGCCCGTCTCCTGCGCAAGCTGGCACTCGGTGCCGGGCGTGCAGTCAAGCCTTTCCGGCAAATGGTCATGCACGGATTGACCCAGCCGGATGAAGGAATGCCTTTTGCCTTTGCCCGCAAGCTGGCCGCCCGCCTGAGCGGTCACTCGGCCTGAGGCGTGAACCTTCCCATCTATTGCAGTGCAGCGTGCACCGCCTTTATCTGTCGTTCATAATGAAGGTGCTTCCGATGTGGGGAGGAAGCACCCGCCATGCACATGTTGCTGGCGGGTTTTTTTACCTTGTTGTTTTCCCCCGTCTGTCGGAATGAAGGGAATGGGGCAAATTACCCGACTGCAGCAGTTTGTCTGTCCGTAAAAACACACTGCCCCGCAGACTCAGGGCTGCGGGGCAGTATCGTGATGGCAAGAGCAGCGCTCTGCCTGTTGCTGCTTCAGTGGTTCGACGCCTTGGCGGCACCGAGGCCGGTTTCGGCACGGATTTGTTGTGCCTCGAAGGAGGCGCGCTCGGCCTTGGCACGGGCGCTGCGATCGGTGATGGAGAACAGCCAGATACCGAGGAAGGCGAGCGGCATCGAGAACAGCGCCGGCGAGGTGTAGGGGAAGGGCGCGCTGCCGGCCGGGTTGCCGAGCGTGGCCTCCCAGACCGAGGGCGAGAGCACGGTCAGCAGTACGGCGGAGATGAGGCCGAGGAAGCCGCCGATGACTGCGCCGCGCGTGGTGCAGCCTTTCCAGAGGATGGAGAGAATCAGCACCGGGAAGTTGGCCGAGGCGGCAACGGCAAAGGCCAGCGACACCATGAAGGCGATGTTCTGCTTCTCGAAGGCGATGCCGAGCAGGACGGCAACGACGCCCAGCACCAGCACGGTGATGCGCGAGACTTTCAGCTCGCTGGCCGAATCGGCCTTGCCGTTTTTCAGCACCATCGAATACAGGTCATGCGAGACTGCCGAGGCACCGGAAAGGGTCAGCCCGGCCACCACGGCGAGGATGGTGGCAAAGGCCACGGCCGAAATGAAGCCGAGGAAGACATCGCCACCCACGGCTTTCGCCACCAGCACGGCGGCCATGTTGTTGGCACCTTCGCCGCCATGGATGGTGCCGGTGGCGGTATCGGCAAACTCGGGATTGGTCAGCACCAGGGTGATCGCGCCAAAGCCGATGATGAAGATCAGGAGATAGAAATAGCCGATCCAGGTGGTTGCCCACAGCACCGATTTGCGCGCTTCCTTGGCATCGGGCACGGTGAAGAAGCGCATCAGGATGTGCGGCAGCCCGGCGGTGCCGAACATCAGCGCCATGCCGAAGCCGATGGCGGAAATCGGGTCTTTGATGAACCCGCCCGGCCCCATGATGGCCAGCCCGCTGGCACGTGCGGCCTCGGCATCCATGCCCTTGTTGCCGGCGATGTCGGCCTTCACTTCCACCGCATGCGCGAACAGCTTTTCAAAGCTGAAGCCGTACTTCGACATGATCATGAAGGCCATGAAACTCACCCCGAACAGCAACAGCACCGCCTTGATGATCTGCACCCAGGTGGTGGCGGTCATGCCACCGAACAGCACGTACACCATCATCAGGCAGCCGACCAGCACCACCGCCATCCAGTAATCCAGCCCGAACAGGAGTTTGATGAGCGAGCCGGCGCCCACCATTTGCGCGATCAGGTAGAACGCCACCACCACCAGCGTGCCGCTGGCGGCAAAGGCGCGTACCGGCGTCTGGGCAAAGCGGTAGGCAGCCACATCGGCAAAGGTGAACTTGCCGAGATTGCGCAGCCGCTCGGCAAGGAGAAAGGTGAGGATGGGCCAGCCCACCAGAAAGCCGATCGAGTAAATCAGCCCGTCGTAACCCGAAGCCATCACCGCGGCGGAAATGCCGAGGAAGGAAGCGGCGGACATGAAATCCCCGGCAATGGCAAGGCCGTTCTGGAAGCCGGTGATACCGCCGCCGGCGGTATAGAAATCGGCGGCGGATTTGGTGCGCCCGGCGGCCCATTTGGTCACCCACAAGGTGGCGACGACGAACACCGCGAACATGCTGATTGCCGTCCAGTTGGTCGCCTGCTTGGCGGTTTCGCCAAGGTCGGGGGCGGCCCATGCCGACTGGGCAATGCCAAGAGCCGCCAGTACCGGCAAAGTTTTGCAGAGGGCTTTCATTCCATCGCCTCCTTGAGGATTTTGCTGGTCAGCCGGTCGTATTCGCGGTTGGCGCGGAATACATACACCGCCGTCAACACGATGATGAGCCCGATCACGCCCAGCGCCACCGGAATGCCGACCGTGGTCACGCCATTGCCGAGCGGTTTGGCCAGCACCGCTTTGTCAAAGGCGATAAGGCCGATGAAGCCGTAATAGGCCAGAAGAATCAGCACCGTCAGAAACCAGCCGAACGTGTTGCGGCGACGTTTGAGCAATTGATACTCGGGATGGGCGGCGATACGGGCCATGATGGGATCGGTAAGTTGCGACATGCGTGCTCTCCGGTGGCAGGTCTTGTCAGAAGCTGTACTTCACGGTAGTTTGCAGGCGCTTGATTTCGCCTTCCTGGCCGTTTTCAAGCTGGCGCTCGCCCCAGCTGATTTCCGCCCCCACATCCAGCTTGGGCAGCGGCGAATAAATTAGGTTGGCGCGCAGTGTTTGCGTGCTGCGGGTAATGCCAAGCCCGGTCAGGTCGGTATCGTTGTCGAAATGCGTCGCGGCATACATCAGATTGCTGCGCAAACGCGGATTGAAGGCGTGCCGCCAGGCCACGAAACCACCACTGCCGCCCAGCGGGCTGAGGCTGCCATCGGCCTCCACCAGCGTGTCCGGACCAAGGCCGAAGGCCAGATAGCGGCCAATGCCCTTGCCGTGATTGAGGGCATAGCGCAGATCATCCTGCGGGCCCAGATTGAAGCGCCCGGAGACGCTCAGCGATGCCCCGTTGGCGCTTTCCTCGCCATCCTTGTACTGGCGCAACAAGGCCGCCACCGAGACATGGCCCCAATCGCCCTTTTTCTGCCAGCGGGCGGTGAAATCCGGCAGCACGTTGTCGCCACTGTTGTAGCGGCTGCCACCGCCATGGGCGAGCACGGTGGTTTGCGGGTTTTCCGCCGAGAAGCTCCAATCACCACGGGTATAACGCAGCTGCGCCTGACGCACGAATACCGTGCCGTCGGTAACGCCGACAAAATCCACCGCTTCGGGCAGCGCCGCGGTATCCATGAAGTTCGACCAGGTTTGCCCGGCCAGCCAGCGGTTCCAGCTGACATAGGCATGGCGCAGCGTCACGCCATGGGTATTGGTCGCCACCTCGTTGCCGAGGTTGTTGCTGCCGCCGCCAAAGAAGTCCACCTCCAGATGCGCTTTCACCTTGTCGCCGGCATCGGTCTGATGATCGGCGGCAATCCACAAGCGCGAGAATTGCGCACCGAAATCGGTATAGGCATCGCCCCCCTGTCCGCCTACCGGAATGGCGGCGGGCAGATGGAACATGCGCCCGGCCGTGCCTTCGGCAATCTGCCCGGCATCGCTGTCGCTGACGGAGGCATCGAACTTGATGAAACCGCCGATGCTGAGCCGGGTGCCGGCATTGGCCGTCGGCATCGATACCGGCACGCTGGCCGGTGCTGGCGGTGTGGCTGCCGCGACGGCGCCACTTGTTGCCAGCGATGCAGGCGCGCTCGGGGTTGCCGCAGGCGCGGCGGCAGCCGTCGCGGCTCGCTCGGCCCGCAACTCGGCCACCAGCCGCTCCAGCTCGGCAATTCGTGCTTCAAGCTCGGCCTCCTTGCTGCTCTGCGCCAAGGCAAGGCCTGGCGCCATCAAGGCCAGTGTCAATGCCAGCGGCAACAGGCGCGGAAGAACGGGGACAGGAAAGGACGGGGACGGGGGCATCGGGAATCCCGGAAGTGGCGGTAGATGCAGAGTGGCCGCCCGCCCCCTCCACCGACTATTAGCCAATGGTCGAAGCTGCAATGCAGCATGGTGCAGGGCGGCGAAAGCCGCCCGGATTCATGCCTTCGGCAAGGCCGGAGCCGCCCGCCCCGGTGGCTGCGGTTCCGTCAACGCTCGTGCATCGGCACCCGCCGGGTCGCGTGGGCCTTGTAGCCGGGGTTCTGCGCTTCGGCCGCGCGCTTGGCCTGCTCCGGGCTGCTGCCGTAAACCCGCACCGTAAACGTGACCCCGCCGCCGCCCGGCCGTCCCATTTTCACATCCCACATGATTGCACTCATGAGTGTTCTCCCGATTGATTTGCCATGGGCGACATGTTGCCGCATGGCTGCGACAAATCATGTCGCAGCCAGTTTGCCGCGCTGCGCCCAATTCCAGGCAAGCTCGATATAGGCCGGATCAGCCGCGGCAGCCGTGCACAGGCGGCGCGGGTCGGGACGAATGCCAATGCGGCCAAGATCCAGCCGATCCGCATCCCAGCACGTGGCAATGGTGGGATTGGCATGACAGCCGCCCTTGCTGTGCTGCCGGCAGGCCTCGGCCAGCCAATCGGCGCGGGTATCGTCCAGCCGCAAAACGCCCTCGGCTTGCAGGTGGCGGACAAACGCCGCAGCGCGGGCACCGTGGCCGGGATCGCTGCCCTCGGCAAAGCGCTGGCTGTCATGCAGCACGGCAAACAGCCGCACCACCTGCGGGTCGGCACCGGTTTGCGCGGCCAGATGCAGGCCGTGCCGCATCACCCGTGCCCAGTGGGCAGCGCCGTGAATTCCGTGCCAATCCAGCCGGAATCCGGCACGAATGCGCGCCATCAGCCCGGCGGGCAAGCCGGCATCGTCGAGCCTGTCCTGCATCAAAAACGTCTCCATCCGCTCCCCTCCTGCTGCTGGCTGCTGCCCGGTACTTGCAGCGGGGGCAGTGGCAATGGCGGCAGCCTGCACGCGGGTTTCATCGCATCAATTCCTGTGGCGTCATCACCGAGCATAGAGCGGATTCATGCCTCCGGTACATCAAGGCTAGACCAAGGTCTAGCTCCATCCGGTGCGTGGCTGCGGCACACTCGGGCGACTTCCCAACCGCATGGAGCCACCATGAGCCGCCCTGCCAACAGCATTCACGCCCCGGCCAATTTTGCCGCCAATGCCAACATGCGCCACCGCGACTATGTGCGCGATTATCAGGAATCGGTGAGTGACCCGGATGCCTTCTGGGGCCGCATCGGCGAGCGCATCGAGTGGATGAAGAAGCCCGCCATCATCCGCAACGTCAGCTACGATCTGGAGGATTTCCGCATCAAGTGGTACGAGGATGGCGAGTTGAATGCCTCGGTCAACTGCCTTGACCGCCATCTGCGCGAGCATGGCGAAAAAACCGCCATCTTGTTCGAGCCGGATGATCCGGCCATGCCGGCGCGGCGCATCAGCTACCGCGAGCTTTATCTGCAAGTGTGCCAGCTTGCCAATGCCCTGCGCGGGATGGGCGTGGGCAAGGGCGATCGGGTCACCATTTATCTGCCGATGATTCCCGAGGCGGCGATGGCGATGCTGGCCTGTGCCCGCATCGGTGCGGTGCACACGGTGGTGTTCGGCGGCTTTGCACCGCATTCGATTGCCGACCGCATCGCCGACAGCCAGAGCAAGCTGGTCATCACCGCCGATGAAGGCCGTCGCGGCGGGCGCAGCGTGCCGCTGAAGATGAACGTGGATGCGGCGCTGAAATTGCCCGGCACCGAAACGGTGGAGAAGGTACTGGTGCTGCGCCATACCGATGGTGCGGTGGATTTCGATACCCGCCGCGACATCTGGTGGCATCACGCGCTGAAAGACCAGCCGATCAAGTGCACGCCCGAGCCGATGAATGCCGAAGATCCGCTGTTCATCCTCTACACCTCCGGCTCCACCGGCAAGCCCAAGGGCGTTCTGCATACCACCGGCGGCTATCTGGTGTATGCGAGCTATACCCACGAGATCGTGTTCGATCTCAAGCCCGATGACGTGTACTGGTGCACCGCCGATGTGGGCTGGATTACCGGCCACAGCTACATCGTCTATGGGCCGCTGGCCAACGGCGCCACCACGCTGATGTTCGAGGGTGTGCCGAGCTGGCCGAATGCCTCGCGCTTCTGGGAGGTGGTGGACAAGCATCAGGTCACCATCTTCTACACTGCACCCACCGCCATCCGCGCGCTGATGCGCGAGGGCGACCATGCCGTCAAACGCACCTCAAGGCAATCGCTGCGCCTTCTGGGCAGCGTCGGCGAGCCGATCAACCCCGAAGCCTGGCGCTGGTATCACACCGTGGTGGGCGAGGAGCGCTGCCCGATCGTCGATACTTGGTGGCAGACCGAAACCGGCGGCATCCTGATTTCGCCGCTGCCCGGCGCCACCGATCTCAAGCCCGGCTCGGCCACCCTGCCGCTGCCCGGCGTGCAGCCGATGCTGGTGGATGCCAACGGCAATGAACTCGAAGGCGCGGTGGATGGCAATCTCGTCATCAAGGATTCCTGGCCGGGGCAGATGCGCACCGTGTATGGCGACCATCAACGCTTCATCGACACGTATTTCCGCACCTATCCGGGGCTGTACTTCACCTCCGACGGCTGCCGCCGCGACGAGGATGGCTATTACTGGATCACCGGGCGGGTGGATGATGTCATCAACGTCAGCGGCCACCGCATCGGCACCGCCGAGCTGGAGAGCGCACTGGTTTCCCATCCCAAGGTGGCCGAAGCGGCAGTGGTCGGCTATCCGCACGACATCAAGGGCCAAGGCGTGTATGCCTATGTCACCCTGAAGGAAGGCGAGGCGGGCAGCGACGAGCTGAAGAAGGAGTTGAACGCACACGTGCGCAAGGCGATCGGCCCGATTGCCAGCCTCGACCACCTGCAATGGGCACCGGCCTTGCCGAAAACCCGCAGCGGCAAGATCATGCGCCGCATCCTGCGCAAGATTGCCGAGGATGCTCCCGATCAGCTCGGCGATACCTCCACCCTGGCCGATCCGGGTGTGGTCGACGTGCTGGTGAAGGAGCGTCTCAATACCTGACAATGCCCGGACAGGCGGCTCTCCACGGCCGCCTGTCGCCCTGTCTCGACTCGACCTGCCCATGCCGATCCTCGCCCCATGATTCTTGTTGCCGACGACCATCCGCTGTTTCGGGAAGCCCTGCGTGGCGCGATCAGCCGTGTCTTGCCGGAGCAGACCATTGGCGAGGCGGAAGATGCCGACCACCTGTATGCGCTGGTGGATGCCCACCCGGATGCCGACCTCTTGCTGCTTGACCTCAACATGCCCGGCGTGCAGGGGCTTTCGGCACTGGTGCACCTGCGTGCCCGGCACCCGCAGCTGCCGATCGTGATGGTTTCCGCACGCGAGGAACCACCGCTGATGCGACGCGCCATCGACCACGGTGCGATGGGCTTCATCCCCAAATCCGCCGATTCGGCGGTAATCGGCCAGGCCATCCTGCAAGTGCTCGAAGGTGAGTGCTGGCTGCCGGTGGCCGCGCTGGAAAACGCGCACGCCCCGGACCACGCCGAACGTGAAACCGCTCGCCGCATCGGCGAGCTGACGCCGCAGCAGTTCCGCGTCCTGCAAATGCTCTCCACCGGGCTTTTGAACAAGCAGATCGCTTGGGAGCTGGGCGTCTCCGAGGCCACCATCAAAGCGCACATGACCGCCATCATGCGCAAGCTCGGCACCGCCAACCGCACTCAGACCGTGCTGATGGCCGCCCGCCTCGCCATCGACCCCGACAGCGTGCAAGCCCCGCCGGAAGAAGAATGAGACTTCAGGCGGTGGCGCTGCCGTCACTGCCGGGCGGCGGCGCATCGCGGCCACCGCGCCCGAACAGCCAGCGCATCCCGCGCACCGCCTTGCGTCCCAGCCACCACACGCTGAGCGCGAACACCACACTGCACAGCAGCACCAGCGTCAACGCCAGCCACGGGTAGGCAAAAACGAGGGAAAGCCCGCCAATGGTCAGCGCATCGCCGCCGAGCGAGGCCGTCCAGTTGCTGGCCGGCTCCGGTGAGGTGTTGATGATGGCGCGGGTGCCGGTCTTGATGAGATGGCTGGTCAGCGCCACCCCGGCACCTGCGGTCAGCACGCCGGGGGAAAGGCTGCCATCGGGCGACATCGCCGCCGCGGCCAGAAACGCCCCGGCCGGGACCCGCGCCAGGGTCTGCAACAAATCCCAGATGCTGTCCACGCCCGGGATTTTGTCGGTGAAGAACTCCACCAGCGCAAGCACGCCGGATACGCCCAGTACCCACGGCGACTCGGTGGCCTGCAAGGCTTCGGGCAGGCTCACCCAATCCATCAACCCGGCAAGCCCGACCCCGAACACGGTGAGATACACCCGGATGCCGGCCAGCCAAGCCAGCAACACGCCGATGGCAAACATCTGCGCCGGGCCAAACTCGAGACTGCTGATATCCATGACAGACGCCTGTTGTGCGCAAGAGAAGTGCCGAGTATAGGTGGGCGCTTGAACCGGCGCGCAAATCACCCCATTCTGTCGCCATGGAAACCGATACTCTCTCCAGCGCTCCCGGCTATCAAGAATTGGCCGCGCCGCTTGACTTCACCCGCGCTGCCGCTGCCAAGGTGCGCGAACTCATCAACGAAGAAGGCAATGCCGCACTCAAGCTGCGCGTCTACATCCAGGGCGGCGGTTGCTCAGGCTTCCAGTACGGCTTCGAGTTCGACGAAAACCAGGCCGAGGACGATCTGGCGGTCATCACCGACGGCGTGACGCTGCTGGTCGATCCGCTGAGCCTGCAGTACCTGATGGGCGCGACGGTGGATTACAGCGAGGATCTGCGCGGGGCGCAGTTTTCCATCCGCAATCCCAATGCCAAAACCACCTGCGGGTGTGGCTCCTCGTTTACCGTCTGACTCCCACATGGCGGCACTGCCAAGCGCCGCCCGGACATGAATCGCCGCAGCACACCTCAGACGGCCTCCGCTGTCTGTTGTTGCAGATCGGCAATCGCGCGCAGACGGGCACGGCGCACGGCGCGACCAACGGCTTCACCCTGCAGCCCGTTGGCCACGTCCGCCGCCCTGACCGTACGGGCAGCGGCAAATACTGCTTGCAGCAACGCCCCTTGTGGGTAATCGCTCTCGGAAAATCCGGCACGCCCGCGTTTGTCGGCCTCGCAGACCAATGCCAACCGGGCCACCCGCTCGGGCTTGCGAAACGCATCGCAACGCTCCAGCAGGGCCAGAATCCGCACGGCCCGCATCTGGGCAAGGCGATGGACATTCAGATGTTCGCGGCACGCGATTTCCGCCAGCGCCAAATGCTCGCGCGGCAATTTCAGGCGCTCGGCCAGTCTCCGCAACGGAACCAGACCGCGCCCCTCATGTTGACGGTGTGACGGCCACTCCTGTGGCGGTGTCAACGCCTTGCCAAGATCGTGCGTCAGCGCGGCAAAGCCGATTTGATCATCCCCGGGGGCCAGACGTGCCGCCATGTCGCAAACCATTTCGACATGCACACCGGTATCCACTTCGGGGTGGTATTCGGCACGCTGCGGCACGCCATAGAGCGCCTCCACCTCCGGCAGCATGACGGCCAGCGCACCCGTCTCATGCAGCACGCGAAGGAATGCCGAAGGTTGCGGGCTGCGCAAGGCTTTCAGAAGCTCCTGACAGACCCGTTCGGACGTCAAGCTGAGCAATTCCCCGGATGCAACCATCCGGCACATCAGAGTGCGGGTTTCCTCCGCCAGCCTGAAGCCCAACGGGGCAAATCGCGCCATGAAGCGCGCGGCACGCAATACCCGCAACGGATCCTCGACAAAAGCCGGCCCGACATGGCGCAGAATGCGAGCGCGAATATCGGCAACACCGCCAAATGGATCGACCAGCTCGCCGCTGTCCTGATCGCGGGCAATGGCATTGAGCGTGAAATCGCGCCGCGCCAAATCGTCTTCCAGACGCACATCCGGAGCTGCGTGCACGACGAAGCCGGTATAGCCATGGCCGCTTTTGCGCTCGGTGCGTGCCAGCGCATATTCCTCCGATGTCTCGGGATGCAGAAAGACCGGAAAGTCCCGCCCGACCTGACGAAAGCCTGCCGCCAGCATTTGTGCCGGACTAGCGCCGACCACCACGAAATCGCGATCCTGCACCGGCAGGCCAAGCAGACTATCGCGGACTGCGCCACCGACCAGATAAGTCTTCATGCCATTTAGCGCGGCATGTGCTGCGCCAGCAATGCCACCAGACTGCTGGCGGCATTGCCCCGCCCCAAGCGCAAGGCGATTGGTTGCGGCTGCCCGGACAGCCAAATCTTGAACTCGGCTTCCAGATCGAAATGGCCGGCCGTTTCCAGCACATAGCTGACGATGCTGCGATACGGGATGCTGCGATATTCCACCTTGCGTGCGGTCAGACCCTGCTTGTTGACCAGAATCAGGCGCCGATCGGTGAAAACGATCAGATCGCGCACGAAGGCAAATGCCCGCTCGGCTACTTCATCCTCCGCCAGCAATGGCGCAAGATCGCCGCTGATTTTGTTGATCGGCGTTTCGCCGGCATGCCCCAACAAGGTATCGAGTATTCCCATGACATGACTCCCGAAGAAGAAAAGCGAGTATAGGTGCTGCCTTGCCCGTGATGCGCCCGCCGCAGGTATTCGCGGGCATTGGCATCGCGTGCCTCCACTGGCTGCTGCCCGTCCCGTAATTCCGGCAGAGACGTGATTTCACCGACCCGCTCCCGAGCATGACACGGCCGTCTTCACCACCTTGAGCCGCAGTTCGCGGAATGGATTTCTCCCACCCCGCTGCCGCAGGAGCAGATCAGGCTTCTCTGTGCACCTTGAAGCCAGCCCAGGACTGGTTGACGGGCATGGTTTCGATGCGATTGATGTTGAGATGAGGAGGCAAGCTGGCGATCCAGAACACTTGCTCGGCAATGTCTTCCGGACGGATGGGATCAACCCCCTGATACAGCGCATCGCTGGCAGCTTGATTGCCGCCGGTACGTACCAGGGTGAACTCGGTTTCGGCCATGCCCGGTTCAATGCTGGTCACGCGCACCCCGGTACCGTCAAGATCGCAGCGCAGCCCCAGTGAAAACTGGCTGACGAATGCCTTGCTGCCACCGTATACATTGCCGCCGGTGTAGGGATAGGTGGCGGCGATGGAGCTGATGTTGATGATCAGGCCGCGGCTTTCGACAAGACGCGGCAACACGGCATGGGTCAGGGTGATGAGGCCGCTGATGTTGGTATCCACCATCTGCTGCCATTGGGCAAGGCTGGCGTTTTGTGCCGGGGCAGTACCAAGGGCAAGTCCGGCGTTGTTGACCAACAAATCAATCCGGCGGAAGCCTTCCGGCAGGGCGGCCAGCGCATCCGTGATGGCAGCGGCATCACGGATGTCAAAGCAGGCGGTATGGACGGCCGCGCCATGCTCGGCTTTGAGTTCGGCCAGCCGCTCGGCGCGGCGTGCGCAGGCAATCACCTGCCAGCCCGCCTGCAGCAGACGACGTGCAATGGCGGCGCCAAAGCCGGAACTGGCACCGGTGATCAGCGCGGTTTTTCCTGCATGATTCATGGCCAGACTCAACTATGGAAGCGTTCGAGGAAGTCTTCGTGCCGGCGGGTATCGCTGCCGGCTTCTTCGGCAAGGCGCAGCCAGCACGGCGGGATCGGCCAGTCGGCGGTGGCCTGGGTCAGCAGACGATCGATTTCGCCGGCCGAGGTGCCGCTCGGGGCGGCGATCGTCAGCACGAAGGCGGGGACCTCCTCGCCGCTGTGGGCATCCTGCATCCGGTAATCGGGCGAGGTATGCACCCACAGGGGCCAGTCCTGCTGGCGCAGGGTGTCACGGAAGCGCTCGAAGGTGGCCTCGTCCGGGTATACGCCATCGAGCACGATGCTGCGGCCACGGCCGCCGGGCGAGAGGGTATGCACGGCCAGGAAGGTGGGGACAAAGTGCTGCCGTTCTTCTTCGTTTTCCGGGGCGGGGAACAGCGGCTGGGCGTCGAACACCACATGGTCGCCGACGTGCTGGCGGCGTTTGGGCGGGGCGTTTTCCAGTACCACCGCATCGACCGGGCCGCTGCGACGGGCGTAGTAGTCCAGCGGTTCGCCGTTTTCGATGAAGCGGATGATGACCCAGCCCCAGTCAAGATCGGGCGCACCGTCGCCGGGCGGCATCTCCATGCCCATCTCTGCCGCCATCCGGCGCACGCCTTGCCAATCTCCGGCGGCACTGGCGGCGGTGAGGTAATCCCAGCGCGGGTTGGCATCCTCAGGCAGCTCCTCGACAAGGCGCTGCTGGATGTCGGCGGCCTCGGCAAAATGCTGCTGCTGCATCAGGCTGTGTGCCAGCAGGCGGCGGGCACCTTGCGATTGCGGCGAAATCGCGAGCAGGGCGCGGCAATGCTGGGCAGCGCTTTGCCAGTCGCCCAATTGGCGTGCCAGCTGGGCATGGCACCAGTGGCTGAAGGCGGGCACCTGTGCCTGGTAGAGGGCGGCCAGCGTTTCCACTTCCGCGTGCCGGCCTTGTTCAAGCAGGGCGAACAGCAGCGGATAGGCCAGCTCGAAGTCGCTGTCGGTGTGGGCCTTGACGCTTTCCCACAAACGGGCAATGGCCTCATCCTGCGCACCGATGGCTTGCAGGGCATTGACCGCCTGTCCGCGCAGCGCAATGTCGTCGGGGTGGGTTTCGAGCGCAGCCAGCAGCCATTCCACTTCGCGCTCGGGATCGCGCGGGCTGTCTTCGCTTTGCTGCGCCAGCCATGCCAGCAGTTGCTCGGCCGGCGCTGGCAGCGGGGTGGCCGGCAGGGCAGCGACCTCGGTGGCAAGTTCGTCCAGCAGGGCGCGGGCACCGGCATCGGTTTTCAGTTTCGGCAGCAGGGCTTGTGCTTGTTCGAGCTGGCGCCGGGCACTCCAGCGCGCGCCTCGGGCCTGTGCCAGACGGGCAAGATTGACTGCCATCTGCAAGGCATGGCGATGTGCGCCATGGCGGACGAGATGATCGAGCCCCTGTTGCAGGCGGCTGGCAAGGCTCCAGGTATTGAGCTCGGAACGGCGCAGCAGCAGCGGCAGGGCGGCGCGCAGCCAGGCATGCAATTTGCCGGGATTGACCTCGCGCAGCGGCGGCAGGGCGTCCAGAGCCTCGTCATCGCGCCCGAGAGCGGCCAGTGCTTGTGCCTTGAGGATGTCGCGCGGCTGTTTGATGTTCGCCCATTCCGGGCCACCATCGGCCTTGGCTTCTTCGCTCGCGATGTGTTCGAGCGCCTCCTCGTGGCGGCCAAGCGCTATCAGCAGCTTGTTGCGAAATTCGAGAATCCCGGCATTGACCTCCTCGCCTGCCGCCTCGATGGCTGCGCTCTGCGCTTGCAGGTAGTCGTAGGCCTGCTGTGCCTGCCCCATGTCCAGCAGGGCTTCGCTTTTTTCGATGGAGATGCACTGGAAGCAGCCCCATTTGGGGGTGATGCGCGCCAGGGTTTCGTCGCAGACCTCGATGCGTTCGGCCGCCCAGCCCGGGCCGTCGATATTGGCATAGCAGGCGGACAGGTCCTGCGTGATGCATACCGACTGCGGGCATTCATGGGTATCGGCGCGGTGCGCCAGCTCGAACAGCGCCACGGCATCGGCCAGCGCGCTTTCGCCTTCGTTCTTGTTGCCGATGCGGTTGCGCATCTCCCAATGGCCGATGAACACGTCCAGCCAG
>JBHADJ010000095.1:0-32436 GCA_041855065.1 Lysobacter sp.
ACGCATGGCGGTAAACGCTTCGTGGCCGGGCGTATCGAGAAAGGTAATCACGCCGCGCGGGGTTTCCACATGGTAGGCGCCGATGTGCTGGGTAATGCCACCGGCTTCGCCGGAGGCCACGCGGGTACGACGGATGTAGTCGAGCAGCGAGGTCTTGCCGTGATCGACGTGGCCCATGATGGTGACCACCGGCGGACGCGGCTTGGCTTCGCCCTGCTGGCCTTCCACATGCGCGAGCAGTTCGGATTCGGCATCGTTCTGGTCAGCGGCGACGGCCTTGTGGCCGAGTTCTTCGGTCACGAGCACGGCGGTGTCGTGGTCGATGGTCTGGGTGATGGTGGCCATCACGCCCATCTTGAACAGCGCCTTCACCACTTCGCCGCCCTTCATGGCGAGCTTCTGCGCCAGATCGCCGACGGTGATGGCTTCGCCGATGGCGACTTCGCGCACGATCTTTTCGGTCGGACGCTGGAAGCCGTGTTCACCGCCGCCGCTGCGCGCCGGTTCCGTACGGCGTCCCTTGCCTTGCGGCTTGCCGCGGCCACCACTGCCGCGTCGGCCACGATCGCCCGAGGGCAGATGCAGCTGGCCGGAGAAGCGGTCGTTATCACCGTCATCGTCGTCACGCTCGCGCCCGGCACCACCGTGGCCACGCGATTTGCCGCTCTTGGCCGGCGCCGGAGCGGTGCGCTCGGGCGGGCGAATCGGGTTGGCCGGGCGGCGCTGGATCAGCGAGGCCGGTTTTTCCGGTTTGGCCTCGACAGGCGCAGCGGCAACGGGTTCTTCGACCTTGGCCGGACGCTTGGCGGCTTCGGCTTCTTCCGCCGCACGGCGCGCGGCTTCCTCGGCTTCGCGCTTGGCCGCTTCTTCGGCCAGACGGCGGGCTTCGGCCTCCTCGGCGCGGCGGCGGTCGGCCTCGGCCAGACGCTGCTGCTCTTCCAGATTGCGCTTGCGCGATTCTTCCAGCTTGCGCAGCACTTCGGCGTGCTCGTCATCCACCGGCTTGATCTTGCCGACATCCAGTGCCGGGGCAGGCTTTTTCGCCAGCACCACTTTCTTGCGCACGGTCACTTCCACCGTCTGCTTGCTCTTGCCGCCGCCGACGGTGATTTCTTCGGTCTTGCGACGGTTCAGCACGATTTTCTTGGGCGCTGCGCTCTCCCCTGTGCCATCACCGGAAGCGTGGCCGTGAGCCTTGCGCAGGAAGGCAAGCAGCTTGGTCTTTTGATCGCTGGTGACTTCTTCATCGGCACCCTTGAAAGGCATCCCGGCTTCGGCAAGTTGTTCCAGCAACTTCTCGACCGGGGTATGAACCAGTGCGGCAAGTTTGCGGATGGTGGTTTTTTGCGACATGCGTTTTCCGTGTTGCGGGCCACAGTGAATCCTGTGGCGGGTATTCGAGATTTTAAGGCTTGCGCAGGTGGCCGGTTACTCGAACCAGTGCTTGCGCGCCTCCATGATCAGAGCCGATGCGCGTTCCGCGTCCATGTTGTCGATATCCGTCAGCTCGTCGATGGCAAGCTCGGCCAGATCCTCGCGGGTGCGGACGCCGCGCGCAGCCAGCGCGTAGGCAGTGGCTTCATCCATGCCCTCGAGCGTCAACAGATCTTCGGATGGCTGGTTTTCCTCCAGCTCTTCCTCGACCGCCAGCGCCTCGTTCAGCAGGGCATCGCGGGCACGGGCACGCAGTTCTTCCACCACTTCCTCGTCGAAGCCTTCGATGGCAAGCAGTTCGGCCACCGGCACATAGGCGATTTCTTCCACCGTGGTAAAGCCCTCGCCCACCAGAATGCCAGCGATTTCCTCGTCCACTTCCAGTTTTTCCACGAACAGTTGGCGTGCCGTGGCTTGCTCGGCTTCGCTCTTGGCGGCCACTTGCTCGGCGGTCATCACGTTGAGCTGCCAGCCGGTCAGACGGCTGGCCAAGCGCACGTTCTGTCCGCCCTTGCCGATGGCCTTGGCCAGTCCGTCTTCGGCCACGGCCAGATCCATCGCGTGCTTGTCTTCATCCACGATGATCGACTGCACTTCGGCCGGCGCCATCGCATTGATGACGAACTGGGCCGGATTGTCGCTCCACAGCACGATATCCACACGCTCGCCGTTCAATTCATTGGTCACTGCCTGCACGCGCGAGCCGCGCATGCCGATGCAGGCGCCGATCGGGTCGGTGCGGTTGTCGTAGGCGAGCACGGCAATCTTGGCGCGGTCGCCGGGGTCGCGGGCGCAGGCCTTGATTTCCACCAGCCCCTGGCCGACTTCCGGCACTTCGATCTTGAACAGCTCCATCATGAATTCCGGTGCTGCGCGGCTGATGAACAGTTGCGGGCCACGCGGCTCGCTGCGCACGTCGTATAGATAACCGCGCACGCGGTCGCCGGTGCGCAGCACGTCGCGCGGAATGCCCTTGTCCTTGGCGATGAAGCCTTCGGCATTCTCGCCAAGATCCACGTACACGTTGCCGCGCTCCACGCGCTTGACGGTACCGGTTATCAGCTCGCCAACGCGATGCTTCCACTCATCGACGATCTGCTGGCGTTCGGCTTCGCGCACGCGCTGCACGATCACCTGCTTGGCAGCCTGGGCGGCAATGCGACCGAACTCGGCGTTCTCGATTTGTTCTTCGATGAAGTCACCGATTTCCGCGCCTTCGCTTTCTTCCACCGCATCCATCAGGCGGATTTGCCGGTCGGGCGATTCCATCACCACGTCATCGGCCACCACTTCCCAGCGACGGAAGGTTTCGTAGCTGCCATTCTTCGGGTTGATCGAGACGCGCACGGCGACATCCTGATCGGGATAACGCTTTTTCGCAGCCGAGGCCAAGGCAGCCTCGATGGCTCCGAAGATCACTTCTGGCGGCACGCCTTTTTCGTTGGCAACCGCTTCAACAACGAGCAACAGCTCCTTACTCATTTTCTAGCTCCGCATCGGCGGCTTGATCCGCCTCGTAGGGTGTGGATTCGGATTTTTTCGGCCTTGCGCCGGGTTTCTTGCCGCCCTTGCCGGCGGCATAGCCCAGCGCCGCCCAATCCGGGGCGATGCGGGCCTTGTCGATATTGTCGAACGCCACCGCAAAGGGCTGGCCGTCCACGTCGAAATGAATGCTGTCGCCGTCCACTTCGACAATCCGTCCGGTCAGGCGGCGGCGGCCATCATGCGGCAGCTTCAGCCCGACCTTGGCGCTCTCGCCGATGAAGCGGGCAAACTGCGCCGGGCTGAACAGCGGGCGGTCAAGGCCCGGCGAGGAGACTTCCAGCGTGTAGTGGCCGGAAATCGGGTCTTCCACATCGAGTTGGGCCGAGACTTCGCGGCTCACCATTTCGCACTCGTCGATGCCGACTGCGCGCGGGTTTTCGCCCGTCGCCTCGGCCTCGGGCACGTCGATGTAAAGGCGCAGCACCGCACCGCCGGGCATGGTGAGATATTCCACACCCAGAAGCTCAAGCCCGAGCGCGGCCACGGTGGGCGCGAGCAACTGGCTGATTTGTTGTGCCTTGTCCATATCTGTCCTGTCAACGCAAAAGAGGAAGGGGCCGCCAGGGCCCCTTCCGGTCAAAACTGATGCTTCCGGTGCCGGCTCCATGTTGCCGGCGGCCCGGGTTGGTCGGGCGACCAACCGGTGCTTGCAGATGCGACTGCAAGCTTGGCCGCGCATTCTAGCGCCCTGCCCCGGCGACTGGCAAGCGTCTGCCCGCCCGAGCGTTCAGCGTATCCGCGCCAGATCCTCGGCACTCAAGGGCTTGCCGGGCGCGCGCGCCCTGGCCGGAATCACGGCATCTTGCGGCAATGCCTTTTGCCCATCCAGATGCGCCTCCAGCGCATCGAGGGCGGCATAGACATGCGGCAGTAGCGGCGTGTAGTGCGCAGCGAACTGCGGCAAGGCCAGGAACGCATCGAAATGCTGGGCGTTTTCCACCTGCCAGAAGCGCACCTGCCCGCGCCCGGCCGCCCGCGCCGCCGCCACATACGGCGCACTGCTGAATGCCATCGGGATAAGTCCGTCGCTCTGCCCGTGCACCACGATGACCGGCAACCCTTCGCGCGGTGGCCGGCTGCGCGTGGCGGCCACACCTTGCTGCACGGCCTGCGCTCTGGCATCGGTGCCTGTCCACAGGGCACGCAGGCATTCCAGCCCGGTTATACCCTGATCCTCAGCTTCTGCCGGATCCACAATCGCCAACACGCTGTCGGGCGCGATGCCGCTGCCATCGGCCCAGCCGGCGGCACGTGCTTCGGCATTCCCCGGTGCCTTGGAAATGAAACGGTAACCACAAGGGTGGGCATCATGCCGGCTGCGACTGTAGGCCGAGGCATAAGTCACCAACACCGCCCGCCACAGGTCAAAAGCGGTACTGCTGGCACCGGCGATGATGGCGGCATCACTCCAGCCTGCCGCGCGCAACTGACGCAGGGCATCGTGCTGGCGGGCAGCCTCATCGGCACCTGCCAGGAGGCCGCGTGCAGCCAGCCGATGACACAGTGCCCCGGCATGGGGCGTGGTCGGCAAGCCCAATGCCGGCAGGGCACAGGGCATCAGCAAGGCCGCCTCGCTGGCGTAGTCGTACAGGGCACGCGCACCGGGCGCCTCGGCCAGCACGTTCGGCTCGCCCGCGACCACGCCATCGAGCCACCGCTCGGCATCCTCGGCCGCACGCAATACCGCACCGCCACCGTTGGAAATGCCGGTGGCGATGATGCGGGTATTGGCCACATCAAACGGCGCCGCCTCGGGGAAGGCCGCATTCAAGGCGGCAAGACCGAAGGCCGCCGCCTGACGCACATGCTGCCCCCAATCGGCCTCGGGATTGTCGCCCGAATGCGCGTGCTTGAAGGCAATGCCCTCGCCTTGCAGCGGCTCGGGGCGGAAAGCCAGCGCGGCCGCCTCGGCCCGTGCCGGCCGCCCGTCCAGCGCATGCCCTTGCTGCGCGGCGAAATCGAAATAGTCGCTGCCCGCGGCCTTGTCGGTATGCACCACCGCACAGCCGCGCGGCAAGCCCCAGGCACCAGCCACCGCAATCGCGCCATACACTCCGCGCGAGCCGGAGACGGCGGCCACCACCAGACAACGCTTGTGCAGGTCGAAGGCATCGGGCACCTGCACCACCACCCGATGTGGCGCGCGGGCACCGGGCAGCGTCAGCAGCGCGGCATACTCGCGCCCCGGCACCGATTCCAAACTGCCGTACAACTCACCATAGCCCCCGGTCGTCGAAAGGTCGGCAATGCTGCGCCAGCTCGACCAGATCGCCCGCCGCCGCAATTCCGCCGCAGTCGGCTGCGCGGCATCGGCAAACGCCGGCGGCACCGGGTTGCGCAACCCTTCCGCGCCAAGGCTAGCGGTCAAAAGGTCATCACTGCCGCGGTGCGCGCTGGGCGGAGAGATGGAGATGGCCGACTGTCTGGCGGCATCACTGACACAGCTGGCAAGCGGGGATATGGTCTTGTGCATGTCGAGAGGATACGCTGCTATTCCCGAGAAGCAGCCAGAGCATTTCCGCCCTCTCCTGCCCAGGGGTGTGGCCTGCTCCATCCGACTATCCGCCTATTTGGCAGACTCGTGTCATGCGTGCAGCGATGGCCGCTGCCAGTCTTGCCAAGATGCAGCTGGTGTATGTGTCCAGTGACAAGAGACGGTGATGCGTGACACGTGTGATGCACACGTGCCATTGAATCACCTGAAGTGTTGTCGCAGTTGGCGTGTCTGCCCCTTGATCATCAGATTGGCGCATCAAGCATCTGCGTGTCGTTTTGCTGCATGAAAAGCATTGCCGTATCGGCGACAATGCCAGCCTGACCAATATCCGTCTTGTCATGCGCCTTCTAATCGTCGAAGACTCCCCTACGCTGGCCAGCGAGCTGCAAATCAGCCTTGGGCGCGAGGGTTATGGCTGCGACCATGCCGCCGACGGGGTTGCGGCGGCGCTTTTGCTGGCGCAGCACGAGTACGAGCTGGTAGTGCTCGATGGCATGTTGCCGCGCCGTGACGGGCTGGAGGTATTGCGCACCTACCGTCGTGCTGGCGGCACGGCGCGGGTGCTGATGCTCTCGGCACGCGACCAGATCGACGATCGCGTAGCCGCGCTCGATGCCGGTGCCGATGATTATCTGGTCAAACCGTTTGCGCTCAACGAGCTACTGGCGCGGTTGCGTGCACTGGCACGCCGTCCACGCGAGGGCGGTGTGGCTGAACTGCGGCACGATGCCCTTTGTCTGGACACGAATGCGCGACGGGCGCGCTGGCAGGGGCACGACTTGATGCTGACGCCGAAAGAATACGCGCTGCTGGAATTGCTGCTGCGGGGGCGTGGCCGGGTGCTGTCGCGCACGCAGATCTTCGATCGCCTCTATGAAAGCAGCAGCGCCACTTCGGACAAGGTGGTCGAAGTCATTCTCAGCACCCTGCGCAGCAAGTTGGCTCAAGCCGGGGTGCCCGATTTCATCCAGACCCGGCGCGGTTTTGGTTATGTCATCGAGTGAGATCGGTCGCAGCTATTCGCTGCAACGTCGTTTGGCTTGGCAACTGCTGCTTGCCATTGGCCTGTCGCTGGGGGCCTTGTTCGTTTTTCTCGATGTACTGGTCGATCGCGCCATCTATGCCCAATTCGAGCAGTTCCTTTCCGCCCGCGCCGAGGCGTTGGCCGCATACGCCCGACCGGAGCAACCCGAAGCGCGCCTGCCCGATTATGAGCTGGCCGGCCATGCCGAGTTCTTTGCCCGCTACGATGCGCACGGGCATTTGCGACAGGCCTCGGCCAACAGTCAAGGACGGGCGCTGCACCTGCCGGCGGGACGATCGCACGAGACCGCCACCTTCGTCGATCTGCCATTGCCCGATGGGCATCGCGGTCGTGCCATCGTGTTGCCGTTGATGGATGGCGGCTGGTTGGTACTGGCCTCCGAGCGCGAAAGCTGGGATGTGACCGAGTGGTATGTCCATCTGGCCCTGCTGGGGGGCTGTTTGCTGGCCGTCGCGCTGACGCTGCTGCTGTGTTTCTGGTTGCTTGAACGCGCCTTTGCCCCGGTTCAACGCGAGGGCGAGCGCCTGCGCCAATTGCCGGCGGATGCCCTGTCCTCGCCACCGCGCGAGCCCTTGCCAAGCGAATTGTTGCCCTACACCAGCGCCATGCAGCAGGCACTGGGCAAATTGGCCGAAGCCGTGGCCCGCGAGCGCCGTCTGTCACGCAACATTGCCCATGAGTTGCGCACGCCGCTGGCGGAAATTCGCCTGCTCTGCGAGAACGCGCTGCAAAGCGGAGATTCGCACGACCTGCAAGCCAGCCTCGCGGCCACCCTGGACATCAATGCACACATGGAGCGGCGCGTGCAGGCCTTGCTGGCACTGGCGCGCTACGAGTCCGGTCAGCTTGCTCCGGCACGCGATCCGCTGGATCTTGCGGCTCTTGTCCGGCACGTATGCCAGCACTTGCCTGCCGATGGCAGATCGCGCGTGCAACTGCAACTGCCCGACGAGCTGTGGGTTCATGCAGACCCGGACATGCTCGAGTGCATTCTGGGCAATCTGCTGCACAACGCCTGCGAGTATGCGCCGGGACACACGCCGATCCACATCGACCGCTGCAAGGAAGGCAACGGACATTGGCTGCAACTGCACAATGCCACCGAACATCTGCTGGCCGAGCATGTCCGGCATTTCGGCGAGCATTATTGGCGCAATCCGGCCCATGCCGATGGCAGGCACACGTCCCATACCGGCCTTGGGCTTGCCCTTTCCCGCGCCATGGCCCAAGCCCTTGGCCTGCAACTGCATTTTGCCCTGAACGGGCAGATGCTCACCGCCCGCCTCGGGCCACTGCCGCTGATTTGATCCACGACACAAGGCAAGATCGCCCATTCCCTGTTTAAGGTTATCCAAAGCCTCGACAGGCAGGCTGTTCGGGTGTTTTTCATCACCTGTCCGCCATGCCCAACCTGCGCAAATCTGCCGTCCTGATTGGCCTGCCCCTTGTCTTGCTAGGCACCGGGGCGTTGCTTTTGTTTCGTCCCTCCGCAGATTCGCATACATCTGGCACGGCTCCCCCGGCCGAGGCTGAGCCCACGGTGCCGGGAGAGGTGCAGCTTGAGGCCAACCAGATCGAGGCGCTGGGCATCCGTTTGCAGGCCAGTGTCGCCGCCACTTCGCTGCCGGTCGGCGGGCTGGCGGCCGAGGCCATGCCGCCGTTGACCGCCAGCACGCAGGTGAACCTGCCGTTTGCCGGGGTCATTACCCGGCTGCATGTGGACGAAGGACAGACGGTCAAGCGCGGCCAGCCGCTTTTGCAGTGGCAGAGCCAGGAGCTGATCCGCTTGCAAGCCGAGCTTGCCCGCAACCGCAGCGAGGCGGGGCTGGCGCAGCAGCAGGCCGCACGCGATGCCCTGCTTGCCAATGAGGGCATCATTCCGGCTGCACGCAAGTCCGAAAGTACCGCGCGGGCGGCCATGGCTTCGGCCAGTTTGGCCGAGGCGCAGGCGCAATTGGCGCAGTTGCGGCCGGCAACGGGCGGTGCGCCGGGCGAGTACACCCTGCTCGCCCCGCGCTCGGGACGCGTGCTGCGGCGAATGGTGCTGCCGGGGCAGGCGGTGGAGGCGCTGGGCGCAGCTTTCGTGATGGCCGAAGGTGATGCACTCGATATTTATTTCAACGTGCCACTGAGTCTGCGCCCGCTGTTGGCACCGGGGCTGGCGGTGCAATTGCCCGATGGCGGTCAGGCACGGCTGGCGGCGATCGGGGCCGATACCGATGCCAACAGCCAAACACTGCGCCTGCGAGCCGAAGCATCGGCCGGCGGCGAACTGTTGCCGGGACAGCAGTTCGAGGTACGGCTGTCGCTGCCGGCGCCGGACGGTGCCGTGCAGGTGCCGCTTTCGGCACTGGCACCGCATGGCGAGAAGGAGGTGCTGTATCTGGCCGAGGGCAAGCGTTTTCGGGCCTGCGTGGTGGAGCGACTGGCGGCCGATGGCGACATCGCCGTGGTGCGTGCGCCGGAGTTGGTTGCCGGCATGCAGGTGGTCAGCCACGGCGTCGGCGTGTTGAAGTCTCTCGCCCCGCCTGCGGAGTAAGCCATGCTCGCCCGTCTTGTCGAGTTCTCGCTGCGTCAACGGCTGCTCATCATCCTGCTGGCCTTGGCCATGGCTATTGCCGGGGCTCTGGCCTTTATGCGCCTGCCAATTGATGCTTTCCCGGACATTTCCCCCACCCAGGTCAAGCTGGTGCTGAAGGCGCCGGGGATGACGCCGGAGGAGGTGGAGGCGCGCGTCATCACTCCGCTGGAAATGGAGCTGCTCGGTGTGCCGAATGCGGTGATGCTGCGCTCCACCGCCAAATATGCCATCGCCGACATCACGCTGGATTTTGCCGAAGGCACCGATATCTACTGGGCACGGCAGCAAGTGGCCGAGCGTTTTGCCAATGTCGCGGATGTTCTGCCGGCGGATGTCGGCGGGGGGCTGGCGCCGATTTCCACCCCGCTGTCGGATGTCTACATGTTCACCATCGAAGGCGGCGGGTTGTCGCTGGAGGAGCGCCGCAGCCTGCTCGACTGGAGTTTGCGCCCGGCCTTGCGCACCCTGCCCGGGGTGGCCGATGTCAACGTGCTGGGCGGGCACGGCAAGGCCTTCGTGGTGATTCCCGACCGCGCCCGGCTGAGTGCCAATGGCCTTGATACCGCCGCCCTGCTTGATGCCCTGGCACGCAACAACCGCAATGACGGTGCCGGGCGCCTGCAACAGGGCGAGTCGGCCTTGATCGTGCGCAGCAGCGGTGCGCTGGCAAATGCCGAGGATATCGGCAACGTGATCCTGAAGCCGGGATTGCCGCCGTTGCGCATTCGCGACGTGGCCAGCGTCAAGACCGAATCGCTGACCCGCTATGGCGCGGTCAGCATGGATGGCACGCACGAGGCGGTTCAGGGCATCGTGGTGGCCCTGCGCGGGACGGATGCCTCGCAGCTGGTCAAGGCGGTGGAAGCACGGCTTGAGGAAATGAAGCCAGGCCTGCCTGCCGGTGTCAGCATCGTGCCTTTCTACAACCGCAGCACGCTGATCGAGCGCGCCGTCGGCACGGTGGAAAAGGCGCTGCTGGAAGCCACTGTGCTGGTGGTGATTCTGCTGCTGCTTTTCCTCGGCGAGCTGCGTGCGGCGATCGTGGTGGCGCTGATGTTGCCGCTGGCCTCGCTTGCCACCTTCCTGATGATGCGCTGGAGCGGGCAAAGCGCCAATCTGATGAGTCTGGGCGGGCTGGCAATTGCCATCGGCATGTTGGTGGATGCTGCCGTGGTGGTGGTGGAAAACACCGTCACCCGCCTCTCGCCGCATGCACCGGGGGCGCATTTGCCGCGCCTCAACCGCATTTATGCCGCCACTCGCGAGGTCGCCACTCCGGTGGCCGCGGGCATGCTCATCATCGTCCTGACCTTTCTGCCGCTGCTCACGCTCGAAGGTTTGGAGGGCAAGCTGTTTGCCCCGGTGGCGCTGACCATCGTGTTTGCGCTCGCTGCCTCGCTGCTGTTGTCGCTGACCTTCGTGCCGGTACTGGCTTCGCTGCTGTTGCAGGAAAAAGCCCATGCCGATCCATGGCTGATGCGCAAAGTGGATGGACTTTACCGTCCGCTGCTGGACAAGGTGCTGGCGCGTCCGGCCATCAGTTATGCCGCCACCGCCCTCGCCTGCCTGCTCGGCATCGTCGCCTATCTTGGCGTGGGCAAGAGCTTCATGCCGACCATGGACGAAGGCGATGTGCTGGTGCAGTTGCAGAAATCCCCGTCCATCTCGCTGTCGCAATCGCTGGCACTGGACATGGCCGTGGAAACGCGCCTGAAGCAATTGCCGGAAATCGAGCATGTGGTCGCCCGAGTCGGCTCGGACGAGCTCGGGCTTGACCCGATGGGGCTGAATGAAACCGACATGTTCCTGAAGCTCAAGCCCAAGGCCGAGTGGCGGGTGCCGGACAAGGGCTGGCTGACCGAGCAACTGCGGCAGACGCTGGAGGACTTTCCCGGCATCGAATACGGCTTTACCCAGCCGATCGAAATGCGCGTTTCGGAAATGCTGACCGGCAGCCGCGGCGATCTTGCCATCAAGATTTTCGGCCCCGATCTTGCCAGCCTCGGGCAACTGGCCGAGCGCATTGCCAAGCGGGTGGAAGCCATCCCCGGTGCCGAGGACGTGCTGACCCAAGTCAATGACGGGGTGGACTATCTGCAAGTGCAGATCGATGCCGATGCCGCCGGCCGTCACGGCCTTGCGGTGGCCGATGTGCAGGACGAATTGCGCGCACAGCTGGAAGGCATCCTGGCCGGTGAAGTGATCGAGCCGGCCCGGCGCACCCCGATTCTGATTCGCGGCGGCGAAGATCTGCGCATGTCGCAGGAGCGTTTTTCCCGCATGAAAATCGCCCTGCCCGGCGGCGGCGATGTTCCGCTCTCGGCCATCGCCCGGCTCGAACCCGGCACCGGGCCGGTGCGAGTGGGACGGGAAAACGGCTCGCGTTATGCCCTGGTGCAGGCCAACGTCAATGGCCGCGATCTGGTCGGCTTTGTCGAAGAAGCCCGTCAAGCCATCAGCCGCGACATCCCGCTGCCCTCGGGCTATCGCCTGCAATGGGGCGGCCAGTTCGAAAACCAGCAGCGTGCGGCCGCACGTCTTGCCTTGGTGGTGCCGGTGGCCTTGGCACTGATCTTCGTGGTGCTGTTCATGACCTTCGGCTCGATTCGCCAGGCCCTGCTCATCCTGTGCAACGTGCCGCTGGCACTGGTCGGCGGCGTAGTGGCACTGTGGCTTGCCGGCGAGTATCTCTCGGTACCGGCATCAGTCGGCTTCATCGCCCTGCTCGGCATCGCGGTATTGAACGGCCTGGTTCTCGTCACCCAATTCAATCAACTGCATCTGCAAGGGCTCGACCTCGAAAACGTGGTGCGCGAAGGAGCACTGCGCCGGGTGCGCCCGGTGCTGATGACTGCCAGCATCACCGCGCTGGGCCTCGTACCGCTGCTACTGGCCACCGGCCCCGGCTCGGAAATCCAGCGTCCACTCGCCATCGTGGTGATCGGCGGGCTGATCAGCGCCACTTCGCTCACCCTGCTTCTGATGCCCCTGCTCTATCGCCGTTACGGCCTTGCCCCCGAAACCAAGGAGGCAGCTCATGCCTGAACTCATCCGCCTGACCCTGATTTTTCCCCCGGCCCTTGAAGAAGCCATCAGCGAACTTCTGGCAAGCCAGCCGGAAAAGCCCGGCTTCACCCTGCTGCATGGCGAAGGCCACGGCAGCGACTTTTCCCGGGCAAGCCAGGCCGAGCGCGTTCGCGGACGCGTCGAGCGCTGCCTGCTCTGGCTGATTCTGGAAAAAGGCAAGGAGGCGCACATCCTGAACCTTCTGAAAACCCATTGCGACAACCACGACATTCACTGGTGGAGCGAGCCGGTCATCGCCCACGGGAGACTGGGATGAAAAACCGTTACGCCCCCCTGCCCCTGCTGTTTGCCTTGAGCCCGCTGGCTGTACTGGCACAAACCCCGTTACCACCCGCGGAGGCAGTTGCCCAAGCGATCAGTGCACAGGCCGAAGTCCGCGCCGCCGGTGCCCGTCTGGATGCCGCCCGCGCCGATGCCGATGCCCGCCGCGTCGGCAGTGGCGAATGGAGCCTCTCCAGCATCGTGCAGCAACGCCGCAGCGATGAAAGCAGCGGCCAGCTGCACTACCCCGAATACGAGCTGCAACTGGGGCGCAACCTGCGCTGGCCGGGCAAACGCACGCTGGACATGCGCATTGGCGAAAGCGGCCAGCGCGCAGCCGACCAGCGCCTTGACGACGCCCGCCACATGGCCGCACGCCGTCTGTTGCAATACTGGCTCAACTGGCTGGCCAGCGCCGAAGCGCACGCGCTGGCGCAAGCCCAGCACGCATCGCTGCACCGCGAACGCGAAGCGCTCGCCCGTCGTGTGCAGCTGGGCGATGCCGCACGCAAGGATCTTGACCTCATCGAGGTTACTCTGGCGCAGGCACAGGCCGATGTCCTCGCCGCCGAGGCCAGCTTGCAAAACGCACAACTGGCCCTGCGCCACGACTTTCCCGAACTGCCGCTGCCCGAGCGCGCTCCAACCATCGCCTCCCCGGCACGACTGGATGGCAGCGCCGATGAATGGGTGCAGCGCATCATCCAGCGCAGCCACGAAATCGGCGCCGCCAAGGCCGAGGCCGAAGCAGCCGATGCGCTGGCCGAGCGCACCAGCGCCGACCAGCGCCGCCCCGATCCGAGTATTGGCCTGCGCCTTCTGCGCGAGCGCGACGGCAAGGAAAATGCCCTCGGGCTGGTATTTTCCATGCCCCTGCCCGGTGCCTACCGCCGCGCACAAAGCCACGCCGCCAGCGCCACGGCCCGCGCCCGGCACGACGATGCCGCCGCCATGGCACGCGACATCAGCCGCACGGCCCATGAGCTGCTGCAACAAGCCGAAAACCGCCACCGGCAATGGCTGGCACAACAGCAGGCGCTCATCGCCAGCCAAGAAGCCACACGACGCATTCACCGCGGCTGGCAACTGGGCGAGCTGTCATTGAGCGATTGGCTGCAAGCCGAACGCCAGCAAAGGCAGATTGCCCGCAGCGAACTGGACGCCCGCCTTGCCGCCGAACACGCCCGTCTGGGCGTTCTGGTGGACAGCCACGAAATCTGGCACGAGTAAGGCCCGCCGCTCTGGTACACAGGCAATGTCGCAGACCAAGCCATGGCTTTTTGACATAACTTTGCCAGGGGTCACAAGCATGATGAATACCTCATTGCGGTAGAGGAGGTATCAAGATAATCCTGCGCCCGCAAAGGATGGGGGACGATGGCATTGCAACATGCACTGAGGTGCAGATCGTTTGCTGATATGCGCCGGCACCTGATGCGCTTGGTCAAGCAAGGCGCATGGCGGATGGCATTCCGGACATTCCCTTGCTCTAGCAGGCCGGGGGGCAAGCCATGAACAGTGATTTGGCGAAGAAACGAGAAACCCCGGCATTTGCCGGGGTTCCTGGGATTTCATCACTTGCGCCAACTCAAACCAGCAAAGCCTGTTCGGAGAATGGCTCGGGACGATTAACGCGCTTGATGAAGAGATCAGCCGTTGACGGCATCCTTCAGTGCCTTACCGGCCTTGAAGCCGACGGCCTTGGAGGCGGCGATTTCCAGCGTTTCGCCGGTCTTCGGGTTGCGGCCGGTGCGGGCAGCACGTTCACGCACTTCGAAGCTGCCGAAGCCGGCAACGGCAACGCTATCACCGGATTCCAGTGCGTCGGTCACGGCGGCAATAAAGCCTTCCAGAGCCCGTCCGGCATCGGCCTTGGACAGATTTGCCGACTGCGCGATCGCTTCGATCAATTCACCTTTGTTCATTTACTTTTGCTCCGTGGTTGGCAACGACCAAGGTCGTTGCGGTGTTTGGCCGCCGATCCGTGGATGGCGGTGGGTCTTCGGCAGCGTGGCCGCAAGGCCGTCTTTATACCAAGCCTGTTTCGACACGGCAAGAAGAAACTGACAGCCGCACTTTTCCTGTAGTTCTCGGCGGTTGCCAAAGCCCCATCCGGCACGGCAACACCGCCATGCCGGATGGGCTACAGGATTGTCAGACTTGATATTTTGATTTGAATCAATGTTTGACCTCGCGCCTGCGACGCGGTTTCGGGGAGCTCACCAGAGTTGCTGCCGACTCGTCCGTCTGCGCGGCTTCACTTGTCGTCAGCGGTTCAGGCAGGCGCTCCAGCGCAATGGCCAGCACCTCGTCAATCCATTTGACCGGTACGATCTTGAGGTCGGCCGTGACGTTGGCCGGGATATCGGCCAAGTCCTTCTCGTTCTCCTGCGGGATGATGACGGTCTTGATGCCACCACGCAGCGCCGCCAGCAGCTTCTCCTTCAGGCCGCCAATGGCCGTGACGCGCCCGCGCAGGGTGATTTCCCCGGTCATCGCCACGTCCGCACGCACCGGAATGCGGGTCAGCACCGACATCAGCGCGGTGGTAATGGCGATGCCGGCACTCGGGCCATCCTTCGGCGTGGCGCCATCCGGGACGTGGATGTGCACATCATGCTGGTCGAAGAAGTCCGGCGCGATGCCCAACTGCTCGGCGCGGGTACGTACCACGGTGAGCGCGGCGGTGGCCGATTCCTTCATCACGTCACCGAGCTGGCCGGTCAGCGTGCGGCCGCCCTTGCCCGGCATCAGGGTGGTTTCGATTTGCAGAAGGTCGCCCCCGACTTCGGTCCAGGCAAGCCCCGTCACCAGGCCGATTTCGTTGTCCGCCTCGGCGCGGCCGAAGTCGAAACGGCGCACGCCGAGATATTTCTCCAGATTTTTCTCGTCCACGCGCTGAGCCTTCGCCTTGGCGGTTTTCTTCTTCGGCCCGGCCAGGGCAATTTCCTTCACCACCTTGCGCGCAATCTTGGCGATTTCGCGCTCAAGGCCACGCACGCCCGACTCGCGGGTGTAATAGCGCACGATGTCGCGCACGGCGCTTTCGTGGATTTCCAGCTCGCCCTCGCGCAGGCCGTTGGCACGGATCTGCTTGGGCACGAGATAGCGCTTGGCGATGTTGAGCTTTTCCTCCTCGGTATAGCCGGGGATGCGGATGACCTCCATGCGATCGAGCAAGGGGCCGGGAATGTTCATGGAGTTGGAGGTCGCCACGAACATTACTTCGGACAGGTCGAGATCCACTTCCAGATAGTGGTCGTTGAAGCTGTGGTTCTGTTCGGGGTCGAGCACTTCCAGCAGCGCAGCCGAAGGATCGCCGCGGAAGTCCATCGTCATCTTGTCGATTTCGTCGAGCACGAACAGCGGGTTTTTCGTGCCGACCTTGTTGAGGTTCTGCACGATGCGTCCGGGCATCGAGCCGACATAGGTGCGGCGATGGCCGCGGATTTCCGCCTCGTCCCGTACCCCGCCAAGCGCCATGCGCACGAACTTGCGGTTGGTGGCGCGGGCGATGGACTGGCCAAGCGAGGTCTTGCCGACCCCGGGCGGGCCGACCAGACACAGAATCGGGCCTTTCATCTTGGCCACACGCGATTGCACCGCGAGGTATTCGAGGATGCGTTCCTTGACCTTTTCAAGACCGAAGTGGTCGGCATCGAGCACTTCCTCGGCGCGCTTGAGATCCTTGCGCACCTTGCTGCGCTTTTTCCACGGCACGCCGATCAGCCATTCCAGATAGTTACGTACGACACCGGCTTCGGCCGACATCGGCGACATCTGCTTCAGCTTGTTGTGTTCGGCACGCGCCTTGGCTTCCACCGCCTTCGGCATGCCGGCCTCGATGATCTTGCGCAGGATCTCGTCCAGCTCACTGCCATTGTCCTCACCCAATTCCTTCTGGATCGCCTTCATCTGCTCATTGAGGTAATACTCGCGCTGGGACTTCTCCATCTGCGATTTCACCCGGCCGCGGATTTCTTTTTCCAGCTGCTGCACATCCAGCTCGCCATGCGTCAAGCGCACCAGCTCCTCAAGACGCTGACCGATATCCAGCTGCTCCAGCAGCATTTGCTTGTCGACGAGCCGCACGCCCAAGTGGGCAGCGATGATATCGGCAAAGCGATCCGGGCTCTCGGCATTGGCAATGGTCTGCACGATTTCCGGCGGCAGCTTGCGACTGGACTTGACATAGTCCTCGAACAGGCCGAGCAAGGAACGCATCACTGCCTCAAGCTTGTGGCTTTCAAACGGGTTGACCTGCACCAGTTCGGTCACATCGGCCAGCAAGACGCCGTCGGCTTCGCGCACGGCATCCAGCCGCACGCGGGTGGTGCCCTCGATCATGACCTTGAGTGTGCCATCGGGCAATTTGAGAAGCTGCAATACCCGTGCCTCGGCACCTATCTGATAGATGTCGTCCTGGCCCGGATCATCGGTATCGGGAGATTTCTGCGCCACCAGCACGATGCGCTTGTCCGCTTCCATCGCCATTTCCAGCGCACGCCGGGATTTTTCCCGTCCGACAAACAACGGCACCACCATCTGCGGAAAGACCACAACGTCCCGCAAAGGCAAGACCGGCAACGTATTCACCGGCGGCTGTTCGGTTGTTTCGCTCATTCACTGCTCCAAAATCGCGGGCAAGCGCCCGTCGCTTCTTTATGGGGATTGGGAGTGGCAAGTGCAAGCGCGATGCGGGAAATAACCCATCGGCGGCACGTACCCATGAAAATCGGGGCCGGCAAACGAAGCCGCCCGCAACCGGAAGATTGCGGGCGGTCGATTGCGCGCTCAACAGCGCGCCTCCTCCATCTTCGGGCTCATTGCCCCGAGGCTTTTGGCAGTGCCTCGGGCACACTGTCGGGCTGATAGATGATGAACGGTGCGCTGTTGTGTTCGATGACCGATTCGTCCACGACTACCTTGCTGACATTTTCCTGCGATGGCAGATCGTACATGGTGTCGAGCAACGCGGCCTCGACGATGGTGCGCAGGCCACGTGCGCCGGTTTTGCGCTTGAGCGCCTTGCGGGCAATCGCGGAAAGCGCTTCCGGGCGGAACTCCAGATCGGCACCCTCCATTTCAAACAGCTTCTTGAACTGCTTGGTGATGGCATTCCGCGGTTCGGTCAGGATCCGCACCAGTGCCGCCTCGTCCAGCTCTTCCAGTGTGGCAATGACCGGCAGACGGCCGACAAACTCGGGAATCAAGCCGAACTTGACCAAATCTTCCGGCTCGACATCGTTCAGCACCTTGCCAACATCCGCCTTGCGCTCGCCGGACTTGACCTTGGCATTGAAACCGATCCCGCCAGCCTCGCTGCTGCGCTGCTGGATTACCTTGTCAAGGCCGGCAAACGCGCCACCGACGATGAACAGGATGTTGCGCGTATCCACTTGCAGGAAATCCTGCTGTGGATGCTTGCGCCCCCCCTGGGGCGGCACGCTGGCCACGGTGCCCTCGATCAGCTTCAGGAGCGCTTGTTGCACGCCTTCGCCCGACACGTCGCGGGTGATCGATGGGTTGTCGCTCTTGCGGCTGATTTTGTCGATTTCGTCGATGTAAACGATGCCCTGTTGGGCTTTTTCCACATCGTAATCGCATTTTTGCAGGAGCTTTTGGATGATGTTCTCCACGTCCTCACCGACATAACCGGCTTCGGTCAGGGTGGTGGCATCGGCCATGGTGAAGGGGACATTGAGCATCCGTGCCAGCGTCTCGGCCAGAAGCGTCTTGCCCGAGCCAGTCGGCCCGACCAAAAGGATATTGCTCTTGGCAAGCTCGACATCATCGGATTTCTGCCGGCTCTCAATGCGCTTGTAGTGGTTGTATACCGCCACGGCCAGGGTTTTCTTGGCGCGTGCCTGACCGATCACGTATTGATCGAGCACATCCTGGATTTCCCGTGGCTTGGGCAGTGCCGTGCGTGAGGACTGCGGATTCTGCGGCATTTCCTCACGAATGATCTCGTTGCAGAGATCGACGCACTCATTGCAGATGTAGACGCTTGGCCCGGCAATCAGCTTGGCCACTTCGTCACGGCTCTTGCCGCAAAAAGTGCAGTACATGTTTTTGCCATCCTCGGGACGGCTGGTGTGGTTTTCACTCATCCACTTCTACCCGTTTGTTCTGCCCAAGGCAGGCCGGGCAGGATAGCATGACCACTGCTGCCCTGCCCGCCTGCCCGGCGTCTGCCCCGGGCAGTTGTTCATGGTTTGAGCACGCCCGTCACAGCGGCTGGATGGACTCGTCCGGGCGCTGGCTCAGCACTTCGTCGATCAAGCCGTACTCGCGTGCCGCTTCGGCACTCATGAAGCGGTCGCGCTCCATGTCGAGGGTGATTTGCTCAATGCTCTGCCCGGTATGACGTGCATACAGCTCGTTCAGACGCTGGCGCAGGAAAAGTATTTCGCGCGCCTGGATCTCGATGTCGGTTGCCTGTCCCTGGGCACCGCCGGACGGCTGGTGAATCATCACCCGCGAGTTCGGCAGGGCATAACGCTTGCCCTTGGCACCGGCCATCAGCAGCATCGAACCGGCACTGCATGCCTGACCGATGCAGATGGTGGACACATCCGGCTTGATGAATTGCATGGTGTCGTAGATGGCAAGGCCAGCGGTCACCACGCCACCGGGCGAATTGATGTAAAGACTGATGTCCTTTTCCGGATTTTCCGCCTCCAGAAACAGCATCTGTGCCACGATCAGATTGGCCACCTGATCATCAATCGGCCCCACCAGAAAGATCACGCGCTCTTTCAGAAGGCGTGAATAGATATCGAAAGCGCGCTCGCCGCGGCCAGTCTGTTCGACCACCATCGGCACCAGATTCAGCGCATGGGTATCAAGGCTCATCTTGACTCCGTCATTGATTGCAGACCGCCCCTTATTCGGGGCGGATGGCGTCCTGGAAGGACAGCGAAACCTCGGTATGCTGAGCCTGCTCGGCAATCCAGTCGGTTACCTGCTCTTCCATCACGCGGTTCTGCAAACCGGCCAGAAGCTGGGCATCATTGCGATACAGCTCGAAGACTTCCTCCGGCTTTTCGTAAGTGGAAGCGATGAGACGCATGGTTTCCAGAACGCGGTTGCGATCCAGTTGCAGCTTGTTGCGGCGTGCGACTTCACCCGTGAACAGGGCAATCAGGACGCGCTTTTTGGCCGTTTCGACAAATTGTTCGGCAGCCAGCTGCACATTCTGTCCGGCATCGCGAGCCTGTTGCATGGCATTTTGCGCCAGCACTTGCGATTCGAGCTCAACCAGTTTCGGCGGCAGGGCGATTTCGCCATATTTCTCGATGATCTGCTCACCCACGGCCTTGCGCAGGCGGAACATCAGCGCGCCCTTGAGCTCGCGTTCGAGATTGCTGCGGATTTCCTTGCGGAAATCGTCCATATCGCCACTCCTGACCCCAAAGCTGCGGATGAAGGCGTGATCGACTTCCGGCAATACCGGCTCGGCAACGCTGATCATCTTGACGGTGACATCGGCTTCCTTGCCGGCCATCACGGCATTGGGCCAATTGGCCGGGAACGTCAGCTTGACGGTTTTTTCATCGCCGACGGCAAGTCCGAGCAGGGCTTCTTCCAGCGGGGCGAACATGACGCCGCTCCCCAGCACCGTCTGGCCCTGTTCCACACCATTGGCCGGGATGCGAACATCGCCAACAAGCGAGAACATTTCCACCTGCACCAGATCGCCATTGCCCGCCGGGCGGGTTACCGGCGTCCAGCTTCGGCGCTGCTCGCGCAGGTTTTCGATCATGCGGTCGATATCGGCCTCTTCCACGGCGGCGGTGTTGCGCACCACGTTCAGGCTGGCAAGCTCGATGTCGCCAAAATCCGGTACCAGTTCGAAGTCGGCCACGAAGCCGAGTGCGTCGTCACTGGTGTTTTCCTTGTCTTCCTCGATGCGCGGGTTGCCGGCAATCTGGAAGTTCTCGCCGCGCACGGCATTGCCAAAACCTTCGCGCAGAAGGCCGTCGAGAATTTCGGCGCGCACTTGTTGACCAAAGCGCTTCTGGATGACGCTGGTGGGTACCTTGCCGGGACGAAAGCCCTTGATGCGCGCATCGCGAGCAATTTCGCGCAGACGTGCGTCGACCTTGCCGGTCACATCGGCAGCCGGCACCCGGAAGACGACCCGACGCGACAAATCGCCGGTGGTTTCGATGGAAACTTGCATGATTGTTATCTCCTGCCCGCCAAGTACCGCGACGGGGTTTACCGTGAAAAGAGGCCACCGACACGGGGGGACGGCGGCTCGGAAAACGCTGCCTGCCAAGGCAATGGCTACCGGCATTGGCCGAATCATCGAAAGGCGACAGCGCCCGCTAGTCTGACCGATTTTCTGCCCGCTTGCCAGCATTGGCGGGCTGTTGAGCCACCGCTTGCCTTGCCGTTGGTCGGTTTTTTTTCGATTTATCGTATATTTGGCGTTAAATTCAGGATTCGTGCATTTTCCTTCGAGAAAACCGGCCATGTCCTCATCATCCGACGATGACACCCTGCAAGCAGACGAGCAGCTGTATGCACGACTGCAGCAAGTCGCCGAAAATCCCGAACAACCCAAGCGCATCCGCATGCTGGCAGCCGATGCCCTGGGCTCCCTGCATCGCGCACGAATCGAATGGGAAGTCTTTCACGACGAAAAAGACAATGCCCGCCGCTATCGCGAGCTGCTGGAATCCATCGACCTTGGAATCGTGATCCATGACGCCAGTGGCCAGGTGCTGTACAGCAATCGTGCAGCACTGCACATCAATCATCACCCGCCATGCGAGGAAAGCGATTCCTGGCGCTCGCCGATGAATTCGCTCGACTGGCTGGCGGTGGACATGCAGGGCATCCATCTTTCCCGCGAGAATTACCCCGCCAACCTGGCACTGCGCACTGGAAAAATCCAGTCGGGAAAAGTCATCGGCCTTTACAACATTCGCAAGCAGGTGTTTCGCTGGATTGAAATAACGGCCATTCCCTATGCGGCAGGGTCGAATGATCGCCCGCGGCAGGTACTTTCCATCTTGCGCGACATCAGCGAGGAGCGCCGGGTATATGACATGTTCGAGCGTCTTCAGTCGCTGTCGGAAACCGGCTGCTGGGATTGGGACTACGCCAGCGGCGAGTGCAATCTGACCCCCGGGGCCCTGCATATTCTCGGTCTTGCCCAACCTCCACAATCGCTTGACGAGCTGCTCGCCTGTTTTCCTCAGTATGAAACCCGCCGGCTGGCACGTTCCATCGAGAAGGCATTGAACGACCAAGTGCCGTTCACCCTTGAGCTGCATCGCTTCGACGCATTCGGCGAGGAGCAGTGGGTTCGCTTGCAGGGCGAGCTGGACTTTCTCAATCCCTTCACCAGTCGCATCAGCGGCACGCTGGAAAACATCAGCAGCAGCAAGCAGCTGGAAAAAAGCCTGCGCCGCAAGGCCAATACCGACCCACTGACCGGCCTGCTCAACCGCGATGCGATCATGGAAGAACTGGAGGCGCGACTGGCCGGCACACTGCCCAAGGTTGCCCTGCTGTATATCGACCTTGATCGTTTCAAGGAAATCAACGACACGCTGGGCCATGATTATGGCGACAAGTTGCTGCAGGACGTTGCGCGCCGCCTTGTCATCGCTACCGACGACAAGGCGGCCATGTGCGCCAGGCTGGGCGGCGACGAATTTCTCGTGCTGTGCACGGCGCACGAAAGCCGGGCACCGCAGCGTCTGGCCGAGCATCTGGTCGAGCTGCTGTCCAGTCCCTTCCAGATTGGCAGCGAAACCCTGCATGTCAGTGCCAGCATCGGGATTGCCCGCACGCCCAAGGATGGCCTTGACAGCGCCACCCTGATGCAAAAGGCCGACGCGGCGATGTATGAAAGCAAACGACGCGGCAAGAACAGCTGGAGTGCCTACGATTGGGAGCTGGCAAAAAAGCAGCGTCGGCAAGTGGAGCTGGATACGCTGATCCGGGGGGCGGTACAAAATCAGGAGATCGAGCTTTTGTACCAGCCGATACTGGATGTGCAAAGCGGTCAATTGGTCGCCTGCGAAGCCTTGCTGCGTTGGCAAAGCCCGATTCTCGGCACGGTCGCCACCGAAACACTTGTCGCGCATGCCGAGGCCAGTGGTGAAATCGTCCGCATCGGGGGCTGGGCATTGCGGGAGGCCTGCCTGCAGCTGCGTCGCTGGCAGAATGCCGGCCTGCCTCATGTGCCGGTTTCGGTCAATGTCTCGTTTCAGCAGTTTCTGAACGAGAATCTCCTGGCGCTGGTGGAAAGTGCCCTGCAAGCGGCCGAGTTGCCCGGTTCTGCGCTGATACTGGAATTGAGCGAGCGCATTCTGGTGGAAAAAGCGCCGTTGACTCCGCAGATCATCGAGCATCTGCGCCAGATGGATGTGCGCCTTTGCATCGATGATTTTGGCGAGCAATACAGTGCCCTCAACATGCTGCGCCAGTTTCCTTTTCAAAGTCTGAAGCTTTCCCGGCAATTTTTGCATGGCGTGCCGGACAATCCCTCCGACACGGCTCTGTGCCGGGCGATCTCCGACATCGCACGCAATCTCGGCTTCACGCTGATTGCCAGCGGCCTCGAAACTGCCGCGCAGCTGAATTTTCTGAAATCGCTCGGCACACCGCAGGCGCAGGGGTTTTGGTATTCACCGCCGCTGACGGCCGATGTGTTTGCAAGACAATGGCTTGCGACAGACGCGCGCCCCGTGCCCGCAGGCTGAGCCTGCCTCGCACAGCCGCTGCGAGGTTCACTCGGCCAGACGTCGCCAGACCACGCCCTCGCCCGCCTTTCCTGCAATGGCATCAAGGCGCGCCTCATGCGCTGCCTGCTCTTCGGTGCTGACCTGCACCCGTGGACGCATGGCAGATGTACCGGACGGTGCCAAGTGACCGACAGGCGCGGGTGAGCGATCAGCGCTTGTCGCTACCGGCTTGATTGGTTCGAGAAAGCCGATTTCACATTGCCCGGAAGTCATCGCCAGATAGACATCGGCAAGAATGCCGGCGTCCAGCAGCGCGCCGTGGTAGGTCCGATCACGCGGCGCCACATCCAATCGCTTGACCAGTGCATCCAGCGAGTTGCGCTGCCCCGGCCAGCGCTGCCGTGCCATATCCAGTGTGTCTGTCACCGTCGCATAGCTGGCGATATCGGCAAACCCGGTATCCAGCTGGCCCAATTCGTAATCCAGAAAGCCGACGTCGAATTTGGCGTTGTGAATGATCAGCTCGGCACCACGGATGTAGTCCACGAAAGATTGCGCCACTTCGGCGAATTTCGGCTTGTCGGCAAGAAACTCCAGTGACAGGCCGGTCACCTCGCGGGCGCCTTCCTCGAAGTCGCGCTCGGGATTGAGATAGACATGGAAGTCATTGCCGGTCGGCTTGCGACCGATCAATTCGACACAACCGATTTCCACTATGCGATTGCCCTTGCGCCACTCCAGTCCGGTGGTTTCGGTATCCAAGACGATTTGCCGCATCATGATGTTCCTTTGAGTGCCTGTGCCGCTGCCCTGGCCAGGGCATCGACACGTTCATTGTCCGCATGCCCGGCATGCCCTTTGACCCAGCGCCATTCAACCTGGTGCCGGCGCCGAGCCTGATCAAGGCGCAACCACAGATCCTGATTCTTCACCGCTTCGCCCGAGGCGGTTTTCCAGCCACGCCTAATCCAGCCTGGCAGCCATTCGGAAATTCCTTGCTGGACATAGCGGGAATCGGTATGCAGTGCCACTTGGCAAGGTTCTTTCAGCGCCTCGAGCGCGGCAATCGCCGCCATCAGTTCCATGCGATTGTTGGTCGTCTGCGCTTCGTTGCCCGACAGGGATTTTTCGTGATTGCCGTAGCGCAGCAGCACACCCCAGCCACCAGGCCCCGGGTTGCCCAAGCATGCGCCATCGGTATGTGCTTCGATCTGTTTCATCCACGTCCTTCAAGTGCTGGGCGCAGCAGGCGCTGGGGGCGCAGGGTGAGCGGGCAGCGGGTTTTTTCCGCGCGCAGGAGATAGGCGGCACGTGCCCCGGCCCCCATCCGGCGAATCGGGTCTGCCTGCATTCGCCAGGTCGGACCAAGTCCCTCGGCCAGCGCATCGGCATTCAATCCGACCTCTCGCAAGGCACGACGCCAGCGAAAGGGTTCGGCTGCATGCTGCATGTCGCGCCACAGCCAGTAGCGGTGATAAGGCGACAGAGGATTCAAGGCAAACAGCCAGAGCTTCCCGCCCGGCATCAGCACGCGCTGACACTCGGACAGCCACTCCGTCGCCTGTCGCGGATCGCCGATGTGTTGCAGCACGATGCAGCTGATCGATTCACTGGCAAGCGGCAGCATCGTGCTGCAGCGCACATCGCCATGCCAGCCGGTGTCGGTCGGATGCAGCCAAAGCCCGCTCGACAACGACAAATCAGTGGGCCTGGGATGAGCGGAGAACATCAGCCAGGGTAGCCCCGGGCGTTGCGCCAGCGCATCCAGAAAGCTCGGCATTTCGCTTTCCAGCACAACCTGTCCTGCCGGGCTGGCAAACCAGTCCGGGCTGTTCACGGGTTGACGGAAGGGCATATCTGCGGGCATCGTCCGCCATTCTAACCTTGTGCGTTGCCCCTGCCTTGCATCTTCCGTCGCCACTTCCCTACTTCGATGACAACTACCTGTGGTGGCTGCCCACTGCCAGTGGTCCGCTGCTAGTGGATCCGGGTGATGCCGAGGTTGCATTGGCGCAGTTCGGCGATTGTCCGGCGCTGGCCGGGATTCTCGTCACCCATCATCATGCCGATCATGTCGGGGGGCTGCCCAAGCTGCTGATGCGCTGGCCAGAGGTAGCGATCATTGCGCCGGATGATCCACGCATTCCGATCGCCACCGTCCGTGTGGACGATGGCGATCGCCTCCAAGTCGGCGAATTGACGGTGGAAGTACTGTCGGTTCCCGGGCATACCCGCACACATTTGGCGTATCGGATTGCCGACATTCTGTTCTGTGGCGATACCTTGTTCAGCCTCGGCTGTGGTCGGCTGTTTGAAGGTACGCCCGCCCAGATGCTGGCTTCTTTGCAGATGCTGGCTTCTTTGCAGCGGCTGGCTGCTCTGCCCGATCAAACCCGGATTTGTGCTGCCCATGAATACACACTTGCCAATGCTGCTTTCGCCGAGGTCGTGATGCCTGAAAACACCGCACTGAAGCACTATGTCGCACATTGCCGAGCACGACGTGCCGCCGGCTATCCGAGTTTGCCGAGCTCTCTTGCCATTGAGCGTGCCTGTAATCCGTTTCTGCGCATTGCAATGCCCGAGGTGAAAACACGGCTTGCTGCCATGTTCGGTGCGCAGGCCGTGGCCGAGGATGTCAATGCTTTTGCTGCACTGCGACAGTGGAAAGACGGTTTTCGCGCATGAAGGGTTGTGCGATCCTCCGCCTGTCGTTGCTGGCTCTGGCGCTTCTGGCAAGTCACTCCGGCAAGGCCGTCGAGGCCGGTGCATCAGCTGACACACCCACTGCCTCAGGTGGTGATGCTGCCTCTGCCAGTCGCAGCGGCCTTGAAATTCATCAGCGTTTTCGCGCCCATCTGGCCGAGCCTGATTGCAGCAACGTCAACCCGCGCTTTCGTGCCCAGTTTGCACCGGCACCTCGTCGCATGGCTCAACGTGACGACGAGTTGATGGCCTTGTTCGGCTATGTGACCGATGAGTTGATAAAGGCCGGATTGCCCACCGAGTATGCCCTGATTCCGTTCGTCGAAAGTGGCTACAACCCGGCTGCCCGCAATCCGCAAGGCCCGGCCGGGCTGTGGCAATTCATCGCCCAGACTGCCCGCAATCAGGGCATTGTCATGCAGCCTGGCTACGATGGCCGGTATTCGCCGGTGGAATCGACCCGGGCGGCCATTCGTTATCTCAAAATTCTGCACAGCATGTTTGGTGGCAATTGGCGGGTGGCGGTGATGGCCTACAACGCTGGCGAAGGCCGAATCCAGAGCGCCATTCGGCGCAGTGGGCAACCCCAACGCAATGCCGATGCCTCACGCATCGAAGGGGGCCCGGCGATCAGCCGCGCCTACGTGGAAAAATTGCACGCTATTTCCTGTCTGCTGGAGCAGGCCGATGACCGCCGCGAATGGTTGGCGGCGATTGATCGTCCGGTACCGAATCTGGTTGCCGAGCCGGTACATGAGGGCATCCGTCTGGAGGACTGGGCGCGTGCGCGGCAACACAATATCGCGCTGCTTCGCAAACTCAATCCGGCACTGGCACAGGGCACGATCAGCAGTGGACGTCTCTTGCTCGTTCCAGGCCCGGCAAGCGACGCGACATCACCGCGTGCGGCCACCGCATCGCGCACGGCATCGAGCGTGATCGCCAGCGGCTCGGCCGCGGCCACTCTTAGCGGAGCCCAGCGAGCAGACGGCAACCCGCGCCGGCATACCGTGGTACAAGGCGATTCGCTGTGGAGCATTTCCCGGCGGCATCGCATCAGTACAGCCGAGCTTCTGCGCCTCAACAACCTCAAACCCGGTGCCACCCTGCGTCCCGGTATGGTGTTGAGACTCGACGCGACGCCCGATTGAAAGGCAAACTGTGCGCCCCTTTGACCAATCCTACGGAACCATCATGGGCTTTTTGCAAGGCAAACGTGCACTCATTACCGGCATCGCCAGCGACCGCTCCATCGCCAGCGGCATCGCCGAGGCCATGCACCGGGAAGGTGCCACACTGGCATTCACCTATCAGAACGAAAAACTCAAGTCCCGCGTGGAAGCGGCCGCCAAGGAGTATGGCAGCGACATCGTGCTGCCGCTGGATGTCACCTCCGATGCCCAGATCGCCGAATGCTTTGCAGCACTCGGCCAGCATTGGGATGGCCTGGACATTCTGGTGCATGCCATCGCCTTTGCCCCCCGGGAAGCAATTGCCGGACAATTTCTCGACGGACTGACCCGCGAGAACTTTGCCATGGCGCACGATATTTCCGCCTATTCGCTGGCGGCGCTGGCCTCGGCGGCACGGCCGATGATGCAGGGCCGCAACGGCAGCATCCTGACCCTCTCCTATCTCGGTGCCGAGCGTGCTCTGCAGGGCTACAACCTGATGGGCGTGGCCAAGGCCAGCCTGGAGTCCACGGTGCGCTATCTGGCCTACAACCTTGGCCCGGAAGGCACCCGTGTCAATGCCATTTCCGCCGGCCCGATCAAGACGCTGGCCGCCTCGGGCATTGCCGGCTTCCGCAAGATTCTCGGCCACGTGGAAGAAAACGCCCCGTTGCGCCGTACCGTCACCATCGAGGAAGTCGGCAATGTGGCGGCTTTCATGTGCTCGGATCTGGCAAGTGCCATCACCGGCGAAGTCACCTATGTCGATTCGGGTTACAACATCCTCGGCATGACCGGCCTCAATGATTGATACAGCCACGGCCGGGGTGGCCTTGTATCGCTGCCCCGCCCCCTTTTTCCCTGCATTGGAAGACATCTCATGGACACCCAGAAAATCAGCCAATTCGTCGACAACAAATGGGATGAAGAAATCATCCCGCAACTGATCGAATACATCGCCATTCCGAACAAATCACCGATGTTCGATGCCAACTGGCGCGAGCATGGCTACATGGATCAGGCGGTGGCGCTGATGGAAAACTGGGCCCGGGCGCAGCACATCCCCGGCATGACGGTGGAAGTGGTGCGTCTGGAAGGGCGCACGCCGCTGATCTTCATCGACATTCCGGCCAGCGGCCAATCGGTCGGCGAGGATTGCGTGCTGCTGTACGGGCATCTGGACAAGCAGCCGGAAATGACCGGCTGGGACGCGGATCTTGGCCCGTGGAAGCCGGTGCTCAAAGGCGACAAGCTGTACGGCCGTGGCGGTGCCGATGATGGCTATGCCATTTTCGGCTCGCTGACCGGGGTAATGGCCTTGCAGGCACAAGGGCTGCCGCATGCTCGCTGCGTGATTCTGATCGAAGCCTGCGAAGAATCGGGCAGCTACGATTTGCCCGCCTATGTTGACCACTTGGCCGAGCGCATCGGCAAGCCGTCGCTCGTGGTATGTCTGGATTCGGGCTGCGGCAATTACGAACAACTGTGGTGCACCACTTCGTTGCGCGGTCTGGCCGGCGGCAATCTGCGCGTGGATGTGCTGAATGAAGGCGTGCACTCGGGCAGCGCCTCGGGCGTGGTGCCCTCGAGCTTCCGTCTGCTGCGGCAATTGCTTTCGCGCATCGAGGACGAAGCCACCGGCCGGCTCACGCTGGACGGCCTGCACGTGGAGATTCCCGCCGAGCGCATCGCACAGGCCGAAAAAGCCGCGCAAGTGCTGGGGGCGGAGGTCTTCGCCAGCTATCCGGCGGTGGATGGCTTGCAACCGATGAGCGATGACATCAGCCAGCAGATTCTGGGACGCACCTGGCGTCCGGCGCTGTCGATCACCGGCGTGGCCGGGATGCCGGCGCTGGACTCGGCCGGCAATGTGCTGCGCCCCTTCACTTCGGTCAAACTCTCGCTGCGCCTGCCGCCCACCCTTGATGGCGAAACCGGCGGCAAGCTGTTGCGCGATGCCTTGCTCGCCAACCCGCCCAGCGGTGCCAAGGTGACGTTCGAGCTGGAAAAATCCTCCACCGGCTGGAATGCCCCGGCGATGGTGCCGTGGCTGTCCGAAGCGGTGGAAGCGGCAAGCCAGGCCTTCTTCGGCAAGAGCGCGATGTACATGGGCGAAGGCGGCTCGATTCCGTTCATGGGCATGCTGGGCGAGAAGTTCCCCGGCGCGCAGTTCATGATTACCGGCGTGCTCGGCCCGCACTCCAATGCGCACGGCCCGAACGAGTTTCTGCACATTCCGATGGGCAAGCGCGTCACCGCCTGCGTCGCACACGTCATCGCCGCCCACCACGCTGCCAGCCTGCGCGGTGAAACCTGTGGCGCCGCCGTTGCCCCGGACAGCGGCACCCGCCACGGCGATCACGGCTGCTGTTGACATGGCGTGGGCATGGAAGCCCGGCGCGTGGCAGCCCTGCCGCCCGCGCAACCGTTACCATTTCGCCCCCGCTTTTCTCCCCGAGATACCATGACCCGGAAAACTCTGCCCGTTGCCCTGATACAGGAAAAAAACCACGGCGATGCCGCCGCCAATCTGGCCGTGATCGAAGCCCGCGTGGCCGAGGCCGCGAAGCAGGGAGCCAAGCTGGTGCTGTTGCAGGAGCTGCACAACGGCGCGTATTTCTGCCAGCACGAGTCGGTGGACGAGTTTGATCTAGCCGAGCCGATCCCCGGCCCGTCCTGCGACAAGCTCGCTGCCATCGCCAGGACCAATAGCGTGGTATTGGTCGGCTCGCTGTTCGAAAAGCGGGCCACCGGCCTCTATCACAACACCGCCGTGGTGTTTGACCGCGATGGCCGCATGGCCGGGAAATACCGCAAGATGCACATCCCCGACGACCCGGGGTTCTACGAGAAGTTCTATTTCACCCCGGGCGATCTGGGCTTCACCCCGATCGACACTTCGCTCGGCCGCTTGGGCGTATTGGTGTGCTGGGATCAGTGGTACCCGGAAGCGGCACGCCTGATGGCGCTGGCCGGTGCCGAGCTGCTGCTCTACCCGACTGCCATCGGCTGGGACCCGGACGATGCCGATGACGAAAAGACCCGCCAGCGCGATGCCTGGGTGCTTTCGCACCGCGGCCATGCCGTCGCCAACGGCCTGCCGGTACTCTCCTGCAACCGCGTCGGCCACGAGCCCTCGCCGCTTGGCGCGTCGGGCATCGATTTCTGGGGCAATTCCATCGTGCTGGGCCCGCAGGGCGAAGTGCTGGCCGAAGCCGGTACCGACGCCACGCTGCTGCTGGCCGAAGTCGACATGCAGCGCAGCGAACATGTGCGGCGCATCTGGCCGTTCCTGCGCGACCGCCGCATCGACGCCTATGCCGATCTGACTCGTCGCTACCGCGACTGAAGCCGACGGGCGAGGCTCCGACCTTGCCCGTGCGCCCTGCCCGATTTCAACCAACTTCTGCCCTCGATGTCCCAAGCCCCTTTTGACTGGCGCAGCCAGCCGCATGCCGAAATCGAACGTGATGGCGTGCATTACACCCTGCTCGGCACCGCGCATGTCTCGAAGGCCAGCGTGGATGCGGTCAATGCCGCGATTGCCAGCGGCGAGTTCGATGCGGTGGCGGTGGAACTGGACGCGCAGCGCCATGCGGCGATGAATGACCCCGAGCAGCTTGCCAAGCTCGATATCGTCAAGGTCATCCGCGAAAACAAGGTGGCGATGTTTGCCGCCAATCTCGGCCTTGCCGCCTACCAGCGGCGACTGGCCGAACAACTCGGCATCGAGCCGGGTGCCGAACTCAAGGCCGCCGCCGCCGCGGCCAAAGCCGAGGGGCTTGCCCTGCATTTGATCGACCGCGATGTCGGCCTCACCTTCAAGCGTGCCTCGGAGCGGCTCGGTTTCTGGCAGCGGATGAAGCTTGCCAGCGGCATTCTCGCCTCGCTGCTGTTCGACGAGAAAGTCGAAGACGACGCCATCGAAAAGCTGAAGGAAGGTGACATGCTGGAGGCGAGCTTCAGCGAGTTTGCCGAAAACAGCCCCGTCCTGTATGAAACCGTGATTGCCGAACGCGATGCGTGGATGGCCGCCCGCCTGCGCGAGAGTGCAGGCGATGCGCGCCGGGTATTGGCGGTCATCGGCGCCGGGCATTTGGCCGGCACCGCCGAACAGTTGCGCGAATCCCCCACCCCACCGGCACAGACCCTCACCAACCTTGCCACACTCAAGCCCAAGTCCGGCATTCCATGGTTCACCCTTGCCCTCGCCATTTTCGTGCTGGGCGGTTTTGCCTGGGGCTTTGCCCGCGGCGGCATCGATGTCGCTGCCGATCTCGTCCTTTACTGGGTGGCGCTGACCGCCGGCCTGGGAGCACTGGGCTGTCTGCTGGCCGGTGGCCGCCCGCTCAGCATTCTGGCCGCCGCGGTCAGTTCGCCGCTCACCCCGCTGCATCCGGCATTGGCTTCGGGCATGGTCAGCGGCCTTCTCGAAGCCCGCCTGCGCAAGCCGACCTATGCCGACTTCATGGCACTGCGCGAGGACATCACTTCGGTGCGCGGCGTGTACCGCAACCGCCTCTCGCGCATCCTGCTGGTGTTTTTCCTCACCAACTTCGGCACCGCACTCGGCGTCTGGCTTGGCGGCGGCGCCATGCTCGGCAAGCTGCTGGGCTGAACCGGCTCAGTCCCTTTCTTCCCTCATGTGCAGGATTTGCGCTACCCTCACCACGCGTTGCGATGCGGCAGGAGGCGCTGCAATTCGGCATCGGTGAGATTGCGCCACTGCCCGGGCTTGAGATGGCCGAGTTTGACATTGCCGATGCGCACCCGGACAAGGCGCTTGACGCGGTAACCAAAATGCGCCGCCATCAGCCGAATCTGCCGGTTCAGGCCCTGCACCAGCGTGATGCGAAAGCCGACCGCGCCGATTTTTCCGGTCTTGCATGGCAAGGTCATCTGCCCGTGCACCGGCACGCCGCGGCTCATCCCGCGCAGGAACTCGTGCGTCACAGTGTGGTTGACGCCGACCAGATATTCCTTCTCCAGCTTGTTCTCCGCACGCAGGATTTCGTTGACGATATCGCCGTTGCTGGTCAGGAGAATCAAGCCCTCCGAATCCTTGTCGAGCCGCCCGATCGGGAAGATGCGTCGCTCGTGGCCGACGAAATCGACGATGTTGCCCTTCACCTCGTTCTCGGTGGTGCAGGTGATGCCGACCGGCTTGTACAGGGCGATATAGACATGCTGCCGCTTGCCCGTGGCCACGCTGCGGCGCTCGAGCTTCTGCCCATCCACCCGCACCTCGTCCCCCTCTTCGACCTCGGTACCGATATGGGCCCGGCTGGCATTGACCGTGACCCGGCCTGCGGCAATCAGGCGATCAGCCTCGCGGCGGGAAGAAAAACCGGTTTCGGCGATGTATTTGTTCAGGCGCATGGGGTCAGGGGTCAGGGGTC
>JBHADJ010000096.1:0-4362 GCA_041855065.1 Lysobacter sp.
ATGCTTGGCGCTTCGATGCTGCGGTGGTCCGCGCCAGAAACCGACGCAACCCGCTGCAACACGCAACTCGGTGCCGAGAAACGTCTTGAAGCGGGTCATCCGGCGTTGGATGAAACGACCGGGACGGGTGAACGACAGAGGGTGGGAAGAACGGGAGAGGCTCAAGCGGTGCGCCTCGGGGGCGTGTGCTGAACGGTGTACGACATGAAAAAGCAGGCGCCAAGTGCGACGAACGCCGGCGGCCATTGCTGGCACGCCGGCTGCTGCAAAAGCATCTGCTCGAGCGCATCGACCGGGGCTGGACTGCTGCTGCGCCGGGCCCCGCGGAACGAGGCCCGGTGGGCGCAAGGCAGCAAGCCCACCGGCCGGAAGTCGATTACTTGACTTCGACTTTGGCGCCAGCGTCTTCCAGCTGCTTCTTCAGGGCTTCGGCGTCGGCCTTGGCGATGCCTTCCTTGACAGGCTTCGGAGCGCCGTCGACCAGATCCTTGGCTTCCTTCAGACCCAGGCCGGTGGCAGCACGCACCACCTTGATGACCTCGACCTTCTTCTCACCGGCGCCAACCAGCACCACGGTGAATTCGGTCTGCTCTTCAGCAGCAGCAGCGCCAGCAGCGGCGCCAGCAGCCGGAGCGGCCACAGCGACAGCAGCGGCAGCTGCCGACACGCCGAACTTCTCTTCCATCATCTTGATCAGTTCGGACAGTTCCAGAACGGTCATACCTGCGACTGCGTCCAGGATTTCTTCTTTGCTCAGTGCCATTTGGATTAACTCCAGTTCAATTGCGTTTGGTGTTGTCGGACAAAGCCCGACAGTCGTTCAGATTGGGAGGTGCTCAGGCTGCTTCCTGCTTGTCGCGCACAGCGGCCAGACCGCGGACGAACTTGGTCGGCACCTCGTTGAGGGTGCGGACGAAGGTCGCCACGGGCGCCTGCATCGTGCCCAGCAGCTTGGCCAACAGTTCCTCACGGCTCGGCATCGTAGCCAGTGCCTGCACGCCGGCGACATCCATCACCGCGTTGGGCATGGCACCGCCCTTGAGGACGAGCTGATCATTGGCCTTGGCAAAGGCTGCCAACAGCTTGGCCGGCGCCACCGGATCAGCGGAGATACCGTAGATCAGCGGACCCACCATCTGGTCGGCCAGCTTCTCGAACGGCGTTCCCTGAACGGCACGCCGTACCAACGTGTTCTTCAGAACACGCAGATACACACCCGATTCCCGCGCCTGCTTGCGCAGCTGGGTAATCTTCTCGACTGTCAGACCACGGTATTCAGCAACCACGATCGAGCCAGCCTGCGCAACCTGTGCGCTGACTTCCTCGATGACGGCCGCTTTCTCATTGCGATTGAGAGCCACGGTCTTCCCTTTTCAAATGAAGCGGTCGCGCTTTCGCACTTCCGCTGTTGACTACACGGCGACCAGGTGTGAAGCCTTCGGCCACAGCCATCGACAGGCAGGAGGGAAATCCCTTCCGACGAACCGATACTGCAATCAAACACTTCATTCTTCAGGACCGCCATCTGCGTATGGCGCCCGGCCCACCCCTGCCGATGCGATCCCGTCGAAACGAGTGCACAGGAAGGAGCAAACTGGACATTCAAGGCTGTTTCCCGCCGCATCGCCCCTCGAAAGAGCCTGCTGCAACAGGGCAACCCCATACGGTCTTTGATAACCCGCACCTTGCGGTGCGGCCCAAAGCACGGATGAAACGAGCCACGATGCATCGTGTCTCGTCCCAGAATTCTATTGCCGACGCAACCCGTGATTATTCACGCTTTTGCGTCGGCCGCAAAGCCCTTTTCTCAGGCAGCCGAAATGGTGGCGGTGTCGACCTTGACACCCACACCCATCGTGCTGGAGACGGCAACCTTGCGCAGGTACAGACCCTTGGAGGTTGCAGGCTTGGCGCGGTTCAGCGCATCGATCAGCGCAGCCAGGTTTTCCTGCAGCGCGGCCACGTCGAAGGAGGCACGACCGATGGTCGAGTGGATGATACCGGCCTTGTCGGTACGGTATTGAACCTGACCCGACTTGGCGTTCTTGACGGCTTCAGCCACGTTCGGGGTGACCGTACCGACTTTCGGGTTCGGCATCAGGCCACGGGGACCGAGGATCTGACCCAGCGAACCCACCACACGCATGGCATCCGGCGAGGCGATCACCACGTCGAAGTCCAGCTGACCGGCCTTGACCTTCTCGGCCAGGTCTTCCATGCCAACCACATCGGCGCCAGCGGCTACAGCCTCTTCGGCCTTGGCACCCTGGGTGAACACAGCCACGCGCACCGACTTGCCCGTACCACGGGGCAGCACCACCGAACCACGCACCAGCTGGTCGGATTTACGCGGATCGATACCCAGCTGCACTGCCACGTCGACCGACTCGTCGAACTTGGCATTGGCGCATTCTTTCACCAGAGCCAGTGCATCCGCGGTGGGATACAGCTTGCTTTTCTCGACTTTGGATTTCAGCGCCTGTGCGCGCTTGCTCAGCTTGGCCATTTACACGCCCTCCACGTTGACACCCATGCTGCGAGCGGAACCTGCAATGGTCCGCACAGCGGCGTCCAGGTCGGCCGCGCTCAGGTCGGGCTGTTTGGTCTTGGCAATCTGCTCGAGCTGTTCGCGCGTCAGCGTGGCCACTTTGTCGGTATGCGGGGTCTTCGAGCCCTTGTCGATCTTGGCAGCTTTCTTGATCAGGATCGACGCCGGCGGCGTCTTCATGATGAAGGTGAAGCTCTTGTCCGCAAAGGCGGTGATCACGACCGGAATCGGCAGACCCGGTTCCATCCCCTGAGTCTGCGCATTGAACTGCTTGCAGAACTCCATGATGTTCAGACCACGCTGACCCAGCGCCGGACCGATCGGGGGCGAAGGATTGGCTTTACCTGCAGGAACCTGCAGCTTGATGAAGCCGACGATTTTCTTTGCCATGAATGGCTACTCCTGGTGAGTGCGATCGCCTTGCCCGACCGGAAAGATCCGGCCGCCAAGGCTCCTCAAGAACCTGCCCGTCAGACCGAAGCCCGGAGGCTCCGACATCACGTTCAGGGTGAAACCGAAACATCGAACGCGCCGCTCATGCCACCCGGAGAAAGCAGCCGAAGGACGCGTCCCAAACGCAGATCGGAAAGACTCGACTCAGAGTTTCTCGACCTGACCGAATTCCAGCTCGACCGGCGTGGCGCGACCAAAGATGGTGACGGACACGCTGAGACGGCTTTTCTCGTAATTGACTTCTTCGACGTTGCCGTTGAAATCGGCAAAGGGGCCTTCCTTGACCCGGACCATTTCGCCCACCTCGAACAAGGTCTTCGGCCGCGGCTTCTCGACGCCCTCGGCCATCTGGCTCATGATCTTGTCGACTTCGGCCTGCGTGATGGCGGCCGGCCGGTTGCCACTGCCGCCGACGAAGCCCGTCACCTTGCTGGTGTTCTTCACCAGGTGCCAGGTGTCGTCATTCATCTCCATCTCGACCAGCACGTAGCCAGGGAAGAAGCGGCGCTCACTGATGGTGCGCTGCCCGTTCTTCATCTCGACCACTTCTTCGGTCGGCACCAGAATCTGACCGAACAGATCCTGCATACCCGAACGCTCGACGCGTTCACGAATGGCGCGGCCAACGCTCTTTTCCATGCCCGAATAGGCATGCACCACATACCAGCGTTTGCTCATCAACGGCTCCAACCCAGTACAAGATCGTACAGAACCCACTGAATCAAGCCATCGACCAGCCAGAGGAACAGGGCCATGACGACCACGAACAGAAAGACGTAGAGCGTGACCGTCCAGGTCTCTTTCTTGGAGGGCCAGACGACGCGACGCGCCTCAGCCCAGGATTCCTTCAGAAAGGCCAGCAGACGACGCCCTGGCACAGAAGTCCAACCGATGCCGACGCCGACGACCAAACCGCCGATGACCGACAAAACCCGAAAGATCAGCGCCTGTTCGCTAAGCAGATAGAACCCGACCACGCCGGCCACGACAGCCAGCAAGGCGAATACCAGCTTGACCCGATCAGCAGCAGAGGTGACATCTTCGACTTTATGCTGTGCTGCCATGTATTCGGCCCGGATTCCTGCAGTCTTTGACTGCCATGATGACTCTTGTTCTGACGAAACCGGGCCTATGATGGCCCGGATTTTCTTACAACATCGATTTTGGGAAAGTGGCAGGGGCAGAGGGAATCGAACCCCCAACCTTTGGTTTTGGAGACCAACGCTCTGCCAGTTGAGCTATGCCCCTACTTTCCTCTACAACCAATCAGTATGGTATCAGGCGATGATCTTGGCAACCACGCCGGCGCCGACGGTACGGCCACCTTCACGAATCGCGAAGCGCAGACCCTGCTCCATCGC
>JBHADJ010000097.1:0-28482 GCA_041855065.1 Lysobacter sp.
CAGCAGCGGCAAGTCGCAGACATCGGTAATGCGGCGGGTATCAATCAGCACGTCTTCGAGCGTGTTGATGCCCAAATCCGGCAGGCCGAGCGAGCCGGCCGCCACACCGCCACCGGAAAGATAAATCGCCTTGTAGCCTGCACGCTGCGCCAGCAGGGCGTGGTTGGCATTGATCGCGCCAATCACCTGCAAGGGCGATTCGGCAGCCAGGGCGGCGCGAAAGCGTGCGCCTGCGGAAAGCGGATGAGTCATATCGGCTCCGTCTGGGAAAGGCACATTCTAGCCACATTGCCAACAAGTCTCCTGCATGCAAGAAGCCGCCCACTGGTTTCTTGCCGTCCTTCGGCACCGCCGCAGTTAGTCATGACTTGCGCAGGCACATGCGCCGAGCCCATGCATCAAAATGCCGGCGGCGAATGCAACTTCAGCAAAGTCCCGTGCAGCGGATGGGTGAATGCCAATGTGCAGGCATGCAGATGCACACGCGCGGCCGGCAGTGCGCCGTAGAAGTCGTCGCCGACAATGGGGTGCCCAAGACTCAACAAATGCACTCGAAGCTGATGGCTGCGGCCAGTGATCGGCTCAAGCAAGAGCCGGGTTTGTTCCCGCACAAAATCGCGCGCCAGCACCTGCCAGCGGGTCAGCGCAGGCTTGCCAAGGTGGAAGTCCACTTTCTGTCGTGGCCGGTTTGGCCAATCACAAATCAGCGGCAAATCAACCGCACCCGCATCCGCCTGAACAAGCCCTTGCACGATAGCCTGATAACGCTTGTTTACCTGCCGCCGCTCGAACTGCATCGACAAGGCCCGCTGCATCGCCTTGCCGCGTGCCAGCAACACCAGACCACTGGTGACCTGATCGAGCCGATGTACGGTGAGGGCATCCGGATACAACGGTTGTACCCGCGAGATCAGGCAGTCCCGATGCTCGGGCAACCGCCCCGGCACAGTCAAAAGACCGGCGGGTTTCTCCACCAGCAACAGTGCCTCGTCAACGTAATGGATGTGGATGGACATGGGCTCGGGCACGAAAACGGGAAGGCTCTGCCTTCCCGTTTTTGCGTCGGCAAGATGACTGCCGCTTACAGCAAATGCGCAACGCCGGCGCGCTCTTCTTCCAGCTCGGCCAGGGTCTTGTCCATCCGTTCGCGGCTGAAGGCGTCGATTTCCAGATCCTTGATGACGGTGTATTCACCGTTTTCGCACGTCACCGGCACGCCGTAAATGACGCCTTCGGGGATGCCGTAGCTGCCGTCGGAGGGCACGCCCATGGTGACCCACTTGCCATTGGTGCCGAGCGCCCAGTCGCGCATGTGGTCAATCGCGGCATTGGCGGCGGAGGCGGCGGAGGACAGGCCGCGGGCTTCGATGATGGCCGCACCGCGCTTGCCGACCACCGGGATGAAGGTATCGGCGTTCCATGCGGCATCGTTGATCTTGTCCTTCAGCGATGCACCGCCCACGGTGGCGAAGCGGTAGTCCGGGTACATGGTCGGGCTGTGGTTGCCCCAGACCACCAGTTTTTCGATGTCGGCCACGGCCACGTCGGCCTTGTTGGCGAGCTGGCTGAGCGCGCGGTTGTGATCGAGGCGCAGCATCGCGGTGAAGTTCTTGGCCGGCAGATCCGGGGCGGACTTCATGGCGATATAGGCATTGGTATTGGCCGGGTTGCCGACCACTATGACTTTCACGTTGCGGCTGGCGACCTTGTTCAGTGCCTTGCCCTGCACGGTGAAGATTTCGGCGTTCTTCAGCAGCAGATCCTTGCGTTCCATGCCCGGGCCGCGCGGCATCGCGCCCACCAGCAGGGCGTAATCGGCGTCCTTGAAAGCCACTTCCGGGTCATCGGTACCGACCATGCCGGCCAGCAGCGGGAAGGCGCAGTCTTCCAGCTCCATCATCACGCCACGCAGGGCGGCCTGGGCTTTTTCCAGCGGCAATTCCAGCATTTGCAGGATGACCGGCTGATCCTTGCCGAGCATTTCGCCCGAGGCAATGCGGAACAACAAGGCATAGCCGATTTGGCCGGCAGCGCCGGTCACGGCAACACGAACGGGTTTTTTCATGGTGGATTTCCTCGGTTGAAAAGATGGGCGGGGCAATCAATACACTTGATGACCCAGCGGGGTGAGCAGTTGTTGCAGGCGGGCGGTGTTGTAGCCGTGAACTACCTCCTGGCCGATGACGGTGACCGGCACGCCGCGCGCTTTCAGGGCCTGCATCGCCTGTTCGCCTTCGGCCGTATCCACGTCAAGCGCGCGATACTGCACGCCGGCACGCTTGAACTCGGCCTGCTGGCGGCGGCAATAGCCGCACCACTCGGCATACAGCATGACGATGTCGCGGCTGCCGGTTTGCCGGCGCGGATCATGCTCGGCCAAGCGTGCCTCGTGGTAGCGACCGGCAAGGTGGAAGACCCCGCCGATCACCCCGAGCGCCAGCAGCAGCCAGAGCATGCGCATGGCTTACACCATTTCGGCAAAGAACTCGGCGATGCGCTGCATGCCCGGTGCCAATTGCGGTGTCGGGCAGGTATAGCTGATGCGCAGCGCGCGCGGCTCACCGAAGGCCGAGCCTGGCACGCAGGCCACGCCCTTGGCTTCCAGGAGCGCATTGCACAGATCCATGTCGTTGCCGATCACCTTGCCGTTGTGCGATTTGCCGTAATAGGCGCTGACATCGGGGAACACGTAGAACGCCCCCTGCGGCTTCGGACACACGATGCCGGGGATGGTGTTCAGCACGGCCAGCACCTGATCGCGCTTTTGCGCGAACTCGCGGCATTTTTCTTCGGGAACCGCTTGCGAGCCGGTCAGCGCAGCGACGGCTGCAGCATTGATGACTTCGGGCAGGCTGGTAATGTGGTTGGAGTTCATCGTGGTAATGGCATTGGCCACCACTTCCGGCCCGGCCAGCAAGCCCACCCGCCAGCCCGGCATGCCGTAGCTCTTGGACAGCGAATCCACGAAAATCACCTGATCCTTCAGTTCCGGGCGAACGTGGATGAAGTTGTGATAGCCCACGTTGTCGAACACCATCTGGTTGTACAAGTCATCGACAATGATCCAGGTGTCCGGATACTTGGCGATGACATCGGCCAGTGCGGCGATTTCTTCGCGGGTATAGACCATGCCGGTCGGGTTGGACGGGTTGTTGAACAGCAGCATTTTCGGCTTTTTCGCCAGCGCCGCGTCCAGCTGTGCCGGAGTCAGCTTGTAGTCCTGCTCGGCCGGACAGGGCAACAGCTCGATTTTGGCGTTGACAATCTCGGCGATGTCCACATAGCTGGTCCAGTACGGCGTTGGGAAGGCGATGGTGTCACCTTCGTCCAGCAAGGCTTCGGCCAAGTTGTACAGAATATGCTTGGCACCGATGCCGGTGGCGCAGTTGGCGCGGGTGTAGCCACTCATGCCCAGGCGCTGCAAGTGCAGCAAAAACGCATCCAGAAGCTCCGGCGCACCCCGGTTGCTGCCGTATTGGCCGCTGTCCTTGTCCAGCCAGTTGCGTACAGCTTCATACACGTGCGGCCCCGGCAGGAAGTTCGGCACGCCAATCGAAAAGCTGATGATGTCGCGGCCTTCGGCCTTGAGCTGCTTGGCTTTTTCAGCCACCTGCATGATGGCGCTGGGCTTGGCACGGCCAATACGTTGGGCAAGTTGGGGCATGAGAAACTCACAGAAAGGAAGGAGAAAAGCGGGGCACCCGAAGCAACCTCATCGCCGGGCTCGGCCGGATTTTACCATGCCCACACCGGCGATCCGACGGGCATAATAATGCGGCACCTTGACTACAGGTACCGACATGAACCATGCCCTCTCGCCCCTGCCCTGCGTTGAACGCGAAACCGGCGCTGCACCGCAATGGAGTGTCATCTGGCTGCATGGCCTCGGTGCCGACAGTCATGATTTCGAACCTCTGGTGCCTGAACTGATTCAACCGGGCTGGCCTTCGCTGCGCTTCGTGTTTCCGCATGCACCGGTGCGCAAGGTCACCATCAATGGCGGCTTGCCCATGCGCGCCTGGTACGACATCCGCGACATGGATTTGTCCAACCGCGCCGACGCCGAGGGGGTGGCGGAATCCATTCACCAAGTGGAATTGCTGATCGCCCGCGAAGGCGAGCGCGGTATTGCACCCGAGCGGATTTTTCTGGCCGGATTTTCCCAGGGCGGCGCCATCACTCTGGCGGCCGGCGCAAGACGTCAGCAACCACTTGCCGGGCTGATTGCTCTTTCCACCTACCTGCCACTGGGTAACGCCACATTGTCCGGACTGAGCGATGCCGCTCGCCTGCAACCGGTTTTCATGGCGCATGGCCTGCATGATCCGGTGGTGCCTTATACCGGTGGCAAGCGCAGCCGTGATGCTTTGCTGGATAGTGGCATTCAGGTGGAATGGCATGCCTACCCAATGGCGCACCAGGTATGTGCGGAAGAAATCCGCGATCTCGCCGCCTGGCTCGACAAACGATTGGCTCGTTAAGCGTGAACACGCCCGCAGGCAATACCATGATGCCTGCGCCAAGATGCCGCTTGTCGCCTCCTGCATCGCTCCCTGACTGTGGGCTGCAATAATGACGCCATTCAGGATGATTGTTCATTTGGAGGGTGAATGAGGATATTGATCGTTGATGATGAGCCGCTGGCGCGTGCACGTCTACGCGGCCTTTTGACACGAGAAGGCGATATTGAGGTCATTGGGGAGGCCGAAAATGGTCAGGATGCTTTGTATGCTTGCGATGTGCGCAATCCGGACTTGCTGCTCCTTGATATCCACATGCCCGGCATGGATGGATTGGACGTTGCACGACAACTGGCACAAAAGCCGGCACCTCCGCTGATTGTTTTTTGCACGGCTTATGACAACCATGCGCTGAGCGCATTCGAACATGCCGCCCTGGACTATCTTGTCAAACCCGTGCGACCGGAGCGTCTGTCACTCAGCCTGCAACGCGCCCGCGAAAGACTGGGACAACAACCTGCCGTACCCGCTACCCAACAGGTGCGCAGCCAACTTTGCGCCCGATTGGGCGGGCATATGCGACTTATCCCGGTCAGCAACATTCTCTACATGCAGGCCGAAGAGAAATATGTCGTGGTTCATCACAGCAAGGGGCAGGATTTGGTGGATGAATCACTGAAATCACTGGAGGAGGAGTTCGGCGAGCGTTTTCTGCGCATTCACCGCAACTGTCTGGTAGCTCGTCACGCACTGAAAGAGCTGCGTCGCGATCCCGCCGGACATGCACAAGTGCTTCTGCAAGGTGTCGAGAAACCGCTCGACGTCAGCCGGCGCAGTCTTCCGGACCTGAAAAGAATCATGCAAAGCTGGGGGTAAACACGATCAGGCCATGGCAACACATGGCCACCGCGCGCTCCCGAAACGCCTGCTCATCGACAGGCGCTCGCAGATTCAGTCGTCACCACCCGCACGTCCCGCCTGCCATTTGCCGGAAGACACGGCAGATCAATGACATCGCCGGAAGATCTGCACGATCAAAACGGTGAACGCACTATCCGCCGCTTGCCGTGCCAGGCTCTTCACAAGGCACTTAATACTTGACCCGGCACGCTTACGGCCAGCTCGATGGCCAATGACGCTGCCGGCTCAAGCTCCCAAAGAGCAAGGAAGGCGCACGCATGACGTCAATACCCGTAGCCGGATTCGGCTCGGCGGGTAAGCTTCGCGCCCCAAAGCCGCCGACTGCACTCATCGGCCACCTTCAAGCCTCAACGCGGCCCGCAAGTCATTTCCCTTCAAGGCAGGATGGCGAAAGCATCACAGCCGCTCGCTCTTGCCCGTCAGCCCTTGCAGTACCGCACTCATGCCTGCCTTTCCGCCCATCAAGTGGCACAAGGCAATCCGTTACTGCCGGCGTAGTGTCTACACCTGAGCCACCCAATTTTCCGATGCCATCCAGCGCGGTCTGGCTATCAAGATCAAAGGAATTTTCCCGGATGATCTCGGTGCGCACCAGGGCACCCTTGTCTGTCACTCCATGATTTGCCTGTATTCACGTCCGAATACGGCAATCGACGCCTTGAAAGAGCGTCGAAGGTTTGCACCTGCCGGGCCGTGCGCGATCCATTCCGATCAGTTTTTCCCCTGATCGCGGCGATACAGTTCCCACTCTTCCACCACAGTCCCATCAGGCAGATGGCAAAGGGCATATTCACCGCCCTCGGCATTTTTCTTGCTCTCCAGCCGTCCACCTTTTTCAAGGCAGTGGACTGAAGCAGGATTGGCCATGCCGACCGGCTTCTCGTCTGCAGACGGGGCGGATGAGGTGGCACAGGCCGACAGGGCGATCGCTGCACCTGCGACATTCATCAGTCGGACAAAGGACATTGGAGCACTCCATGAAAGACAGCGGTCATCATGACCGCTGCCCATGAACTGCGACAGAACCGAATGCCGCGCATCCGCTGCGGCGGCTTACCAGTTGAACCCGACTCGGGCGTACACATAGGCTCCGTTGAAGCCGAACGGCGAGAGGTTGCTGTAGGGGAACTGGCCGTTGGTGGAGTTGCCGAAGATGCTCTCGTCCGGGTACACGTCGAACACGTTGTCCGCGCCCAGGGTGAACTTCCAGCCACCGGTCTTGTAGCTGGCGGCGATGTCGGTCAGCCATTTGGCACCGTAGGTCTGGTCAAGCGCGCTGTTGTTCGGGGTGAGCGTGACGCTGCCGTAGCGGGTGGCAGCCAGCGAAAACTCCCAGTTGTCGTTGCTCCACTGGCCCGAAAGCAGCAGCTTGCTGCGCGGGAAGCCCTTTTCGATGCGGCCACGCTCCACCCGGTCGATACGCTCAAGGCTGAGGCCGTTGCTTTCCAGCTCGCTCGGGTTGGGCGCGATGCGGGTGATTTCGGTCTTGCTGTAGTTGTAGCCCAGCGTGAAATCCAGCGCGCTGTTTTCCAGCTTCTTGTGCCAGGTACCGACGAGATCGACGCCCCGGCTGCGGGTATCGATGGCGTTGGTGAAGTAGCGCCCGCCGTTGACACCGTAGATGCCCTGGGCTTCGAGCAGGGCACGCACGCCGGCACCGGTCAGGTTGGAGGAAAGCACGATGCGATCGTCCACGTCGATCTGGTAAGCATCAACGGTGACATACAGACCGTTGGCCGGTTGTAGCACGAGGCCGAGGCTGGCGGACTTCGAGGTTTCCGGCTGCAACGGTTCGGCACCAAAGGCCTGCGCCACGGTACTGGAGGCCGGGAAGGTGCGCACTTCGAACGGCGTGCTGATGCCGGGCAGATACAGCGTGCTGATGGTCTGGAAATACTGCTGTGCCAGCGACGGGGCGCGGAAGCCGGTGGAGATCGTGCCGCGCAGGGCAATCGCCGGGGTGAAGGCATAGCGGGCCGAGAGCTTGCCCGAGGTCTTGCTGCCGAAATCATCGAAGTGCTCGTAGCGCACCGCGCCGCCCAGGGTGAACTGCTCACCCAGCTCGGCTTCGGCATCGAGATAGGCGGCATGGCTCTTGCGGTCGTAGTGGCCGGAGACCTCCGGGGCAAAGCCGGCAAAACCCTGCGCACCGCCCGCCTTGGTGATGTCCGGCTGGGCATAGGAGCCGTATTCGCCCGGCGACTGGTTCCACTTGTCGTAACGGTATTCGGCACCGAAGGCGATGTTGAGTGCCGAGGCGCTGCCGATGTCGAAGCGGCGGCGCACGTCGAGGTTCAGCACATTCTGCGTGCTTTCCAGCGCGCCGTCGTAGAACTCGCGCGGCGAGCTTTCGCCCAGGCTGGCATTGAGCGTGTTGCGGGTGTGGAAGGTGAGGTGGTTGTAGCCGTAGTTGTAGCTGAAATCCCAATCCCAGTTTTCCGCGATCACGCCGCGTGCGCCGAGCACGGCGGAGCGATCACGCGAGCGGTTGTTGATCTGCGGCAGGAAGCCTTCCGGATAGATCGACAGGATATTGCGGCTGTCGCCGGGTGCGCGAAAGAAGGCATACGAGGTGATGTCGCGCTCGCTGGCCGTGCCCCAGCCGTACAGGGTGAAGTTGTCGGTGATGTCGAAGGCGCTGTTGAAGGAAACCGCGCCGTGGGTAAGGCCGGGGTCGCCAATCACGAAGGCTTTTTGTCCGACTTGCGGCTGGCTGGCACTGGGGGTACCGGCATAAGGACGGGCGCGGTCGGTGCGCTCCTGCGTGCGGCCTTCGGCAGAGAGGTGGACAAAGCCGCGATCACCGGCCAGCGGCAAGCCGACATCGCCGGCCAGCTGGAATTGCTCGCCGTCCCCGGCCGTGGTCTTGCCGTTGACGAAGCTGATGCTGCCGCCCTGGCTTTGCCCCTTCAGGATGACGTTGACCACGCCGGCGATGGCATCGGAGCCGTACTGGGCCGAGGCACCGTCGCGCAGCACTTCCACCCGGGCGATGGCGGAGATCGGGATGGTGTTGAGATCGGCCGGCGCCGAGCCGCGCCCGATGGTGCCGTTCAGATTGAGCAGGGCACCGGTGTGGCGACGCTTGCCGTTGACCAGCACCAGCACCTGATCGGGCGAGAGGCCGCGCAGCTGTGCCGGGCGCACCGCACTGGTGCCGTCGGTCAGTGCCGGACGCGGAAAATTGAGCGAAGGCAGGGCGCGGGCCAGCGCGGTGGCAAGCTCGGTGGTGCCGGTGGCTTGCAGGGTTTCGGCGCTGATGATGTCGATCGGTGCCACCGATTCGGCCACGGTGCGATCCGACGCGCGGGTCCCGGTGACGATGACTTGATCAAGCGTGCTGGCATTGTCCTGTGACGAATCTTGAGCGGATATCTGCGGTTCGTTGGCGTAGGCAGCAGGCGCAAGCGCCAAGGCGATGGCAAGCGACAGGATTTGGCGTTGCATGAGCGGACTCCTTTATCAGAAAGCGAATGACGATTTTTTAACAGACAATCTGCACATGGAGCAAAGTGGCATCGGTATGTCACCCATGCTTTTTGGGAATAAGGACTCGAAAGGCCGAATCCCCGGATTGAACGGTCGGAACTCGCCAAGTGCATGGGCGTATGATGAATGCCCCTTTCGCACATACGATCCCATGTTGCATCTTGACTCGGCAAAAATCGGCATCATCGGCTTGGGCTATGTCGGGCTGCCACTGGCAGTGGAGCTTGCCCGACACTTCGATGTGATCGGCTTCGACATCAATGCCCAGCGCGTGGCCGAGCTTACCAGTGGTCATGATCGGACACTGGAGGTCCCCGACGAGGCACTTCTGGCCCCCCGCCTTGCCTATCACAGCGACGAGAGTGCGCTCGCCGATTGCACGGTGTACATCATTACCGTGCCGACACCGATCGACAGCGATTACAACCCGGATCTGCGCCCCCTGGTTTCTGCCAGCGAATTGGTTGCACGCCACCTCAAACACGGCGACATCGTGATCTACGAATCCACCGTTTATCCGGGCACTACCGAAGAAATCTGCGTTCCCCGCCTTGAAGCAGGCTCCGGACTCATCTTCAATCAGGATTTCTTCTGTGGCTACAGCCCCGAACGGATCAACCCCGGCGACCACGCACGGCGTCTGCCGGACATCGTCAAAGTCACCTCCGGCTCGACGCCGGCCAGTGCAGACTTCGTCGATGCTCTTTATCGCCGCATCATTACAGCTGGCACACATCGCGCCCCGTCCATGCGCGTTGCCGAGGCAGCCAAGGTGATCGAAAACATCCAGCGCGACGTGAACATTGCCTTGGTCAACGAGCTGGCATTGATTTTCGACCGTCTGGACATTGATACCCGTGATGTACTGGATGCCGCCGGCAGCAAATGGAACTTTCTGCCTTTTCGCCCCGGACTGGTCGGTGGGCACTGCATCGGCGTGGACCCCTACTATCTGCTGCACAAGTCCGAGGCCGTCGGCTACCACCCCGCACTGATCCAGACGGCTCGACAAATCAACAATCGCGTCGGCAGCCATGTCGGCGGACAAGTATTGGGGCTTCTGGCAGAGCGCGGCATCGCTGCCGCCAGTGCACGCATACTGGTGCTTGGCATCACTTTCAAGGAAAACTGCCCGGATCTGCGCAACAGCCGCGTGATGGACGTGATCCACTGCCTGCAAAACGCCGGCGCCAAAGTCGACGTGTACGACCCTTGGGCCGATGCCGACGAAGTACAGGCCGAATACGGCATCCCGCTGCTGCCCGAGTTGCCGCACGGCCAGCACGATGCCGTCATCCTGGCCGTGGCACACGATGCCTTCCGCGCTTTCGATGCCGCACAAATTCACTCGCTCGGCACGGAAAACAGCGTGATTTACGACATCAAATCCATCTGGCCGCGCACGGCAGTGAGTGCGCGGCTGTAAGAGCCGCCACCACGCCCCCTTGCCGACTCGCATGGCGGCGAGAAGTTCCAATCACCCTCGCCACCTGCACTCATGGCAAAACCCGCCATTCTCTCCACAAAATGCTCCCGGCAGATGCCTTACGACAGCCCTGCCCGGTCGGTGCACCGCACAGGAGACACAAAGCGCCGTCATCGGCGCAGGCTCGAAGCGTCGATTTCCAGGCAAACAAAAAGGCTTGCGAAAAATCGCAAGCCTTTGTTTTTGATGGTGGGCCGTCTAGGGATCGAACCTAGGACCAATTGATTAAAAGTCAACTGCTCTACCGCTGAGCTAACGGCCCGATATGCTTGCCCGAAAGCAAGGCTGGGCATTCTAGCGATATCGCGTGGTGTCGGCAATACCTGCAGCCAAAAATCCTTGCCGACGCAGTTGACAGGCATCGCAATGGCCGCAGGCACGGCCGTCAAGGTCGGCCTGATAACAGCTCACTGTCGCGGAAAAATCCACTCCGAGCGCTGAGCCGTGTCGGATGATGTCGGCCTTGCTCATCGCCATCAACGGGGCATGGATGCGTATCGAACGTCCCTCCACCCCGCTTTTGGTGGCCAGATTGGCAAGCCGCTCGAATGCTTCGATGAATGCCGGGCGGCAATCCGGGTAACCGGAGTAATCCACGGCATTGACGCCGCAGAAAATATCGCGTGCCCCCAGTACTTCCGCCCAACCCAATGCTACCGAGAGCATGATGGTATTGCGCGCCGGCACATAAGTACTGGGAATGCTGGCCTCCATCGTGCGACTGTCCCGATCAAGCGGCACAGCAATGTCGTCGGTCAGTGCCGAGCCACCGATGCTGCGCAAATCCACATCGACGATCTTGTGTACCTTGGCACCGGTCATCGCCACCACGCGGCGCGCAGCCGCCAGTTCGGATTGATGGCGCTGCCCGTAGGCCACGCTGAGTGCATGCACGGCAAAGCCTTGCTGATGCGCCATGGCCGATACCACCGCCGAATCCATACCGCCCGAAAGCAGGACGACTGCCGCAGGCCGAGCGAGATCCGACGTCTTCATGACGCCACCAAAGCGCGCTCAAGCACCGCCATGCGTATCCAGACACCATTTTCCACTTGCTTGAGTATCAGCGACTGCACACCATCGGCAACTTCGTCGGTAATTTCCACGCCGCGATTGAGAGGCCCCGGGTGCAGCACCACGGCCTGTGGATTCGCCCCGGCAAGCCGCACACGGCTGATACCGTAGTCGCGATGGTAATCCTCCAGTGAACCGATCAAGCCGCTCTCCATGCGCTCACGCTGCAGACGCAGCGTCATCACCACATCGACATCGGCCAGTGCTTCATCCAAATCATGCGTGACCAGACAGCCGGCCAGCGTATCGTCCTGCGGCAACAGGCTTGCCGGGCCGCAGGCACGGATCTCACCAGCCCCGAGTGTCCGCAAGGCAATGAGATCGCTGCGCGCCACGCGCGAATGCAGGATGTCGCCCACGATGGCCACTTTCAGGCGCGAGAAATCCGTCCCCTTGGCCTGTCGAATGCTGAGCATGTCGAGCAATGCCTGCGTTGGATGCTGGCTGCGACCATCCCCGGCATTCACCAGCGCCGTTTGCGCCCCTGCCGCTGCCGCCAATGCCGCCACTGCCCCATCCTCACGATGGCGCACGATGAAGCCACGCACGCCCATCGCCTCAATGTTCTTCAGCGTATCCAGATTGCTCTCGCCCTTGGTGACCGAGGAGGTGGCCGCATCAAAACTCAGCACGTCCGCACCAAGTCGCTGGGCAGCGTATTGGAAGCTGAGCCGGGTTCGGGTCGAAGGTTCGAAGAACAACGTGCAAATACCGACACCGGCCAGAATCCGGCGAGTATCGGTCAACTTTTGCAGCGCCTCGGCGCGATCAAGAATCCGGGTGATTTCGCAGGCATCCAGATCCTGCATGGAAAGAAGGTGCTGTGGCATGACTTGCAAAACTCAGTCAGAAAGTTCGTTCACGGAAAGCGCATTGTCCGGCGCACTGAACCAGCGCTCGATGATGATGACCGCAGCCAGTGCATCCAGCTCGGCTGCATCGCGGCGGCGGCGCTGCCCTTCGGCACGGGCACGCGCAAAACGCTGCGCCGCCTCAAGGCTGCTGCGCCGCTCGTCCACCAGAAACACCGGCAGAGCAAAGCGGGCATGCAGCGCACGGGCAAACCGGTGGGCACGCCGTCGTGCAGGCTGATCGTCGCCTTCGAGCGTCATCGGATCCCCCACGATGAAGCCACCCGGCAACCACTCGCGGCGTAATTTCTCGATCACCGACCAATCCGGCGTGTCATTGCGCATGTCCACTACCGCCAACATGCGCCCGCTGCCGGAAAACGCGCTGCCAACTGCCACGCCGATCCGCTTGGCTCCCACGTCAAACCCGAGCACGGTGGCATCCGCACGCATCAGGCACGACCTGCATAATGCGTCATCTGCATCAGATTGACGCCCACAAGCCCGGCAGCCTCCTGCCAGCGCTGCTCGATTGGCGTCTGGAACAGAATGCGCTCATCCAACGGCGCAGTCATCCAACTGTTCTCGCCGATCTCCCGCTCAAGCTGCCCGGCGCCCCATCCGGCACAGCCCAGCGCCACCAGGGCTCGGGCTGGCCCTTCGCCACGCGCCAGCGCCTGCAGCACATCGCGCGATGTGGTCAGGAACAGACCACCCGGCAGGCGCACACTGGAATCCCAGTGTCGCTCGCCATCGTGCAACACGAAGCCGCGCTCGGCATGAACCGGGCCACCGGCCAGAACCGGCTGGGCCAGAAATTCCGGTACCCCACCTTCAATCTGCACCTGCGGCAACAACGCTTCCACGCTGTATTCGGAGGGGCGATTGATGACGATTCCCATCGCACCACTGTCGTCATGCTGACAGATCAATGTGACGGTACGGGCAAAATGCGGATCATCCAAGGATGGCAAAGCAATCAGGAATTGCTGCGAAAGGCTGGTGGCAGAATCAGACATGCGTCAAATTGTAGACGATGCATCCTATTGCACGTCAGCCAATCGAACTCTCCAGATTCGAGAGCAATTTTCTGCAAAAAAACGGCTCAACCGGAGCAATGGTTGAGCCGCTGTATTTGGTAGCGGGGGCGGGCTACGTCTCCTATCTGCGATCCGAGGCCTTCATCCCCTTCTACTGAAGCGCGGGTTTGCCCCCCCTTACTCCCCCTTTACAGCACTCCATACGACAACAACAAAAAAAGTATGGAAGATGGGACTTTTTTGCCTTTCCCCGCGAAAAAATTTGACCATCGGAAAAGTGTAACTTGTGTAACCTGCTCCTCAAAAAACGGCTGAAAGCCTTACAGGACAAGGGTTTCAAGGAACCTGAACAACTGTAACTTTTTTGGGATTTCACTGTAACCTGATCACAGTCCGAACTGTAACCTCACCATTTTTTCAGCCCCTTACAAATCAATGGGTTACGAGCTGGTTACAGTTGAGGTTACAAAAAATCACAGTTTTTTGTAACCTGCTTTTTTCAACAAAATCATCAGGTTACACGCTATTTTCGGGGGTGGTTACACAAGTTACACTTTTCCGACCCGTCAAAATCCTGAGGGCGCTCGCACCCGCCTCGTCCCTCCGGCTCCACGGGTCGTTTTGGAGCCCCGGATGCAGGGATGTGCGGGAGTGCACAGGCTCCGGAAGGCCGCTGTAGGCTCCGCCAGGGCGGGCAGCGGCGGCAGATGCAGGCGTGCAGCAAAAGCCGGACGTTTGGCCCGCAGGCGTGGCGGGGGGAACACGGCGCGGCTCCGGTGGCGAGCGTTGTGGTGGAGATGGCCGTGACAGCGGTGGCGAGCGTTGTGGTGGAGATGGCCGTCACCGTGGTGGGCAGGGCATGAAAAAGCCGCCCGGGTGGGCGGCTCATGGGCTGGCGGCTTGCTTGGGCGTGCGGGTGTCACTGCACGGTCAGCTCACCGCTTGCATTTGGCTGGGCATCAAGTGCCCTGTTTTTCGGCGTACAGGCGCAGTGCATCGCGCAGGATTTGCACATGGCTATGCCCGGTTTTTTCGGCCAGGGCATCAAACAGGGCAAGGGTTTCGGTGTCCAGGGTGAAAGACTTTTGCTTTTTCCCCAGCTTTTCCATGCTGCGGCGGTTGTAGCCGGTGGCGTCGTAGCTTTTTTGGCTCATGGCTTGCAGTGCTTGGGTGGGTTTTGTAGGATGGAGAGGCTGGGGGCGAACCCCCAGCCCTTGCTGCTGTCAGTAGGCCGTCACAGGCCAGAGAGCCAACAGGAGCAAGACAATGGTACGAAGTGTCCGCTTCATATCATTTCCTCCAAGCCCCCTGCTTCGGTAGGGGGTTTCCCGTTGTTGAGCCGCTCAACGGGGATAATTCTAACAAAAGTTAGAAAGCAAGACAACCGCTTTCCGCTGTTTTTTGCGCGAATTCCCTACTTTTCGCCGAAAATCGCAGGGGATGTTGACATAGTGAAATGGTTTCACTTTCATAGCCCCATGAACACCACCGCCTACTTCCGCGAAAACGTCCTTGCCAAGCGCCCCTATTTGACGCTTGCCATGTGTCAGGCGGTGGTTGCCAACCCGGCCAAGAAGCAAGTGCAGGAAGATGGCCGCATCCGCCACTGGGGTTTTGATGTCACACTTGGCAAGTGGCTCCGCGTGGTCACGCTTGAAGATGGCACCACTATTCACAACGCCTTCCCGGACAGGAACTACACCCCATGAAAATCAGCTACGACAAAACCACCGATTCGCTGTACATCCATCTTTCTGATCGCGTAGGCAGCGATGCACAGGAAGTCGCCGATGGCGTGGTGCTGGATTATGCCGAGGACGGCACCCTGGTCGGTATCGACGTGCAGCATGCCAGCCAAGTGGCAGACATGACCCGCCTTTTGATGGAGCGCCTCCCGCTTGCTGCCTGATATGCCCATGATTGGCTCCCTGCTTTGGCCTGCCTGGGATAGGAGGCCATCAACGCCACGCGCCAAGCGGTAGCCCGCCCCTATTGGCGGGCGTGAAATAACCGGGCGGGGTCGCGCATGAGGCCGCCGCCAACGACGACGGCACGCCCCTTGACACCGCCCCCGCCTGCCGCTATCGTGCCACTGTCGCCGCACAATCGGCGGCCGGGTTTGACAGCCCGAACATCTCAGGCGCAACAGCGCCCATCTTGCCGATGCTTGGCGCTTTTTGTTTGCCCGCCCATCGGTGGCGGCCTGTTGCGCAGCGCCCCCCGTTTTATGGCGGGCGGCGCGGGAGGGCGAAAGCCCTGCCGGTTCCTGAGATCCGGTCTGTCAACCCGCGTCGTCCGCCACCCGTGTTTGACAGCGCAGTGGCGGACTCCAATCAATCTCAGGAGTCCCACATGAACACGCAACCCCACCCCGCCGCCAACGACGACGGCGCCACCCATGATCTTTTCAGCACCCTGAAGGCACTGGCGCGCATCCCGCAGCTGCCGGTGCGGCAACTGGCCTGGCTGACCGCCGCCCTCGAAGGCCGCGACATCACGCGCCTGACGCTGGGCGAGCTGCTCGATCTCGTCCACCGCGCCCATACCCTGCCGCGCACCGTGCAAGGGGGTGCGCAATGAGCCGCGAACTGACCGCCATCTTCGAGGAAGAAGACCTGCGACTCCTGTGGCATGTGTACTACGCACTGGATGCCATCGGTTCGCTGGCTGCCAGAGACATTGAATGCAATCCCAGAAACATCGCCGCGGTGGCCGAGCTGGCGCAGCAGCAACTGGGCGGGCTCCTGACACTCAAACCCATCGGCGCGGGCTGGGATGCCATCGCCGACGCCATCGGCCTCCCCGGCATGGCGGCGGCCTACGGCGGGGACGACTTCGACGCCCTGTATCAGCCGGTGCCGCTGGGCAAACGCCCCGGCAAACGCAAGCGCAAGAAGCGCAAAAGCTGAACATCCGTTGCAAAGGGTTGCATTACGTTATGCACTGCTGTAGGATTTGAGCCTCTAATCGGTGCCCCAAAGGCACCTTACTAAAGAAGGGAGTGCCGAGTGCGCTCCCTTCTTCCTTTTGGGGATGCGAATGAACCAAGTTGCGGTCTTTGTTGACGCGGGCTATTTCTGGATACAGACCTCTGATGTGATCTATGGCCGCAGGACGCCACGCCAGCACCTGAAGATTGATTACGCGAAGCTTCGCGAAGAAATCCTGTCCACCGTAGGCAGGCAGTTCGACAGCCGCCCATTGCTGCGGGTGTACTGGTACGACGGCCCCCATGCCAACGGTGGCAAAGCACCTGACCACCGTGCCATTGAGGATCTGGATGACTTCAAGCTGCGCCTTGGCACGCGCAACATGCAGGGCAACCAGAAAGCCGTGGACGGCCTGATTATTGCCGACCTGATTGCCTTGGCACAGTCCAAAGCCATCTCTGCGGCCATTATTTTGTCCGGTGATGCTGACCTGACACCCGGGGTCACATCCGTTCAGAATCTCGGCATTCGGGTGCACCTGCTATCAATGGGAACCCCGCTGGCCACCTCCCCCTATCTGCGGGCAGAGGTGGACTGCAAAGTCAAATGGACAGATGAAACCGTAAAAAATTTCGCCACCCCCGCGTCGGATGTCGTCAATCCCCCATGCCAAGAGACTTCCATCGCGCATGAAGACATGCTTGTGCAAGTCGCACAAGAAATTAAAAACCAGCATCCAGAGCCACAAGAAAGTGCCGGGATAATTCCCTCGGAAGTGGACAAAAAACTCCTTTACCTCGCCAAGCAACGCCTTGGGAGGACTTTGGACGAAACCGAAAAGCGGGATCTGCGCACGGCTTTCAAACGCCTTGCCTCTCAGGCGTCCTGAACCGGATCACCTCCTCCCCCAGCCAGTCATTGAGGCGGGCGATGCGCGCCTGCATGGGGGCAAGTTCGTTCTCTGCCCAGACTTCGGCGGCATCGCGGATGCTGCCGAAGCCCCCGGCATTGGTGGGGACGATGCCGAGCAGCTGGGGCGGGATACGCAGGGCGGCGAGCAGATCATCACGGGTGACGTTCTTGATGCCGGCAAACTCGTCCCTCGCCGCCACCTCGCTGACCGGGATCAGTTGCAGGCCGTCCTTCTTGCCGCCCGGCGCGTACAGGAACAGGTTGCGGAAGTTGCCCGGCCCTCGGGCATTTTTCAGCGCCGCGCGCAGGGCGTCGATGTCCTCGTCCTGCTGGGTGGCATCGGTCATGTACAGGATGAAGCCGGCGTGCGAGCCATTGTTGTAATACTTGCGCCGGAACAGGGTGGCGGACTCGTTGAGCAGCGCCGACTGCATGGCCGAAAGCCACTCCGGCAGGCCATAGATTTCCTGATCCACATCGGCCTCGCGCAGTTGAAACACGCTGCCGGGGGCAAAGGCGTGTTCCTCCTTCCAGCCGCGCACCATGAAGAACTCGCCCGGCTCGACGCCGCGACGCATGTACTTGGCCAGCACCGGAGCCAGGCGGATGACCCGCCCGCCCAGGGATTGCTGCCGCTCGACATAGGCCATGCCGAAGGTGACCCAATCCAGCGCCAGCTGCTCGAACGCCTCGCGCGAGAGCAGGCGATGCGGGATGAAGCTTGCCGCCAGCTGGTTGCGCTTGAACAGCAGCCCGCTGCGCAAATACACATTGCTGCGCGGCAGGCGCGAAAGCCCCTCAAGGCTCACCGGCGGCTCGTACCAGCGCCCGTTCTGCCCGCATTCCAGATAATCCAGCCAGCCCGCCGATTCCAGCACCGGCACCGGCTCGCCAAACGAAAACACCTGCGCCATCGCGCTTTTTGCATTGCTCATCAGTGAATCTCCATGAAGCCGGTATTCCGGCGGGTCTGCCCTTCGAGGGGCTCGTTTTGCAGGGCATGGAACAGCGCCCAGGCAAGATCGGCATGGCCGGTTTCGTCATTGCGGCCTGCCGAATAGGTCATCTGCCGCCCGCTGGCGGTGGTGGTCTTGGTAATCGCCATCAGCGATTGCGCCAAATCCGTCCAGCCCGCATCGAACTGCAAGCGCCCGTTCTTGATCACGTCAAACGCCTTCAGCACCAGCCGGGTCTTGACCTCCACCGAGTAATTGAACACGGTGAGATTGGGAAAAAACTGCCGCACCAACTGCGCCACGCCCGTGCCCATGCCGGTGGCGTCGATGCCGATATAGCTCACCCAATAACGCTGGGTGATCTTGTGGATGAAGTCGGCCTGCGCGGCAAAATCCATGCCCCGGAACTGGTGCCGCTCCAGCACCCGGAACATCCCGCCCGGCACCTCGGGCGGTGCCAGCACCACCAGCCCGGCACTGTCGCCGGTTTCGGAGGGGTCATAGCCCACCCACACGGCGCGGTCGCCATACGGGCGCTGCGAAAACGGCTTGTAATCGGCCTGCCATTCCACCCAGCTGTCCACCATGCAGGGCTGGAGCATGGCGAGCGGGAAAATGCTGGCGTGGTCATCAACGAACTCGCACATCAGCAGATTGGCGAAGGCCTCGGCGCTGTATTCGATGCGCAGCTCCTCAATGTCAAAGAGATCACAGCCGCGCCGCTCGGCATCGAGAATGGTCACGATCTGCCGCCAAACGCGATCCTCGCATAGCCGCCCAGCCCCCAGCGCCGCGTGCGAGGTATCGAGCCGGATATGCTGCGCCGTGGGCTTGCCGCGGTTGAACCATTCGCCCGTCCAGAACTTGTACGCCTCGTGCGCCATGCTCGAAGGCGTGGAAAAGTACGTCTTGCGCCACTTCTTGTGCATCGCCATGCCGCTGGCGACCTTGTTCAACTCGTTGAACTTGTACGTCCAGAAACATTCGTCGAAATAGAAATTGCCGTGATAGCCCTGCGCCGTGCGCGCATTGGTGCCGAGAAAATACAGCTCTGCCCCATTGGCCAGCACAATCGGGTCGCCGGCCAGCTCCACCTGCGTCACTTCGCGGGCAAAGGCCAGAATGTAGCTGCGGAACAAATACGCCTGCGATTTGGAGGCCGAAAGAAAAATCTGATTGCGCCCGGTGATGAGCGCATCCACCAGCGCCTCGCGGGCAAAGTAGAAGGTGGCCCCAATCTGGCGGCTTTTGAGGATGAAGCGGGTGCGATTGTTGCCCGCCCGATACCAATCCTTCTGGTAATCAAAACAGCCCTCAAGAAACGCGCTTTGCAGAAGCTCGATATGCTCCTCGCTGAACTCGTTTTTCTTCGGGCGCTTTTTTGGCGCGGCATTGCGGGCGGCAATGTTCGGGTTCAAATCCGTTTCCGTGCCGCCGGCCTGATAGCGCTGGATGCGCGCCTGCCGCTCCATCTGCCGGTGCAGCAAATCAATCTCCTTGTACTCGCCCCCGGTTTTATCGGGCTTCAGGATCAACTGCACCAGCCGCGCCTCCAGCGCCCCGCCGATGCGTTCGAGATTGCCTGCCTTGTCCCATTCATCGCGGGATTTCCAGCTATGCAGGGTTTTTTCGTTCTCGCCCAGCGCCTCGGCAATATCGCACACCCGCCAGCCCATCCAATACAGGAAGCGGGCTTGGCGGCGGTTATCCATCGGGAGAAGGGGGGTATCCGGCTGCGTCATGCGGCGATTTTCGCCACCTGCCCGCCGCGCTTGCGGTCGGGGTCAGCGTAAGGCGCGCATTTACACATAAAACGAATTGTCGCCCTGCGTGCGCGCCGCCAGCATCCCGGTATCAAACCACGCACCGCACCCGAGGGAAAGCCCGTGAAGAAATATCGCAGCAAATGGTTCCGCGTTGCCGTCGAAGGCGCGACCACCGATGGCCGCCAGATCCAGCGCAACTGGATCGAGGAAATGGCCGCCAACTACAACCGCACCGTGTACGGTGCGCGCATCTGGCTGGAGCACCTGCGCGGCCTGTTCCCGGAATCGCCCCTGCGTGCCTATGGCGATGTGACCGCACTCAAGGCCGAAGAAATCGAGCTGGCCGGAGAAAAGCGCCTCGCCCTGTTTGCCCAGATCGAGCCGACCAAGGAGCTGGTGCACATGGTCAACGTGCTGAAGCAGAAGGTGTACACCAGCATCGAAGTGACCGAAAAGTTCGCCCACACCGGCAAGGCATATTTGCTGGGCTTGGCCGTGACCGACAGCCCGGCGAGCCTTGGCACCGAGATGCTGGCCTTTGCCCGCCAGCACCCGGCGCAAAGCCCGCTGGCCGCACGCAAGCACGAGCCGGAAACCTTGTTCAGCGAGGCGGCCGAAACCGCCATCGAGTTTGAGGAGGTGGAAAGCCCCCCCGGCGTGATCGAGAAGCTCTTTGCCAAGCTCGACGCGCTGATTGGCAAGGCCGCCCCGCCAGCCCCCCCGGCAGCGGAGTCCGAGCCCGCCGCGGCAGCGGACATGAGCGCGGCGTTTTCCGAACTGCGCGACTACCTGGACGAGCAAGGCAAAGCCCATGACGCACTGGCGCAACAAGTCGCCGACATCGCCAACCAGGTGACGGCACTCAGCCAGCGCCTGGACACCACCCCGGCCACCCCGCACACCCCGCGCCCGCTCGCCACCGGCACCGGCGCCCCCGACCTCACCGACTGCTGATAAGGACACCCCCATGCGTAACGACACCCGCCTTGCCTACAACGCCTACACCCAGCACTTGGCCAACCTCTCCGGCGTGCCCTCGGCCACGGAGATGTTTTCGGTCGAGCCCAGCGTGCAACAGAAGCTGGAAAAGCGCATGCAGGAATCGAGCACCTTCCTTGCCCGCATCAACGTCATTGGCGTGGATGAGCTCAAGGGCGAGAAGGTCAGCCTCGGCGTGACCGGTACCATCGCCAGCCGCACCGATACCAGCGGCGGCAACGCCGAGCGCGTGCCGCGTGATGTCACCGACCTCACTGCCCGCGGCTACGAATGCCACAAGACCGACTTCGACACCGCCATCCCCTATGCCCGCCTCGACGCCTGGGCCAAGTTCCCGAACTTCCAGACCCTGCTGCGCGACGCCATCATCCAGCAGCAAGCCCTTGACCGCCTGATGATCGGCTTCAACGGCACCCAAGCCGCCGCCACCACCAATCGCAACACCCACCCGCTGCTGGAGGACGTCAACATCGGCTGGCTGGAGCAATACCGCCAGCACGCCCCCGACCGGGTGATGAAGGAAGTGAAGGCGAGCAGCGGCAAGGTCAAAGTGGGCAAGAGCGTCGGCAAGGACGACGGCTATGCCAACCTCGACGCGCTGGTGTATGACGCCCTCCAGCTGCTCGACCCCTGGCACCGCAAAAACCCCGGACTGGTGGTGGTGGCCGGGCGCGATCTTGTGCATGACAAGTATTTCCCGCTCGTCAACGCCAACGACTGCTCGCGCGAGAAGCTCGCCACCGACATCATCCTGACCCAGCAGCGCGCCGGCGGCCTGCCGCTGATGGAAGTGCCGTACATGCCGGACAACACCCTCTTCATCACCACGCTGGACAACCTCTCGCTGTACTACCAGATTGGCGGACGCCGTCGCCACCTGCGCGAGAACCCGGCCAAGAACCGCATCGAGAACTTCGAGTCCAGCAACGACGCCTACGTGGTCGAGGACTACGGCCTGGGCTGCGTGGTGCAGAACATCGAGCTGGTGGAGGGCTGATATGGCCCTCTCCCCTGCCCGTGCCCACCAGCAGCGCATCCGAGCCGCCCAGGCCGCGGCGCAGACGGCACATGGCGAGCAGCTGCCCAACGTGACCGTGGTGGATCAGCTGCGGATGCAGCTGACCCAAGACAAGAGCCGGCTGAAGCAGATCCAGTCCACCGAGGGCAAGGTGGCATTGAAGCGCGAGCTGATTGCCGCCTACCAGCCCTATATCGACGGCGTACTGGCCGCCGGGCAAGGTGCGGAAGACCCTTTGCTTGCCGAGCTGCTGATCTGGCATCTGGACACTGGCGACTGGGCACGCGCCCTTGAAATCGGCGCTTACCTGCTTCGCTTTGGCCTGAAGCTGCCCGACCGCTTTGCCCGCACCACCGGCTGCGTCATTGCCGAAGAAATCGCCGAGGCCGCGCTGACCGCCCAGCGCCTTGGCACGCCCTTCCCGCTGCCGGTGCTGGAGCAGGCCGCCGCCCTGACCGAAGCCGAGGACATGCCGGACGAAGTGCGCGCCAAGCTGCTGCTCGCCGCTGCCCGCACCCGACTGGCCGAGGCCGAAACCTCCTCCGAATCCCTTGCAGCGGCGATTGCCAGCCTCAAACGCGCCATCGGCCTGCACCCGGCCTGTGGCGGCAAGAAGGATTTGGAAAAGGCCGAGCGCCTTTTGAAGAAACACGCTGCCCAAGGCAGCTAACCGAGCGTTCCCCGCGCACCCTGCCGGCCCGGGGCCGATGGCGGCCTGACTCCACCGCCTGACGCCCCGGCCACCGGCATCCTCTGGAGCCCCGCATGAGTGGATTCATCGCCAAGCCCGCACCCGCCAGCCCGCATGTGATTGCGGCCGACGGCTTCTGGCCAGCCGTGGATCGCTCGGTGGTCTCGCAAAACCAGCGCATCGGCGGCGAAGTCTCGCCCGAGCGGCTCGGCACGGCGCTCATGCACGCCATCGTCAACGTCAACGACCAACTGGCCGACTGGCAAGCAGAGCAACAGGCCGCCGGCCACACCCGGCTGGCCGACGTGCCCGCGCCGCAGGTGGGTGGCCAATCGCGCCTGGTCATCCTCTACCAGCGCGCCGTGGCCTGTGCCGTACTGGCCGAGATCGCCGAGCGCTACCGCAGCTTTGATGCCAGCGGCCAAGGCCATGCCCGCGCCGATGAGCTCACCCCCAGCATCGACGAATTCCGCCGCGACCTGCGCTGGGCGATCCGCGATTTTCTCGGCCGCAATCGCACCACCGTGGAGCTGATCTGATGGACGTGATAGCCCAACAAGGCGACACCCTCGACGCCCTGTGCTGGCGGCACCTTGGCCGCACCGCCGGCGTGGTCGAAGCCACCCTCGCCAAGAACCCCGGCCTTGCCGACCTTGGCGCCATCCTCCCGCACGGCACCCCGGTGGCGCTGGCCACCCCGGCCTCTGCCGCCCCCACCGTGCGCCCCCTCATCCAGCTTTGGGACTGATACCTGCCATGCCCGCAAAACTCCCCGACCTGATTGCCTTTGCCAGCGTGCCGATGGTGGCCGCCAACTCCTGGGCGGTGGCCGTCTCCGCCCCCTTCAGCGCGCTGGGCATTGGCGCGGCGGTGCTGTTCATGGCGATGACGGGCGTGGCCGCCGGGCTCCTGCTCAACCCGCCCGGCATCAGCCGCTGGCGGCTGTTTGCCAAAGCCTTTGCCCTGACCGTGCTCTCGGCCGCCATCGCCACCGTGCTGCCGGAAATGGCCATCACCGCCTGGCTCAAACCCGTCACCCCGCCGATTGCCCTTCTGATCGGCTTCTTCTCGCAGGCCCTGCTGCCGGTGCTGACCGAGGCGCTCAAAACCCGCACCCGCAATTTCATCGGAGGTGAACAATGACCATCGTCTTTCTCGGCTGGCTGGCCGCCCTGGTCTCGCTCTTGACCGGCATCGCCATGCTCTCGGACATGTACCTGAGCGCCAAGAAGCGCCGCTTCCTGCGCCTGGCAATCCACACCGCCGTGCACCAGCTTGGCCGCGGGCAATGGCCGGACGGGCAAACCCTCTCCGACCTGCGCCACGCCCTGCGCTTTGCCATCCGTGGCGGCACCCTCATCATGATCGTGGCCGCCAGCGCCGTCTGCGTCGGCCTGCCGGTGCTCTCGGGCGAGCTGACCGCCGGGTTTTACGAGGTGCTGCTGCGCATGGCGCTGGCGGTGTATCTCGCCATCCAGTCGCCGTGCCCGTGGTATCGCTATGTAGTGTTTGGCCGCAAGCCGCAGGAGGGCAAGCATGGTCACTGACGCGCAGCTTGCCGCCATCCTTGCCTGTCCCCCCGCCCGCGCTGCAGCATGGGGTGCTGCCTTGCGTGAGGCGATGCGCCGCTACGGCATCAACACCCCACGCCGAGTTGCCCACTTTCTCGCCCAGATCGGCCACGAAAGCGCCGGCCTCTACCGCGTCAGCGAGAACCTCAACTACAGCGGCAAACGGCTGTTGGAAATCTTCCCCCGCCACTTCAGCGCCGAAAGCGCCGCTGCCTACGCCAACCGCCCCGAGGCCATCGCCAACCGCGTCTATGCCAACCGCATGGGCAACGGCCCCGAGGCCAGTGGCGATGGCTGGCGCTATCGCGGACGCAGCCCCATCCAACTGACCGGCCGCGACAACTACGCCCAGATGCAACACCTCACCGGCCTGCCCCTCACGGCACAGCCGGAACTGGCCGAACGCATCGAGGCCGGCGCCGAAATCGCCGCCGCCTGGTGGCGCGAAAACGGCCTCAACACCCTGGCCGACCGCGATGACGTGCTGGCCGTCTCCCGCCGCATCAACCTCGGCACCGCCCGCACCCAGCGCCTGCCCCACGGCCACGCCGACCGCGCCGCCCGCACCCGCCGGGCACACCAGATACTGGGGGCACGCTGATGCAACGCCTGATCGTCTCCCTGATCGTCCTCTTGGCACTCATCGCCAGCGTCGGCGGCTATGTGCACTGGCAAAACACCCGCTACCAGGGCGCGCTTGAAATGACCGAGCATGCCTGGGCCATGGCCGAAACCTATCACCAGGAAGCCCAAGCGCTGGCGACGCAGCTGGAAGCAGCCCAACACGCCGAGCGCGTCATCACCCAATACGTTGACCGCGTCCGCACCGTGCGCGAACGCGGCCAGACCATCATCCAAGAGGTGCCCGTTTATGTCACTGAAACTGCCGATGCGGCTTGCCCCGTGCCTGCTGGCTTTGTCCGCCTGCACGACGCTGCCGCACAAAACCTGTCCACCGCCCCCACCTCGCCCGACGCCACCGGAGATCCTGATGCGCCCGCCCCCAGCATTGCGCTCTCTGATGTCGCCAAAACCCTTGTCGACAACTACACCACCTGCCACGCCACCGCCGCGCAACTAAACGCCCTGCAAGACTGGGTTCGCGGCGTGGTGCCTGCCGAGGCCATCACGCCATGAACAAACCCGACAGCCTGCGCGCCCATCTCACGGCCGCACTCCCGGAACTCACCCGCGACCCGGAGCGGCTCTTGGTGTTCATCACCGAGGGAAGCCTCGCCGCCACCTATGTTCCGGGGTTTTCTTTCGAGTATCGCTATACCCTGCGGCTTGTGGTGACGGACTTCACCGGACATCCGGACGTACTGTTTGTGCCGCTGTTGGAATGGCTCACCCGGCATCAACCGGAACTGTTGGCCAACCCGGCCAACCGCGGGCAAATCGCCTTCGAGACCGAAATCCTGCACAACCACAATGTGGACGTGGAAATCCGTCTGCCACTGACAGAATCGGTGCGGGTGGCACGCCGTGACGACGGCGGCTTTGACATCGAGCACCTGCCCGAGCCCGAGCCCGAACAGCGCCTGCACGCCGGCCGCTGGCAGCTGTATCTGAAGAAAGAACTCATCGCCGAATGGGATGCCGCATGAGCGGTGAGCTGACCCAGCTGGAAACCTGGGCGGCACCGCTGCTCGCCGCGCTCAGCCCCGGCGAGCGCCGCAAGCTCGCCCGCCGCATCGGCACCGAACTGCGCCGCAGCCAGAGCCAGCGCATTGGCGCGCAGCAAAACCCCGACGGCAGCGCCTACGCCCCGCGCAAGCGCCAGCAAAAGGGCAACATCCGCCGCCGGGCCGCCGCCATGTTCGGCAAAATCCGGCAAGCCCGCTTTCTGAAAGTGAAAGCCGACCCGGCAGGCGTCGCCATCGGCTTTGCCGGGCGTGTGGCCCGCATCGCCGGCGTGCACCAGTACGGCCTGCGCGATGCCGTCAGCCGCGGCGGCCCGCGCGTGCGCTACGAGGCACGCGAGTTGCTCGGCTTGACCGAGGCCGACATCGAGCGCATCCGCGACCTGCTGCTGGAACACCTCGCCGGGCAGTAAGCCCCGCGGCGACAGCGCCCCGCACTGGCACCGTCGTGCGCGCAGTCGCACCTTGTGGGGCATGAGCGCCGATGCCATTTTCACCTCCGTTGACCTCTCCCGCCTGCCGGTGCCGGCGGTCATCCAGCAAATCGACTACGAAACGCTCCTGGCCGGCATGCTGGCGCGCCTGCGCGCGCTGGATCCACAGTTCACCGCGCTGACCGAGGCCGATCCGGCCTACAAAATCCTGGAAGTGGCGGCCTATTACGTGATGCTGGAGCGACAGCGCAGCAATGATTCCTGTCACGCCCTGATGCTGGCCTATGCCAAGGGCAGCGACCTGGATCATCTGGGGGCATTGTTTGGCGTCAGCCGGAAGTTGCTGCAAGCGGGCAACCCGGCCAAAGATATCCCGCCCGTATGGGAGGACGATAGCGAGCTGCGTCGCCGCATCCAACTGGCGCCGGAGGGCTTTTCCGTGGCCGGCCCCGAAGGGGCGTACATTTTCCATGCGCTATCGGCCGACCCCGATGTGCTGGATGCCTCCGCCACCAGCCCAAGCCCGGGGCAAGTGCGCGTCACCGTGCTCTCGCGCCACGGCACCGGTGCCCCCACCTCGCAAATGCTCGCCAATGTGCGTGCTCGCCTCAACAGTGACACGGTACGGCCATTGACCGATCAAGTCACCGTGCAGGCGGCGCAAATCACCCAGTACACGGTCTCCGCGGTGGTCTATACCTACGCCGGGCCCGACAGTACCCTGGTGCTTGCCGAGTCCCGCCGCCGGCTGGAAAAGTACATCGACGAATCACGCCGCCTTGGGCGCGACATCCCACGCTCGGGCATCTACTCGGTACTGCATACCGAAGGCGTGCAGCGGGTGGAACTGCAATCCCCGACAGAAGACATCACCGTCAGCCGCACCCAGGCGGCACATTGCACGGCCATCCACATCCTGCATGGCGGTGTTGATGAGTAATCCCGCCAGCCTCTTGCCTGCCAATGCGACGCGAGCCGAGCGTGCCATCGAGCAGGCGATTTGCGAGCCGATTGCCGCCATCCCGGCGCCTCAGCGCGACTTGTGGAACCCGGACAAATGCCCGGTTGAGCTGCTGCCTTGGCTGGCGTGGGCGCTCTCGGTGGATACCTGGAAGCCGTGGTGGCCCGAGCATGTCAAGCGTGCCCTCTTGCGCTCTGCCATTGCCATCCAGCGCCGCAAAGGCACCGTTGCCAGCGTGCGGCAGGTGGTGGCGTCGTTTGGCGGTGATCTGACATTGCGCGAATGGTGGCAACGCAGCCCCAGGGGCGCGCCCCATACATTCGATCTCGTACTGGCGGTCGGCGGCCTTGCGCAAGGCCAGAACTCGGCCGAATACGTCGAAGACATCATCAAGGAAATCCGGCGAGTAAAGCCGGTGCGCAGCCACTTCACCTTTACGCAAGGGCTCAGCGCCAGTGGCGGTGCCGGCGTCGCCGCCATTGCCCGCCCGGTGCTTTACCGCCGCCTACATTTCACCACGTGAGAACACCATGAGTGACATCCGCATCACGATTACCAATGCCGGCCGTGCCGCACTGATCAATGCACAAAACACCGGCACCGAAGCACGGCAGATAGTGTCCGTTGGCGTCACCGCGCAAGCGTTCACCGCCACCGCAGCCATGACCTCGTTACCCGGCGAGATCAAGCGACTCACCACCATCGGCGGTGCGGCCGTCTCGCCAGACACCATGCACGTCACCCTGCAAGACACCAGCAGCGATACCTACACGCTGCGGGGCTTTGGCCTGTACCTGGACAACGGCGTATTGCTTGCGGTGTACGGCAGCAGCACCCCAATCATGGAAAAAGCCACCCAAGCCACCTTGATGCTGGCAACCGATATCAAGCTGGCCGAGCTTGGCACTGCCAACTTGCAAATAGGCGCCACCAATTTCAGCAATCCTCCTGCCAGCGAGACGGTCTCAGGTGTCGTGCGCTATGCCACGAATGCAGCCACCGCAGCGGGTACTGCCCGAGATCGCGCCGTGCATCCTGCCGGGCTGAAGGCCGAACTGGACAAAAAAGCGCCGGCCTCGCATACCCACGCCATCGCTAATGTCACCGGCCTGCAAACCGCGCTGGATGGCAAGGCCGCCAGCAGCCACACCCACGCCATTGCCAACGTCACCGGCTTGCAAACCGCGCTGGATGGCAAGGCCGCCCGCAGCCACACCCATGCCATTGCCAACGTCACCGGCTTGCAAACCGCGCTGGATGGCAAGGCCGCCAGCAGCCAC
>JBHADJ010000098.1:0-3945 GCA_041855065.1 Lysobacter sp.
GAGGCGGCTTCGGGCAGCAGCGTATTCCAGCCCATGTGCGGCACACGGATGCCGGGGCCTGCGGCCAGTTTGCGCACGTTTCCGGGCAAAAGCCCGAGGCATTCGCTTGCGCCCTCCTCGGAAGCCTCGAACAACAGCTGCATGCCAAGGCAGATGCCCAGCAGCGGGGCGGGGCTTGTCTTCAGCGCATCGACCAGACCGCGCGCGCGCAGCAAGGCCATGCCTTGTGCTGCCGTCCCCACGCCCGGCAGGACAATGCGGTCGGGCTGGCCGAGCGTGGCGGCATCAGCCACCCGTCGCGGCTGCACGCCAAGGCGTTGCAACGCCGCTTCGACCGAGCCGAGATTGGCACCGCCGGCATCCATCAGCGCCACATCCATCACAGCATCCCCTTGGTGCTGGGCAGGCCATGCCCTTGCCGGCGGATGGCCTGACCGAGTGCGCGGGCGACGGCCTTGAAACAGGCTTCGATCTGATGGTGGTCGTTCTGCCCTTCCACCTTCAGGTTCAGGGTCATCCCTGCGCCCTCGCACAGCGAACGGAAGAAGTGTTCAACCAGTTCGGTCGGCAAGTCACCCACTTTCTCGCGGCGGAACTGCCCGGAAAACACCAGCCCCGGACGGCCGGAGAAATCCAGTGCCGCCTGTGCCAGCGATTCGTCCATCGGCAAGGTGAAGCCGTAGCGGGCAATGCCGTGCTTGCTGCCCAGCGCCTCTTTCAATGCCGCCCCGAGCGTCAGCGCGCAGTCCTCGACGGTGTGATGCTCGTCCACCTGCAAATCACCGTGGCAGGAAAGCTGCAGGGAAAACCCGCCGTGCTTGCCGAGCTGCTCCAGCATGTGGTCGAAGAAACCCAGCCCGGTGCGGATCTGCGGCTCAGCCGTGGCATCCAGATCAAGCTGCACCTCCACGTCGGTTTCCCGGGTGGTGCGGCGCAGCCGGGCGGTGCGCGGGGCATCCAGCAGCTGCCTGGCAATCTGCGCCCAATCCTCGCCATCGCCGAAGGCAGCGGATTTGAGCTTGAAGCCGCGAATGCCGAGATTCTCGGCAAACTGCATGTCGCTCGGGCGATCGCCGACCATCGCCGAGCGCTGCCAGTCGATGCGCTCATCGCGCAGATAGTGCTGCACCAGAGCGATGCCGGGCTTGCGCGTGGGGGCGTTGTCCGCCGGCAGGCTGCGATCAATCAGCACTTCGCGAAAATGAATCCCCTGGCTTGCGAAAATCTCCAGCATCAGCCGATGCGGCGGCTCGAAATCGGCCTCGGGAAAAGCCGCCGTGCCCAAGCCATCCTGATTGCTCACCATCACCAGCTGCCAACCGGCTTCGACCAGGCGCAGCAGCGCCGGAATCACCCCCGGCACCAGCCGCAGCTTGTCCAGGCGGTCGATCTGGAAGTCCGCAGGCTCCTCGATCAAGGTGCCGTCGCGATCGACGAAAAGAAGCGCCGTTTTCGCACTCATGCCAGTTTCTCCAGAGCCGCGATGACGGCATCGTTCTGTATCGGTGTACCGATGCTGATGCGCAGGGCATCGCCCAGTTGCGGCATCGCGCGCATGTCCCGCACTACGATGGCGGCATCGGCCAGTGCCATCAGTGCCGCATCCGTATCGACAAAACGCGGCAGCAGAAAATTGCCGGCCGATGGATACAGCCTGCGCACGACAGGCAGCGGGCGCAGGGCATCGGCAAGGCGCTCGCGCTCGGCGATTGTTTGCGCCACCTGCGCCCAGGTAGCGGCCAGCGCCGGTTCCGAAAGCGCCTGTAAAGCCAGCGCGATCGCCGGTTGCGGCAGCGGATACGGCGCTTGCGTGCGGGCGAGCATGGCGATGGTTTGCGCCGAAGCCAGCACGCTGCCGATGCGTGCCGCCGCCAAGGCATGTGCCTTGGAGAGCGTGCGCAACACCACCAGATTCTCGTGCGCGGGCAAAAGCGTACTGGCCGAAGGCTGGTCGGCGTACTCGATGTAAGCCTCGTCCACCACCAGCAGGGCCTGCCCCCGCAGGCGGCGAGCCATGTCGGCGATGGCCTCCAAGGGCAGGCATTCGCCGGTCGGGTTGCCGGGGCGGCACACAAACACCAAGCTGGCCGCCTGCGCCCGTGCGGCCTCGGCCATCGCCAGCAAATCCGGGACGAAGCCAGCGGCTGTCTCCTGCAACGGCACTTCCGCCACCTGCGCGCCATGCAGGCGGGCACACACGGCATACATGCCGAACACCGGCGGTGCCGTGACGATGGCGCCCTGCCCCGGCATGCAGAAGGTGCGCAGCAACAGGTCGATGCCTTCATCGCTGCCGCGCCCGATCAGCAGGCACGCCTCCGCCACGCCGTACAGCGCGGCCAGCGCACTACGCAATGCCGGCGGCTGCGGCTCGGGATAGCGCCGGCAACTGGCAACGGGGTCGGCCACATTGGCGCGGGCCGATTCATTGGCATTGAGCCAGATTTCGCCGGCCTGCTGCTGCCGCCTCGCCGAGGCATAGCCGGAGAACGCACGCAAGTCCGCGCGCAGCAAAAGCTCGGCCGTACTCATGACAAGGCCGCCAGACGCAGACGCACCGCCAGCGCATGCGCATCCAGCCCTTCGGCATCGGCCAGCGTCACCGCGCACGGGCCAATCTGGCGCAGCCCGATCTCGCTTGCGGTCTGCACCGTCAGCGATTTCATGAAGCTCGAAACCGAAAGCCCGCTGAACGCCCGCGCCGCGCCCCCGGTCGGCAGCACATGGTTGCTGCCGGAGCAGTAATCCCCCAGCGACTCGGGCGTCCACTCGCCCATGAACACAGTCCCGGCCGAATGAATCGACGCCAGCCACTGCCGCGGCTCGCGCACGTTCAGAATCAAATGTTCGGGGGCATAGCGGTTGCTGATGGCAATGGCTTCGGCAATCGACGCCACTTGAATCAGGCGCGAGCATTCCAGCGCCTTTTCCGCGACCGCGCGGCGCGGCAAATCGGCCAGCAGCTTGTCCACCCAGGCGGAGACTTCGGCCAGGAGTGAGGGCGCATCCGAAAGCAGAAACACCTGCGAATCCGGGCCATGCTCGGCCTGCGAGAGCAGATCGGCGGCGATGAAGGCCGGATTGGCCGCGGCATCGGCAATCACCAGCACTTCCGAAGGGCCGGCCGGCATGTCGATGGCCGGGCCGTCACTGCGCTCGGCCGCCTGCCGCTTGGCCTCATCGACATAGGCATTGCCGGGGCCGAACAGCTTGTTGCAGCGAGGCACGCTTTCGGTACCGAAGCTCATCGCTGCAATCGCCTGTGCCCCGCCGAGCTTGAACACGCGCACCCCCGGCGCCAGTGAAGCCGCGACCAGAACCGCCGGATCAACTTGGCCATCCTTGCGCGGCGGCGTGCACAGGATGATTTCCGGGCAACCGGCGAGCTGCGCCGGAATCGTCAGCATCAGGGCTGTCGAAGGCAACGGCGCGCTGCCGGCCGGCACGTACAGCCCGACCGGGCTGATCGGACGCAGCACCCGCTCGCAGCGCATCCCCGCTGCCGTCATCAATTCGTAGGCTTGCGGCATCCCGGCGCGGTGGAAGGATTCGATGCGCTCCGCCGCCTCGCGTATGGCTGCTTTCAACGCGGTCGGCAGCTCGGCATGGGCGGCGGCGAACTCGGCCTCGCTCACTTCAAGCGCCGCCAGCGTGACACCATCGTAATGCTCGCCGAGCACCCGCACGGCGGTATCGCCACGCAGGCAGACATCTTCCAGAATGCTTTTCACCGTCGCCCGTACCGCCAGCGAAAGCGCGCGCGTGGGCCGCTGCAACAACTGCTCGCGTCCGGCCTCGTCCAGCGCCGCCCAGATCACTCGTTTCATGCCAACATCCTCTCCACCGGCAACACCATCAAGCCGGAGGCGCCGGCACGCTTCAATTCTTCCAATCGCTGCCAACTCACCACGCCGTGACACAGCGCCTGCAAAGCCACCTGCTCAC
>JBHADJ010000099.1:0-8378 GCA_041855065.1 Lysobacter sp.
ATCGGCAAGATCGCGGATGATCTGCTCGACATCCTTGCCGACATAGCCCACCTCGGTGAAGCGGGTGGCTTCCACCTTGACGAACGGCGCATTGGCAAGCGTGGCCAGACGGCGGGCGATTTCGGTCTTGCCAACGCCGGTCGGGCCAATCATCAGGATGTTCTTCGGCATCACTTCGCGGCGCATGTCCGCATCCAGCTGCATCCGCCGCCAGCGATTGCGCAGGGCGATGGCGACGGCGCGTTTGGCATCGTTCTGCCCGATGATGTGACGATCAAGCTCGGCGACGATTTCGCGCGGCGTCATGGAAGCGGAGGAATTGTCGATTTTCTGCATGGCGGTCTGGCTCAGAGTTCTTCAACCACGATGTTGTGATTGGTGTAAATGCATACATCGGCGGCGATGCCGAGGGCTTCGGTGGCGACTTCGCGCGCCGAAAGCGTCGAGTGCTTGAGCAGCCCGCGTGCGGCCGAAAGCGCATACATGCCGCCCGAGCCAATGGCAATCAGCCCGTCTTCGGGTTCGATGACATCGCCGGTGCCGCTGATGATCAGCGAGGTTTCGGCATCGGCCACGGCCAGAAGGGCTTCGAGCTTGCCGAAGCGCCGTTCGGTACGCCAGTCCTTGGCCATCTCCACCGCTGCACGGGTCAGCTGGCCGTGCTTTTGCAGCTTCGCCTCGAACAGCTCGAACAACGTGAAGGCATCCGCCGCCGCCCCGGCAAACCCGGCCAGCACCCGTCCGCCTTCGCCCAGACGCCGCACCTTGCGCGCATTGGCCTTCATCACGGTATGCCCGAGCGTGACCTGCCCGTCACCGGCGATCACCACCTGGCCGTTGCGCCGCACCGAGACGATGGTGGTGGCATGGAAAACATCGGGGTTCTGACTTGGGTTCATAAAGGCTCCTGTTGAACTCGCTCAATGGGGGCGCAGGCAGGCACTTGCAAGCCGATGATTCAGCACGGATTGGGCCTGCGCTTTCGGGAATTGGTTGAGCCGTACAATGCGCCGATGCGGCGCGCTTTGTTTGACCAATCGGGTTTCATGGAGGTCTTTGGTGCCTTTCTGCGCCTTGGGCTGACAGCCTTCGGTGGGCCGGTGGCGCATCTTGGTTATTTCCGCGATGAATTCGTGGTGCGCAGGCAATGGCTGGATGAGCAAGCCTATGCGGACTTGCTGGCGTTATGCCAGTTTTTGCCGGGGCCGGCCAGCAGCCAGGTTGGCATGGCGCTGGGGTTGATGCGTGCCGGCCATCTCGGCGCATTGGCGGCCTGGCTCGGCTTTACGCTGCCTTCGGCCGTGGTGATGACATTGCTGGCGCTTGGCGTCGGCTACCTTGAACCGGACAGTTTGGTCGGTGTGACGCATGGCCTGAAGCTGGCCGCCGTGGCAGTGGTCGCGCAGGCGGTTTGGGGCATGGCGCACAGCCTGTGCCCGGATTGGCGCCGCCGGATTTTGATGTTGGCAGCGGCGTTGCTGGTTGGCGTGTTGCCACTGCCGTGGGGGACTTGGCTGGTCATCATGCTGGGGGGAGGAATCGGGCTTTTGAGTTTGCGACTGCCTGCATCTGGCGTAACCACGAGACTGACGATGGCGGTTTCGCGGCGTGTCGGCGGCATCTGCCTGCTGCTGTTTTTTGTCTTGTTGGCGGGGTTGCCGTTGTTGACGATGCAATGGCCAAACACGGCTTTGTCGATATTTGTCGTGTTCTATCGGGTTGGCGCTCTGGTTTTTGGCGGCGGTCATGTGGTGTTGCCGCTGTTGCAGGCCGAACTGGTCGGTGCGGGCAAAGTGGCTGAAGATGTTTTTCTTGCCGGTTACGGGGCGGCGCAGGCTGTGCCGGGGCCGCTGTTCACGTTTGCCGCGTTTCTGGGCGCTGCGCTGACAAGTGCTCCCAATGGTGTACTGGGTGCGGTACTGGCTTTGCTGGCGATTTTTCTGCCGTCGTTTCTGCTGGTGGTGGGGGCTCTGCCGTTCTGGGCAGGCCTGCGGCAGAACCGTCATGCCAGGGCGGCTTTGGCCGGTATCAATGCGGCCGTGGTGGGAATATTGCTGGCAGCCCTGTATCAGCCGGTGGGGCGTGCGGCGATTCATGATGGGGGCGATGTGCTGCTGGCGGTGCTGGGATTTTGGGCATTGCAACGGTGGGCGTGTCCGGCATGGTTGCTGGTTGGTGTATATGCCGTGCTGGGCTGGATGCTGGCCGGTTGAGGGGGCTTTCGACGGCCTTTCGTTTGCCAGCACTCAAAGCCGTTGCAGATTGGCAAATGCCAGCACCAGCCATTTGCTGCCGGCGTCGTCGAAATTGACCTGTACCCGGGCATGGGTGCCGCTGCCTTCGATATCCACCACCGTGCCGGTGCCGAAGCTGGCGTGGCGAACCATGCTGCCAAGCGCGATGGCTGGCGCTTCCAGTGGGGCATGCCCGGCAGAGCGGCGCTGCGGTGGCGGGAAATAGGAGTGGCTGGCTTTGACTTTCGGACGGATTTCGTTGAGCAGGCTGGCCGGAATCTCGCGCAGGAAGCGGGATGGCTGGGTCATCATTTCCTGCCCGTGCAAGCGTCGGCTTTCGGCATGGGCGAGTACCAGCTTCTGCCGGGCACGAGTGATGCCGACATAGGCCAGCCGACGCTCCTCCTCCAGCCGGTCGCCCTCGCCGATGCTGCGCTGGCTGGGAAACAGGCCATCTTCCAGCCCAACCAGAAACACCAACGGAAACTCCAGCCCCTTGGCGCTGTGCAGGGTCATCAGCTGCACGCCATCTTCGCTTTCTTCGGCCTGCCCTTCGCCGGCTTCCAGTGCAGCATGGGCAAGGAAGGCGACCAGCTCCGAGCGTTGTGCCATGTCTTCCTCGTCGCCGCGGGTGAAACGCGCCGCCACGCTGATGAGTTCATCGAGGTTGTCCACCCGTGAATCGACGTTGCCGCGCGACTCTTTCTCGTAATGCGCGCGCAGGCCGCTGCGCATCAGCACGTGTTCGATCTTGTCCTGCAAGGTGAGGGTGGCGGTTTCCTCATCAAGCGATTGGATGAGTTGGACGAAGCCGGCCAAGGCATTGCGGGCGCGGGTGGTCAGAGTGCCGTCGGCGATTGCCAACTGACTGGCCTGCCAGAGCGGAATGCCGGCACCGCGGGCGATGCGACGGACTTCATCCAGCGTTCGTCCGCCGATGCCGCGCGCCGGGGTGTTGACGGCACGCTCGAAAGCGGCATCGTCTTGCGGTGCGGTCATCAGGCGCAGATAGGCCAGCGTATCCTTGACTTCCATGCGCTCGAAAAAGCGCATGCCGCCATACACGCGGTGTGGGATGTGCTCGAGCAGCAGGGTTTCTTCAAACGCGCGCGATTGTGCATTGCTGCGGTAGAGAATGGCCGCATCGCTCCAGCTGCCGCCTTCGTTGACCCACTGCCGAATGCGCTCGATCACATAGCGCGCCTCGTCCATCTCGTTGTAGGCGGCATACAGATCGATGGTTTCGCCGTCGTCCTCCTGCGTCCACAGATGCTTGCCAAGGCGGTCGGGGTTGTGGGCGATGACCGCGTTGGCGGCAGCCAGAATATTGCCGCTGGAGCGATAGTTCTGTTCCAGCCGGATGGTTTTGACATCGGCAAAATCACGCAGGAATCGCTGCACGTTTTCCACTTTGGCACCGCGCCAGCCGTAGATGGCCTGATCGTCGTCGCCGACAGCAAACACCTGACCATGTGCCCCTGCCAGCAGACGCACGAAGCCGTACTGGATGGCATTGGTGTCCTGGAACTCGTCGATCAGCAATTGGGTGAAGCGTGCCTGATAGTGCGCCAGCAACGCCGGGGTATCGCGCAGCAATTCGTGGGCACGCAGCAGGATCTCGGCAAAATCGACCAAGCCGGCGTTGTCGCAGCGCTGTTGATAGAGCTGGTAGCACTGGCGCAGCACTTCGCTCCACTCATCACGGCTTGGCTGGATATGCTGCGGCCGCCGTCCCTCGTCCTTTTGGCTGTTGATCCACCACATGATCTGCTTGGGCGGAAAGCGGCCATCGTCCAGTTCCAATTGCTGCACCACGCGCTTGACCAGACGCAGCTGATCATCGGCGTCAAGAATCTGGAAGCTTTCCGGCAGGCGAGCATCCTGCCAGTGCAGGCGCAGCAGGCGATGGGCAATGCCGTGGAACGTGCCGATCCAGAGCCCGCGCATTTCCTGACGCAGCAGCGCATTGGCACGCTGGCGCATTTCCGCTGCCGCCTTGTTAGTGAAGGTGACGGCCAGAATTCCATGGGCGGGGATGCCGTGTACCTCGTGCAGCCAGCCGATCCGGTGGGTCAAAACGCGGGTTTTTCCCGAGCCGGCACCCGCCAGCACCAGCGTATGGGCCGATGGTGTGGTGACGGCCTCGCGCTGAGCCGGGTTGAGGCCATCAATCAGGGGAGAAACATCCATGGCGGGCGGCGTTGGGGTTCGGGGCGCTGCGGGGCAGCGCCGCAGGAGAATCAGCGAGCGCGAATGGCCAGCGTGGAGATACCGTTATCGCTCAGGCGCTTGCGTGCCGATTCCAGCTCGGTGGCACTGCCATAGGGGCCAAGGCGAACGCGGTACAGCGTGCGGCCGTCGGATTGCGTGGACTCCACCCGGGAGCTCAATCCGGCCAGCGCGATGCGTGCCTTCATTGCCTCGGCATCGCCACTGGCCTGAAAAGCGCCTGCTTGCAACAGATAGCGTGCATCGCTGCTGGCCGTGCTGTTGGCCGGCGTGGCACGCGCCACCTGCGTCTGGTTGGCCGTATTGGTTGAGCGATTGGTGGCTGCCGTGTTGTTGCCGGTATTGCGCGGCTTGGTAGTGCTGCTGGCCACTCGGCTGTCGGCCTGGCTGGCTGCGGCCGTGCGCGCGGGCGATGTATTGGCCGACTGTGCCGCCGGAGCACGGGAAGGACTGGCTGTCTGGCTGGCCGGGCGAGACGTGTTTTGTGCCGTCGCGGCCGTGCTGCGGGTATTGCTGCGCTCGGGCAGCGGTGTCGGCAGTGCCGTTGCGCGGCTTTGTGCTTCGGCCGCCTGTTGTGCCGCATTGCGCCCGGACGTGACTTGTGCCGTTGCCGGGGCGCGTGGTGTGGTGGTGTTGGTGGGCGGCGTTTGAGGCGTGGTGCGTGTAACCGCTGCCTCCCGGGAAGCGGCTTCCCGTTCTGCCGCTTCGGCACGGCGCAAGGCAGCTGCCTCCCGCTCGGCAGCCAATTGTTCGGTACGGCGCAGAGCCTGTTGACGGGCTTCGGCTTGTTCGGCGGTTTGCTGCTCGCTGGCATTTTGGCGTGCCAGGCGGCGTTCTTCTTCCGCCTTGCGGCGGTTTTCCTCACGCTGGATGGCGGCAAGCTGGGCGTCGCTCAGGGTGACTTCTTCACCCGGCAGCACTTCGTAGAAATCAAAGCCATTGGCTGGCTCCTCCACCGGTGCGGGCAGCGGGCGCGATGGAGCCGGCTGCGCTGGCTCGGACGAGGCTGTGGCCGGATCAAAGCGCGGGGCTTCTTCCGTGGACGTGGACGGTTTGGCATCCGGATCGGGCTGCGGCGTATCGGCACGCAGAAAGCCGTCGCTGCCGGCGTCGCTGGTGAGTTTCGGATACACCACGAAAACGCCAAGCAATGTGGCCAGTGCGCCGATGCTGAGCCATGCCCAGCCCGGAGTACCGCTTTTGCGGCTGGAAGTACGTCGTGCGGCTTGTGCTTTTCCGCGTCGTGCGGCCATGGGAAGCTCCGGAAATGAAAGCCCGCATTCGGGCGGACTGAGAAAGGTTTTTGCCCGTCGTTGCGGGTAACAGCATCATGCAGGTGGTGCGGGCAGAGCCCGGGTATTTTCGCCATTCCGGCGTGCCAAGGCGAGCAGATGGGCGCGTCGGGTGCAGGATGGTTCAAAAATCCCGACGCGCCTGCCTTGTGGCGTGACCGACGTTACATCTTCTCGGGTGCCGAAACACCCAGCAAATCCATGCCCGATTTCAGCACCTGGGCGGTGGCCGTGCACAGTGCCAGACGCGCATCGCGTTCGGCAGCATCGTCCACCAGCACCGGCTGGGCGTGATAGGCGGTGTGGAAGGCGGTGGCCAGCTCGCGCAGATATTGGGCGATGGCATGTGGCTCCAGCGTGAGCGCGGCTTGCTCCACCACTTCCGGATAGCGCGAGAGCGCCATCATCAGCGCGATGCTGGCCTCATCCGTCAGCCGGTCCAGATGCGCCAGAGCGTTGTCGCGATCCCAGGCCAGCCCCTTCTCCCCGGCCTGACGCAGCAAGCTGTGCACGCGCGCATGGGCGTATTGCACATAGAACACCGGGTTGTCGTTGGATTGGCTGCGAGCCAGGTCGATATCGAAGGTCAACTGCGAATCGGGTTTGCGCGCAATCAGGAACCAGCGCACCGCATCCTTGCTGGTTTCCTCGATCAGATCGCGCAGGGTGAGGTAGCTGCCGGCACGCTTGGAGAGCTTCACCTCCTCGCCGCCACGCATTACCGTCACCATCTGGTGCAGCACGTAATCCGGATAACCTTGCGGGATGCCGGCATCAAGCGCCTGCAAGCCGGCCCGCACGCGCGCCAGCGAGCCGTGATGGTCGGCACCGAGCTCGGTAATCGCGCGCGTCCAGCCGCGCTGCCACTTGGCGCGGTGGTAGGCCACGTCCGGCACGAAATAGGTGTAGCTGCCGTCGGATTTGCGCATCACCCGGTCTTTGTCATCGCCAAAGTCGGTGGTGCGCAACCACAGCGCGCCGCCTTCCTCGTAAGTGTGGCCGCGGCGCACCAGCTCGGCCACGGTGTCCTCCACCTTGCCATCGGCATACAGCGAGGATTCGAGATAGTAGTTGTCGAACGCCACCGCATAGGCGGCAAGGTCGGCGTTCTGCTCGCGGCGCAGCCAAGCCACGGCAAAACGGCGGATGGCATCGATGTCCTCGCGATCGCCACTGCCGACAATCACCTGCCCCTCGACTTCCACCGCATCGCCACGCAGATAGCCCTCGGCCACATCGGCAATGTAATCGCCGTTGTAGGCTTCGGCCGGCCACTGGGCATCACCGGGCTTGAGGCCGTCGATGCGCGCCTTGACCGAGCGCGCCAGATTTTCGATCTGCACCCCGGCATCGTTGTAGTAGAACTCGCGGATCACCTGCCAGCCATTGGCGGCCAGCACCCGGGCGATGGAATCGCCAATCGCCGCGGCGCGGCCATGGCCGACATGCAGCGGGCCGGTGGGATTGGCCGAAACATATTCCACCCCCACGGTCTGCCCGCCGCCGCTGGCATTGCGGCCATAAGCATCGCCTTGGGCGTGGATCTCGCGCACCACCGCCTGCCATGCGGCCGGGGTGAGATGGAAATTGATGAAGCCCGGCCCGGCGATTTCCACCTTGGCGATGGCGCTATCGGCCGGCAATGCATCAACCAGCGCCTGCGCCAGTTGCCGCGGGTTGCTGCGCGCGGCCCGCGCCAGCAACATCGCCGCATTGGTGGAGAAATCCCCGTGGCTGGCCTCGCGCGGGCGCTCGATGACGAAATCGGGCGTGGCGGCATCGGCGGGAATGACACCATCGGCGCGCAGGGCGGCAATGGCCTTTTCAACCAGAGACTTGAGTTGAGCTTTCACGGGCAGGGCTGAACTTGGGGTAGCCGGATAGTTTAGCCACTTGCCCGGTAGGCAGGCCAGCGCCCGGCTTCAGCTTCGGACAACGACCGCCAGTTGCCGGCTGGCGGCAAGGCCGGGAACGTGCAGCGTGTGCACCGCTTCCAGCTGCCAGCCCGGCGGCAATTGCGCGGCTTCCTCGTGCACCGTTTCGGCTTTCATGGCCAGCAGCTTGCCGCCGGGGGCCAGCAAATGCCCGCCAAAGCCGATCAGCTTGTCCAGCGTCGCCAAGGCACGCGCCGTAATGAAAGGGTAAGCCCCCGGCTCATCCAGTTGCTCGGCCCGGCATTCGGCGACACGGGCATTGCCCAGGCCGAGCTTGCGCACCGCCTCGCGCAGAAAGCGCGCCTTCTTGCCATTGGATTCCACCAGCGTCACCGTGCAGCCGGGCCGGGCGATGGCGATGGGAATCCCCGGCAGCCCCGGCCCGGTGCCCAAATCCGCCAGCGGTGCATCCGCGACAAAGCGCACCATCGCCAGTGAGTCGAGCAAATGCTTCACCACCATCTCGCGCGCATCGCGGATGGCGGTCAGGTTGTAGGTGGCGTTCCAGCGCAGCAGCAGCGCCAGATAGGCAAGGAGCGGCGGCGTGAGCGCATCGGCATCCAGCTGCAACTGGGCAAGCCCGGCACGCAGCGCAGGCTCGACATCTTGAGGAAGGGCGGAAAGACTCATGCGCAAAGTATGGCGTATTTGCCCGCTGCCTTGCCCAAGGCTTTCAAGCCGGAAGTGTG
>JBHADJ010000100.1:0-8796 GCA_041855065.1 Lysobacter sp.
CATCGTCGCGCCCTACCGGCTCGATGCCCGCCGCTGCATCAGCTATCTCACCATCGAGCATCCGGGCAGCATTCCCGAAGCGTTGCGGCCGGGCATCGGCAATCGCATTTTCGGCTGCGACGACTGCCAGCTCGTCTGCCCCTGGAACAAGTTTGCCCGCCGTTTCGAGGAGCCGGATTTCACCCCGCGCAACGGCCTTGATACGGCCTCGCTGCTGGCGCTCTTTGCCTGGGAAGAAGATGAGTTCCTGCGTCGCACCGAAGGCTCGCCGATCCGTCGCAGCGGCCATCTGCGCTGGCTGCGCAACATCGCCGTGGCACTGGGCAATGCTCCGCCTTCGGCCGACATCACCGCCGCGCTTGAACGCCGTCTTGCGCACCCCTCGGAACTGGTGCGCGAGCATGTGCAGTGGGCACTGGAGCAGCAGCGCACTCGACTACGGACTGCAGAACGCCACTGATGCTGCGCTTCAGCCCGGCCCTGCGCCTGCCTCGCGCAAACGGGCAATCAGTTGCCGGGTAACCGGATCTTCTGCAACCACTTCACCGGCCAAGGCCGGCATCAGCCGATTGGCAACCTGCTTGCCAAGCTCGACGCCAAACTGATCGAAGGCATTGATGTTCCACAGCACCGATTGCAGGTAGACACTGTGTTCGTACAGCGCCAGCAGCTGCCCCAATGCCTCTGGCGTCAGCCGTTCGAGCAGCAGCACCGTACTGGGACGTCCGCCCGGGTAATTGCGGTGCGGATCATCGCTGGCCGCACCGTTTGCCAATGCTTCGCTTTGCGCCAGCAAATTGGACAGCAGTGCGGCATGGTTGTCTGCATGGGGATGATCGGCCTTCATCACGCCAATGAACTCGGCCGGGATGATGTCGGTTCCTTGATGCAATGCCTGAAAGAAGCTGTGCTGGCAATCACTGCCCACCCCGCCCCACCAAACCGGACAGGTCATTTCCGCAACCCTCTGCCCATCAAGCGTCACTTGCTTGCCAAGGCTCTCCATCACCAATTGCTGCAAATAGGCGGGCAACAAGGCCAAGCGTTGGTCGTAGGGCAACACGGCCTGGCTTGTTGCACCAAGCCCATTGCGGTTCCATATCGCCGTCAGGGCATGCCAGATGGCAAGATTGCTTTCAATCGGTGCCTCCAGCGCGTGCCGGTCAAACGCCGCTGCACCTGCCAGCAGCGCACGGAATGCCGGCATGCCGATGGCAAGTGCGGCAGGAAAACCCACCGCCGACCACAACGAATAACGCCCACCCACCCATTCCCACATCGGCAGGCTGCGCTCGGCTGCGATGCCAAGTGCTCGAGCTGCTCGTTCGGCATTGCACGTCACGGCATACAGCCGCGCATCATTACCCAGCCACTCGCGCAGTACCGCGCCGTTGAGCAGTGTTTCCTGGGTACCGAATGTCTTGGATATGACGATGCCACATGTATGTTCCGGCACCAAGCCGGCCAATGTGCGTGCGATCGCCGTGCCATCCACGTTGGAGACAAAATGCACGCGCAAGCGCGGATTGGCCGAGCGCAGGGCATCCACCACCAATCGCGGCCCCAAGTCCGAGCCACCGATACCGATGCTGACCACATCGGTGATGGCAGGATCCGCTTCGATTGCCTCAACCAGAAGTGCCATCTTGTCCAGTGCAGCACTGGCGTCGGCATGTGCATCGCATGCGCGCCGTTCACCGGATGACGCACCACGCAAGGCAGTATGCAATGCTGCCCGCTGCTCGGTCGGATTGACCTGCGCACCGCCCATCAGATCTTGCAAGGCGGACTTGAGCTTGCCCGCCTCGGCAAGCGCAAACAGCGCCTGCAGTGCAGCCTGGTCATAGTGTTGGCGAGCAAAGCTGGCATGGATCTCGCCGCAGCCCAGGGCAAACTCCTCGGCTCGTCCCGCATCGCTCTCCAAGAGCGATTGCAGCCGTGTTTGTTTGAGCCGCGTTGCCTCGTCCTTGATGCGCGTGAACATGTCCCTTTAGCTCTCAGGCGGCCTGTGCCGGAATGGTGTCGTTGGTGTGTGTCATGCGGTTCTGGGCATCCACATACACCAGCTTGGGCACATGCTGCGCCGCTTCGGCTGCGTCGCATTGCCCATAGGCACAGATAATGACCAAATCGCCCGGTGCCGCCTTGTGAGCCGCCGCGCCGTTGACCGAAATGATGCCGCTGCCAGCCTCGGCACGGATGGCATAAGTGGCAAACCGCTCACCGTTGTTGATGTTGTAGATCTCCACACGCTCGTTCTCCAGAATGCCGGAGAGTTCCAGCAGGCGGCTGTCGATCGCGCAGCTACCCTCGTAGTGCAGTTCGGCATGCGTCACGCTGGCGCGGTGGATTTTGGCTTTGAGCAGGGTCAGCAACATCGGGGGATCGCGAATGGAAAGAAAGCGCGGATTTTAAGCCTTTCTGATGAAAGAAACCCGAATCGCCCCGCTCGGCGCTCCTGCGTCCTGCTCAGAACATCAGGTTGTCGATCAGCCGTGTCGTGCCCAGCCGGGCAGCGATCAGAGCCACCCGTGCGCCACCTTCGCTCGTCTCCGGCAGGCCGAGGTCAGGCGTACGAAGCACGGCATAGTCTACCGAAAAACCCGCTCGTTCCAGACGCTGCCGCGCCATTTGCTCGACCTCCTGCCAGGCCATCCCGGCACTCAACCCCTCCCGCATCACCAGCAGGGTCTGATGAATATGGGGTGCCAACTGCCGTGCTTCCTCATCCAGATACTGATTACGCGAGCTCATTGCCAACCCGTCTGGCTCACGCACGATGTCTGCACCGACAATCTCCACCGGAAACGCCAGATCGCGCACCATGTGCCGAATCACCGCCAACTGCTGGTAGTCCTTGCGACCAAAAATCGCCACATCCGGTTGCACTTGATTAAACAGGCGCGCCACCACGGTCGCCACCCCGTCGAAATGCCCGGGGCGATGCTCGCCCTCCAGCACGTCGGTAATGCCCGGCACGCGCATTTGCACGGCATTTTCAAGACCGAGCGGATACATGGCCTCCACCTTCGGCAACCAAAGCAGATCACAACCGGCCTCATCAAGCCCAACAGCATCCGCCTCCGGTGTGCGCGGATAACGCTCGAAATCCTCGTTGGGGCCAAACTGGGTTGGATTGACGAACACGCTCGCCACCACCCGATCCGCATGACGACGTGCCAAGGCAATCAAGGCATAGTGCCCGGCATGCAGATTGCCCATGGTCGGCACGAAAGCAATCCGCTGTCCGGCCTGCTTCCAGCCACGGACTTGCGCTCGCAATGCGTCAATGGTGGCGGTGGTAATCATCTAGAGAACTCCTCAAACATCATAGCTATGTCGTTCCGCGGGAAAACGCCCGCTGCGTACCGCGTCCACATAAGCGCGCACGGCACCGGCCACCGATCCTCCCTGTTGCAGGAAGTCCTCCACAAAACGCGGCCGGCGATGGCCGCTGTCCAAACCCAGCATGTCGTGCAGCACCAGAACTTGCCCGTCGCAGTCGGGGCCAGCGCCGATACCGATCACGGGAATGGGCGAAACTGCCCGAATCCCACCCGCCAACGCAGCCGGAACGGCTTCGAGCACCAGCAGAGTGGCGCCGGCAGCAGCCACTGCCAGTACGTCGGCCTGCAATTGTTCGGCCGCTGCCTGCTCCCGCCCTTGCACTTTGAAGCCACCCAGCCGCAGCACGGATTGCGGAGTCAGGCCAAGGTGGGCACAAACCGGAATTTCACGCTCGACCAGATAGCGGATAATCTCCAATTTGTGGCCTGCGCCCTCCAACTTGACCATCCCGGCACCTGCCTGCAGAAAGCGCGTGGCCGCATCCAGTGCACGCTCGGCAGTGGCATCGGCCTGAAAGGGCAAGTCCGCCACGATCAGCGCCCGACGTATCGCTGCCGACACACACCGCGTGTGATAGACGATATCGTCCACCGAAACAGCCAGCGTCGAGCTTCTCCCCTGCACCACCATGCCCAGCGAATCACCCACCAGAATCAGCTCGACACCTTCGCCATCAAGCGTGCGGGCAAAGCCCGCGTCATAGCAAGTCAGCATGCTGAGCTTGTGCCCGGCGGCACGCAGCTGGGCAAGACGCGGCACGGTCACGGGCGCGGTATCGGCAAGGGTCATGGCAGCAGCCAAGGATCAGGGGCGCACATATTAGTGCCAATCGGCAACAGGCGCTTGCTCACCCGGCAAACGCGATTGCACGCGGCCTACCAGGCCACGAATTCTGCCCGACAGCCATCGCGCACCCAGACACGCTCGTTCTGCCAGCCCCAGCTGCGTCCCTCCTCGCATGGTGCACGGGAAATCTGCTGTACCAGTACCACCCGGCGCACCGGCCCCGAGCGCAGCACGCATTCGGCCGGCTGCCCTTCGTGCGACTCGCAGCGCAGCGCCTGTCCCTCTATCACCCCCAGATCGGCATCGGGAGGCGGTGGACGCCGGCGCGGTGCCCGCTCACCCGGCATTACCAAGGCCTCGAACTCCGCATGACAGCCGCGTGAGACCCATACTCCCCCCGGATCGAATCCCCAACTCTCACCCAACACGCATGCCGGGCGTGAAAGCTGTCGAACCAGGCGCACCTCATGATTGACGATCCGCGGCAGCGGACAACGCATCACTTGCCCGCGCCGGGATTGGCAACGGATGCTTTGCCGCTGCGGCCCTACTTCGTCCTCATCTTCCGGCACCAAAGGCAAGGCAAACTCGGCCCGGCAGCCGCGTGATACCCAGATCCCCTGTGCATCCCGCCCCCAGGACTCGTTGCGAATGCAGGGTGACCGGGAAAGCTGACGCACCAATGTCAAGGCATCGGGATTCTCGGCCGGACAATGGGTCCAGTGACCATCTTCGGAAGCGCAGCGCAGGCGCTCGGCTGTCCGCCCTGACAACTGCGCCATGCCTGGCAGGGCGATACTCAACAACAACGGCAGCATCAGGGCTCTCATGCGTGCAATGTAGCGCGTTTTTCCTGCATTTTTTGTTGCAATGCACACTCGAAACGGCTCAGCCCGGCAACACCTCGTCACCGCACAGACGTACCGCTATCGGACGCAATGCTTCGCCCGTGCAGGGGCCTGCCACACAGACACCTTCCTGCGTTTCAAAGCTCGCCCCATGCACCGGGCAAACCAGGTGGCCTTCCCGGCTTTTCAGAAACTTTCCCGGGGCAAAATCCAGTCGTCGGCCGGCATGCGGACAGACATTGAGCCAAGCGCGCACGCAATCGCCGTCGCGATGCACGATCACCGATTCGCGGCTGCCGTCAAGCAGCATTTCCAGCTCGGCAAATCCCCCTTGTTCGATTTCGGAAATCTTCATCTTGCAACTTGCTCCTTGCGCCCTCTGCCCCCATTCTCGGGGAACATCAATTCTCTATCGAGTCATTGGAAAACCGCATGTTCGCATATTGGCACCGTCACCCACTGTTTGCTCATCTGCGCGCTCGCCTGAACAGCTCACGCTCCACCCATCCACTGGCGCGCATCTTCGGGGCCGTTCTGGGTTTTCTGCTGATTGCCCTGCTGTTTGTCACCGGCATTTTCATCGGCCTTGTCATGCTGCTGGCCACCCCGCTGCTTCGCGGCCTGCGCCGTACACGACAGCCCTCCCCTGCCAGCGATGTCATCGAAGGCGAATTCCGCCATGCACAGCGAACTCAACTCCCGGACTCGAACAAAAGCTGAACATCGCATCAGGCGAGCCCAGCTCCTGCCGGAAAAAACGTGACCACGTTCACATCCAGCGCTACTCTTTGCGCCCCCCAACCGCGCAAATGCGCATTACAGGAGTATCCCCCATGGGCATCATCAGCGAATTCAAAGAGTTTGCCATGCGCGGCAATGTCGTCGACCTTGCCGTCGGTGTCGTCATCGGCGCATCGTTCGGCAAGATCGTTTCCTCCCTGGTCGACAACGTCATCATGCCGCCAATCGGCCTTCTGATCGGTGGCGTTGATTTCTCCAAGCTCTCCATCACGCTCAAGGAAGCCACCACCAATGCTGCCGGTGAGGCAGTACCGGCGGTGGAACTGGCCTATGGCCTGTTCATCAATTCCATCATCCAGTTTCTCATCGTGGCATTCGCCATCTTCATGGTGGTCAAGGGCATCAACAAGGTGAGCCGCAAGCCCGCCCCGGTCGAAGAAGCCCCGGCCGAGCCGTCCGAAGATATTCTGCTGTTGCGCGAAATCCGCGACCAACTGAAGAAGTAAACTGCTCACCCTGCCTCATGCAAAAGCCGCTGCCTGTACGCAGCGGCTTTTTCTTTGAGCCATTTCCCGGCAGCCCCGGATCACTCACACCTGCTGGTGGGAACCCGGGAAAGAAGCCATCTTCTCACCCCTGCTCGCCCTGCTGTACCCAATACCTGTCCAGACGCCATATCAGCCACGCCATGAGGCTCAAGCATCCGGCAGCAATCGACAAGGCAAACAAGCTGTCACTCAACCATGGCGAAATGGCACCTGCCATCACCGCATTGAGCAACAGACTGATGAAAGCCTGCAGCGAAGAGGCGGCGCCCCGAGTTTTCGGAAACATTTCCAGAATGGCCAGCGTAAGAATCGGGAAAACCAATCCGATGCCGAATGCATTGAGTGAAATCGGCAGCACCGTCGGCCACAGCGTGGCGTCGGTCACCATGCCGTGATACATCAGGTTGGCCAGTGCTGCCAGCAGACAGGCGGCAAATCCGATGCGCACCTGCACCAGATTGGACACCCTTCCGGCCATGCGGCCTGAGCTGATCGCTCCCAGCATCATCCCGCCGATCATCGGCACGAACAGCCAGCCGAACTCATCCTCGCCCATGCCAAGATGGTCACTGACCAATGCCGGTGCCGAGGCGATATAAAGAAACAAGGCAGAGAAATTGAAACTGCCGGCCAGCGCCAGACGCATGAAGCGCGAGCTTCTGAGCATCGCCCAATAACCTTGCCACATGCTGCGTGGCTGCAACGGTTGGCGCTGCGCGCTTGGCAGGGTTTCGGGCAACCACAGCCGTACAGACAGGCAAAGCAGCACGGCAAATACCGCCAGAAACCAGAAAATCGACGGCCACGCACTCCAGCCGAGCAGCCAGCCACCGGCAATCGGTGCAATCGCCGGCGCCACCCCAAATACCACCGAGACCTGACTCATCAGACGCTGGGCATCATCCCCGGCAAACAGATCACGAATGACCGCGCGCCCGACAATCATCCCGACCCCGGCCGACAGCCCTTGCACGGCACGGAAAAGCAGCAGCTGCTCCAGCGAACTTGCCAAAGCGCAGCCAACCGAGGCAGCCGCGAATACCACAAGCCCGGCAATGATCACCCGGCGTCGCCCCAGCGCATCCGAAAGCGGGCCATGCACGATGCTCATCAGCGCATAGGCCAGGAGATAGACACTGATGGTCTGCTGCATGGCCAGTTTGTCCGCCCCGAATTGCGCTCCCATCGCATTGAACGCCGGAAACATCGTGTCGATGGAAAACGGCCCGAGCATCGAAAGCCCGCCGAGCAGAACGGCAAAACGCCGCGTGGAAGTACCTTGTGACATGAACAGACTCGTGTCAGATGCAGCTCAGCCGCTCAGGGCTGCCTCGGCCTTGCCGCGAATGAATGCCAACAATGCTGCCAAACCGTTGCTGCGAGTGGGCGAAAGATGCTTGGCAAGGCCGATGGCCTCGATGTAATCCGGAGAAGTGGCGAGGATTTCCTCGGCACTGCGCCCGGAATACACCCGCAGCGCCAGGTAGATCAACCCGGAAACGATGGCCGAATCACTGATGGCATGGAAATCGAGCCACGCGGCATTGCCTTCGGCCACGATCCACACCTGTGACTGGCATCCACTCAAGCGATGCGTCTGGGTTTTCAGCTCGACCGGCAAATCCGGCAGCTTGCGCCCCAGATCGATGAGATATTGATAGCGTTCCGACCAGTCGGAAAAAAAACCGAACTCCTCGGCAATCGCCGCCTGCGCGGCAGCACTGCTTGGCTCGGTCGGGAATAGACGGGCAAGAGACATGAGGGTATCCGTTTCACTCAGACGCGCTTCCAGCGCACGCCTTCGGGGGTGTCTTCCAGCACGATGCCTTCGCCGGTGAGCTGGTCGCGAATGGCATCGGCACGGGCAAAATCGCGCGCTTTCTTGGCGGCGATGCGCGCATCAATCAGCGCCTGGATGCGTGCATCATCGGCCTCGTTGGCGCCACGCTTGAACCAGTCTGCCGGTGCTTGTTGCAAGAGCCCCAACGCCAGCCCGGCGCCGAGGAGTGCGGCCTTGGCTGCACCGCGGGTCTCTGGCGTTTCGGCTCGGCGCGCCTCGCTCGCCAGCCGGGCGATTTCCGCCAGCGCCGCCGGGGTGTTGAGATCATCGTCGAGTGCCGCTTCGATGCCGGCGGGAATGGCCGGGGGCGCCTCGACATCGGCCAGATCGCGCAGGGTGCCGTACAGACGATCCAGCGTGCGGATGGATTGTTCGATCAGGGCGTCGCTCCATTCCAGCGGCTGCCGATACTGCGCCGAAAGCAAGGCATAGCGCAGCGCCTCGGGCGGATGGGCGCGCACCAGATCGTGCACGCGCTCGATGTTGCCGAGCGATTTGGACATCTTGGCCCCGGCAAAATTGAGCATGCCGTTGTGCAACCAGAAGCGCGCGAACGGCTGGCCACCGTGCGCACATTCGCTTTGCGCGATTTCGTTCTCGTGATGCGGAAACTGCAGATCCACGCCGCCGGCGTGAATGTCGATGGTGGTGCCAAGATGCGCCTCGGCCATGGCCGAGCACTCGA
>JBHADJ010000101.1:0-9041 GCA_041855065.1 Lysobacter sp.
CCATCTTGAACGGATGAACGCGCCGGAATACTTCCAGCGCGATGCCGCCAGCGTGCAGGCCGACAACGCCGTCTTGAGCGAAGCACAGGCCGCGCTGGATGCGGCCTATGCACGCTGGGAAGCGCTGGATTCGTAGGGTTTCGATGTGGTTTGCGGAGGCGGGCGCAGCGGCTCTGGCTTCCGATATTCCATTCTGTCCATGAGCGAGTCATAGGCAATGGTGCCGACTGGCAATCGCGGGGCGAGGCGGCGTATGCTGGGAGCCATTCCACTGCCGGGAGCTGTCATGCAACAGATGCGCCATCTGCTTGAAGCCAAAGCGAATCAGGACGTGGTTGCCATTGCCCCCGATGTGCCGGTCATCGAAGCCCTGCGGCTGATGGCCGAGAAAGGCATCGGTGCGGTGCTGGTGATGGAGGGAGAAAAACTGGTCGGCATCCTCTCCGAGCGCGATTATGCCCGCAAGGTGGTGTTGCTCGGGCGCGGCTCGGCCAGCACGCCGGTGCGGGACATCATGAGCCATCAGGTCGTCTGCGGGCGGCTTGGCGACAGCGTCGAGCACTCGATGCAGGTGATGACCGACAAGCGCATCCGCCATTTGCCGATTGTCGAACACAAGCAGGTTGTCGGGCTGGTGTCGATCGGCGATCTGGTCAAGGCCGTCATCGAGGAGCAGGCACAAACCCTGCGCCATTTGCAGGACTACATTGCCGGCTGAGGCACCACCAGCGACCAGATCGCGATGAAATGGCAGGTGGTGCCGACGATGCAGGCCAGATGCCAGAGGGCGTGTGCGTATTCCCGGCGCTTGTCGAGGTAGAACAGGGTGCCGAGGGTATAGCCCAAGCCCCCGGCCAGCAGCCAGCCGAATTGCCAGGCGTCAAGCGCCTGATAAACCGGGCGCGCATAGAGCATCACCAGCCAGCCCATGCCGAGGTAAACCAGCGTGGAAACGAGCTTGAAGCGGCCGGTGAAGAACAGCTTGAACACGATGCCGATGGCAGCCAGCGTCCAGATGATGGCAAAGAGTGTCCAGCCCGGCCCCGCGCGCAACACCGTCAGTGCGAACGGCGTGTAGGTACCGGCGATGAGCAGACAAATCGCGCAGTGATCGAGCACCTTCAGCCGTGCCCGCAGCGCAGGTTGGCGGGCAGCGTGATAGGCAGTGCTGGCAAGGTAGAGCGCCAGCATCGAGGCCGAAAACACCAGTGCCGAGGCCCATTGCCAGCTGCTGGCCTTGCGCAGCAGCGCCGTTGCCAGCATGGTGCTGCCGGCGGTGAGCGCCAGCAGCGAGCCAAAGGCATGAGTCAGCACATTGGCCCGTTCGGCTCGGGGTGAGTAGGAGGAGAGGGGAGTGCTCATCCCGGCAGCATACTGCACGCGGGCGAGTGCCTGCCTGCGCCGTGCCGGGAGGAGGCTCGGGTTCACACGGCCTTGGCCTGGGCATGCTCCCGGGTGGCGAGGAACTGCACCGCCGGGGCGCGTTCTTCGGCCAGTTGCAGGTTGACCCGGCTGGGCGCGAGATAGACCAGCTCGCCGGCGGCATCCAGCGCCAGATGGGTGGCGTTTTTCTCGCGGAACTCTTCCAGCTTCTTGCCGTCCTCGCACTTCACCCAGCGCGCGGTGGCGATGCTGACCGGCTCGAAAGTGGCATCCACGCCGTATTCGTCCTTCAGCCGGTAGGCCACCACGTCAAATTGCAGCACACCCACGGCGCCCAGAATCAAATCGTTGCTCAGCAGCGGGCGGAAGAACTGGGTGGCGCCTTCTTCGGACAGCTGGGCCAGCCCCTTTTGCAGCTGCTTGAGTTTCAGCGGGTCGCGCAGGCGGGCGCGGCGGAACAGTTCCGGGGCGAAATTGGGAATACCGGTGAAGGCCAGCATTTCGCCTTCGGTGAAAGTATCGCCGATGGAAATGGTGCCGTGGTTGTGGATGCCGATGACATCGCCCGGCCAGGCTTCGGCGGCGATTTCGCGGTCGCTGGCCATGAAGGTGAGGGCATTGGCAAGTTTCACTTCCTTGCCGCTGCGCGGGTGAAAGGCTTTCATCCCGGCGCTGAACTTGCCCGAACACACGCGCATGAAGGCCACCCGGTCGCGGTGTTGCGGGTCCATGTTGGCCTGAATCTTGAACACGAAGCCGGTGAGCTTGCCTTCATCCGGGGCGACATCGCGGCTGGTGGTGGCACGCGGCTGCGGCGCCGGGGCGTGTTCGGCGAAGAAATCCAGCAAAGGCTCGATGCCGAAGTTGTTGACTGCCGAGCCGAAGAACACCGGCGCTTGCGTGCCGGCCAGATAGGCGTCGCGGTCGAACGGGTGCGAGGCGCCTTCCACCAGCTCCAGTTCCTCGCGCAGCTCGGCCAGCATCTGCGCACCGATGGCCGCTTCCACGCGCGGATCGTCCAGCGAGGGGAAGATGGTGGAGTCTTGCCGGGTGTGGTTCTTGCCCGCTTCGTACAGATGCACCTCGCCGGAAATCAGATGCACCACGCCCTTCAGGCGCTTGCCCATGCCGATTGGCCAGGTGACCGGCGCGCACTGGATTTTCAGCACGCTTTCGATTTCATCCAGCAATTCGATCGGGTTCTTGCCCTCGCGGTCGAGCTTGTTGATGAAGCTCATGATCGGCGTATCGCGCAGGCGGCAGACTTCCATCAGCTTGATGGTGCGCTCCTCCACGCCCTTGGCCACGTCAATCACCATCAGCGCGCTGTCCACCGCGGTGAGCACGCGATAGGTGTCCTCGCCGAAGTCGGCGTGGCCGGGGGTGTCGAGCAGGTTGATGATTTTGCCGTGATAGGGGAACTGCATCACCGAGCTGGTGACGGAGATACCGCGCTCCTTTTCCAGTGCCATCCAGTCGCTGGTGGCGTGGCGTGCGGCCTTGCGCCCCTTGACCGAGCCGGCCATCTGGATGGCCCCGCCGAACAGCAGCAGCTTCTCGGTCAGCGTGGTCTTGCCCGCGTCGGGGTGGGAGATGATGGCGAAGGTGCGCCGCCTTGCGGCTTCTTGCTTGATTTCGGACATGCAGCATGGGCACGCCGGGCGTGCCTTGGGAAAGCGAGTGAGGGCGTGAATTATAGGCGCACTCATCATGGATGCAGCGATTGTCCGACTGGGCAAGCATTCAGGCCGACTCGGGACAATGGAGAACTTTTACCGCTTTGCCGGAGCCATGTGCCGAGGTTGAGGCGAGGAGTGATTTCGATGTTGGGATGGGTGATTGCAGGTATCGGCTTCTATGGCATCTGGCGCTATGTCGCACGCCTGCCGCTGTCCCGCTGGGTCAGGCTTGGTGTGGCTGTCGGTGTGCTGCTGGTGCTGTTTCATCTGCTCATCGTGGCGCGCTTCTGGGGCAGTCTTGCGTCCCCGGAAATTCCGCAGCAAGTGATGTGGCTGCTTTCGGCCGGCTTTTTTGCCATTCTGCTGGCGGCGGTATTGCTGTTGTTGCGCGATCTGCTTGGCGTGCTGCTGTACCCGTTTTCCCGGGAGAAAGCACGCTGGTTGTGGTGCGATCTGCGCCCCTCTCATGCGCTGGTGGCACTGGCCTGCATGCTGGGTGGAATCGGGGTATGGCAGGCTGTCAAGGTACCTGAGGTGCGTCATGTCGAGATTGCCTTGCCCGACCTGCCCGCCGCGTTTGACGGTTATCGGGTGGTGCATCTGACGGATCTGCACATGAGCCGTTTGCTCGATGGCGAGTGGCTTGCCAAAGTGGTAGCGCGCAGCAATGCGCTGGATGCCGACGTGGTGCTGATTTCCGGTGATCTGGCCGATGGCACGGTCAAGGCCAGGCGCCGCGATTATCCGGCACTGGGAGCCTTGCATGCACGTGACGGGGTATTGGCAGTGCCGGGCAATCACGAGTATTACGCCGAATATGCCGCCTGGATGCAGGCGTTCGAATCGGTGGGCGTGAAAATGCTGGTCAACACGCATGTGGAAATTCGGCGCGGCGATGCCATCTTGGTGGTGGCTGGGGTGGCCGACAAGGCAGGGGCAGGACGCGGCTTGCCGGAGCCGAATATCGAAGCGGCATTGCAGGGTCGGCCGACCGGGGCGCCGGTGATCCTGCTTGACCATCGGCCGGGCGGTGCACGCCGCAATCAGGCACATGGTGTGGCCTTGCAGCTTTCCGGGCATACCCACGGCGGGCATGTTTGGGGGCTGGATCAAGTGGTGGCTTTGTTCAACGACGGTTTTGTCTCCGGTTGGTACGGGCTGGAAACGATGCAGTTGTATGTCGGCAATGGTGCCGGACTGTGGCCGGGCTTTCCGATCCGTCTGGGACCTGCCTCGGAAATTACCGAAATCACCCTGCGCCGCGCACAGCGCGAGGGATGATGCGCCGCCTTGCGAGAGTCATCGGCACTTGGGCGGCTACGCTGCCCACGCTTGAGGGGAGTCGAACAAGTTGGGATATGCTGATCGGGTATTCGGACGGGCCCGGTCATGACAGCTTGGTTTGTGTGGATACTTCTTCGCAACCAGATAAGGAGCGTCGTAATGAGTTTGCTTGTCTTGCTGATTGTCCCGCTGATTGTGGGCAGCATTGCCGGTGGGCTGGCTAGCCTCATCATGAAGCGCAATGCCCCGATGGGCATCATTCTCAACATGGCGGCCGGCATTATCGGCGGGATCCTCGGGGGCTTGCTGCTGCCGATGTTCGGCATAGGTTTCGGAGGCGTGGTGGGCTATCTCATCCTGATCTTGGCAGGTGCCGTGATGCTGCTGCTCGTTGTCAATCTTGTCAGCGGCAACATTCGCTGACAGACGCGCAGATGATTAAAACCCCGCGCCCTGCATGCAATTCAGGGCACGGGGTTCTCATGATGCCTTGTCGGCTGCAGTGCGGGCGCGGAGCCGCCTGATCGCGGGCATCAACAGCAGCGCGAGCTGCCGCGGGCGTAGCGGGCGTTCATGCGTTCGACGAAGAACTCGTCCCGACTCATCGGCGTCTTGTCCGGATGCTTTTTCTGCATGTGGGCAAGATAGGTTTCGTAATCGGGCACGCCGATGGCGAGCAACGCGGTGCGCTGCAACCACGCCCACAGCTTACGCATCAAAGGCGACATAGGGCATCTCCTGTGCGGTCGGGGTTGCGCTGCGGCGGGCGGCGAGCGCGGCACGGGTGCCAAAGACCAGCATCAGCAACACCACCGCCATGAATAGGGCACACAGTGCCGCATCAAGCTGGTTGTTGAAGATGATCTGCTGCATTTCCGCCATCGACTTGGCCGGTGCCAGCACTTCGCCGTTGGCAGCGGCATCGGCAAACTTGCGTGCATTGGCGAGGAAGCCGATTTTCGGATCGGCGTGAAACAGCTTCTGCCAGCCGGCGGTGAGCGTGCAGATCAACAGCCACACGGTGGGGATGGCGGGAATCCACAGGTATTTTTCCCGCTTCATCTTCACCATCACCACGCAGCAGAAGATCAGCGCCATCGCGGCCAGCATCTGGTTGGCGATGCCAAACAGCGGCCACAGGGTATTGATGCCGCCGAGCGGATCGACCACGCCCTGATAGAGGAAGTAGCCCCACATGCCGACGGCCAGTGCGGTGGCACCGAGGTTGGCGGCGAGGTTGCGGGTATCGGCCAGCGGTTTCCAGGCCAGGCCGGCCAAGTCCTGAATCATGAAGCGGGCCACGCGGGTGCCGGCATCGACCGTGGTCAGGATGAACAGGGCTTCAAACAGGATGGCGTAGTGGTACCAGAACGCCATCAGCCCTTCGCCGCCAAAGAGGCCGTGCAGGATTTGCGCCATGCCCACCGCCAGCGTGGGTGCGCCGCCGGTACGCGAGAGTACGGTGCTTTCGCCGATTTCACTGGCGGTGGCGGTCAGCATGTCCGGGGTGATGGAAAAGCCCCAGCCGGAGATGACTGCGGCGGCGGCCTCGGGCGTGGTGCCGATGAGGGCTGCCGGGGCGTTCATGGCGAAGTACAGGCCCGGGTCCAGCACGCAGGCGGCAATCAATGCCATCACTGCGACGAAGGATTCCATCAGCATGCCGCCGTAGCCGATGAAGCGCGCTTCGGTTTCGTTGGCCAGCATCTTCGGCGTGGTGCCGGAGGAAATCAGGGCGTGGAAGCCGGAAACCGCACCGCAGGCGATGGTGATGAACAGGAACGGGAACAGGGCGCCGGAGAAGACCGGGCCGCTGCCATCGACGAAGCGGGTGACGGCCGGCATCTTCAGTTCGGGCATCGCCACGATGATGGCGAGTGCCAAGAGCAGCACCGTGCCGATCTTGAGGAAGGTGGAGAGGTAATCACGCGGGGCGAGCAAGAGCCACACCGGCAGCGCGGCAGCGATGAAGCCGTAACCGATCAGCATCCAGGCCAGCACGCGGCCATCGAAGGTGAAGGCGGCGGCCCATTCCGGGTGTTCGGCCACTTGCCCGCCGAGCCAGATCGACAGCATCAGCAGGATGAAGCCGACGATGGAGACTTCCAGCACCCGGCCGGGACGAATCCAGCGCAGGTAGATGCCCATCAAGAGCGCAATCGGGATGGTGGCGGCCACGGTGAACGTGCCCCACGGGCTGTGTGCCAGTGCCTTGACCACCACCAGTGCCAGTACGGCGAGGAGGATCACCATGATCATCAGGATGCCGATCATCGCGGTGATGCCGGCGGCGTTGCCGAGTTCGGCACGGATCATCTCGCCAAGGCCGCGACCATCGCGGCGGACGGAGAAGAACATCACCATGAAGTCCTGCACCGCACCGGCAAAGATCACCCCGAACAGAATCCACAGCATGCCCGGCAGATAGCCCATCTGCGCGGCCAGCACCGGCCCGACCAGCGGCCCGGCCCCGGCAATGGCGGCAAAGTGGTGGCCAAACAGCACGGTTTTGTCGGTCGGCTCGTAGTCGAGGCCATCCTTGCGCAGCCAGGCCGGGGTTTTGCGGCTGGCATCCAGCATCAGCGCGCGCTCGGCGATATGGCGGGCGTAGAAACGGTAGCCGATGAAGAACACCGATACCGAGGCGGCCACCAGCCACATCGCATTGATGCTTTCCCCGCGGGAAAGCGCCACCACCCCGAGACAGAAGGCGGCAAATACCGCCAGGGCGGCCCATCCGATCATTTTCAATGCCGACATGGCATTCTCCGGCAAACAAGTGCGCCGAGAGTGTGCCTTTGCCGAGGCAAGGTCAATAGCTTTTGCCGGGTATTCGACCAAAGGCGAATGTGGGCAGGCGACGCTTAGGGGTTTGGCTCAAGTCGACGGGCAATGGCGGCAGCGGCGCTGGCCGAGGCATTTTGGTGCAGTTGCCGGTGGATGCGCTCGAACTCGGGCAGGATCGCGGCGACCTTGGCGGGGTTTTCCAGCCAGTCGCGGACGGCTTGGGCAAGGTTGTCCGCCGTGCATGCCTGTTGCAGCAGCTCCGGTACGCATGCTCGCCCGGCCAGCACATTGGGCAGGCTGACATGGGCAGATTTCAATAGCCCCAGCTGCTTGACCACGGCATGGGTCAGGCCGGAAATGCGATGCCCGATCACCATCGGGCGCTTGCACAGCATCGCTTCCAGCGCCGCGGTGCCGGAGGCAAGCAGGACACAATCGCTGGCGATCATGGCGGTTTGGGCGTTGACGGCAGGGGCGAGGGGCGCGGTGCCGGAGGGCAGCGGGGCGGGAATCACGATTGCCGGGCTTTTCTCCGGGTCACACCCTTGCAAAATCTCGGCAATCGCTTCCTCGCAAGCCTTGTTCGCCGCCGGAATCACCACCTGCAAATCGGGGTGGTAACGGCGGATGAGGGGGAGGGCATCGAGAAACACCGGCAACATGCGGCGGATTTCGCCGAGCCTTGAGCCGGGCAGGAGGGCAAGGACAGGCGCATCCATCGCCATCTGCAGTTGCGCACGGGCGGCTGTTTTGTCCGGTGTCATCGGCAGGGCATCGGCCAGCGGGTGGCCGACGAAGTGGGCACACACGCCGTGCCGGGCATAAATCGGTGGCTCCATCGGGAACAGGCACAGCACTTCGTCGGCGCTTTGTCCCATCTTTTCCGCCCGCCCTTCGCGCCAAGCCCAGATGCTCGGGCTGACGTAATGCACGGTGCGGATACCGCGGGTTTTCAGCCACTTTTCCACGCCCAGATTGAAGTCGGGGGCGTCGATGCCGATGAAGACATGCGGTTGCCAGTCCAGTACCTTTTGCCGGAAAGCCCGGCGCAGGCGCAAAAGCCGCGGCAGATGTGCCAGCACTTCGGCCAACCCCATGACGGCGAGTTCGTCGGCCTCGTGCCAGGCCGCCAACCCGGCCGCCTGCATTTTTGCCCCGCCAATACCGGCGAACTCGGCATCGGGAAAACGCGCGCGCAGCGCATGGATCAAATCCGCCCCCAAGAGATCGCCGGAGGCTTCGCCGGCGCAAAGAGCGATGCGGCAGGGGCTGGGAGAGCAGAGCTTGGGGGCCAAGGGCTGGGAGGAAGAAGCAGAAGCGGGAGAAGATGCGTCCTGTTGCGATGAATCGGCAGGTGCTCGCCTTTCTCCCTGATCCCTGGCCTCTGGTCTCTGGTCCCTGCTTTTTTTCATCTCAACAACGGCCTCTCGCCGTGGTTGATGAAGGCCAGGAACTGGCGCACGTCATCGCTGGTTTCGGCCAGCTCGGCCAGCTCCACGCGGGCTTCTTCCAGCTTGGCATCGCCCATGTACAGGGCGCGGTAGGCGCGCTTGATGGCGGTGATGCGCTGGCTGTCGAAGCCGCGGCGTTTCAGCCCCTCGCTGTTGATGCCGCGCGGGCGGGCGTATTTGTCCTGTGCCACCATCAGGAAGGGCGGGACATCGCCATTGACGAAGGCCCCCATGCCGATGAAGGCGTGCGCGCCGATGCGGCAGAACTGGTGCACACCGGCAAAGCCGGAAAGAATCACGTGGTCTTCCACGGTGACGTGGCCGGCCAGCGTGGCGTTGTTGGAAAACACGCAGTGATTGCCGACCTGGCAATCATGGGCAATGTGCACATAGGCCAGCAGCCAGTTGCCATTGCCCACGCGGGTGATGCCGCCGCCTTCGCCGGTGCCGCGGTTCA
>JBHADJ010000102.1:0-11200 GCA_041855065.1 Lysobacter sp.
CAGCGCGCTGGATTCGGAAGTGGAAGCCGCCATTCAGGACAACCTCTACGCCCTGATGGAGGGCAAGACCGTGATCGCCATCGCCCACCGCCTCTCCACCATCGCCGCGATGGACCGGCTGGTGGTGATGGAGGCCGGACGCATCATCGAAACCGGCACCCATCCGCAGTTGATTGCCCAAAACGGCGTGTACGCCCGCCTGTGGCGGCGGCAGCAGGGAAAAATCATCGCCGGGAGTGGCGATGACAGCCCGACATGAAGCCTCGCCATCCAGCCTCGGTGCTCACCTTGTCCAGCATCGCAGCGGATGCCGGTCAAGCAATCGCGTTATTCAATCACGCCGTGCCATCGGCAAACACGGCATGCCAGCACCAATGCCATGGCTCATACACCACGCCATGTGGATTGTTGCGCGGATAGCTCATGTGGAAACCGAATCTCCCGGCATGTCGGACAAGCCAGGCAAAGGCTGCTGTTTCCTCGAATGATTGTTCGGCCGCAGCCTCTCCCGGTGTTCCGATATCCAGTGCGTGACCACTGTGATGCTCGGAAAATCCCGGTGCTGCATTAACCTGCAGGATCGCTGCGAGGGACTGCCCGCGTGCCAGTTTGCGCCGAAAAATCCCCAGTTGATAGGCATGACTTCGATAGCCGGAAATTGCGTCCAGCACGATGCCATCACACCCTGCCGCCGCCTGCATCGACTGCCAGGCACGCGCAGCACCGACACTTAACCAAAGTGGCCGCCGGTAGCGATCAAATCCTGCCCACGCCAACCAGCTCGGCTCAGCCACCATGGCAAGCCCGGTTTGCCCGGCATAGCGGGCAGCGTCCAGGCCAAGCACGGCAAGATGGGTGCGAATCCCCCTCAGTGACAGCGCACGCGCCGGTGCCGGCAAGCGCTGCGGATCAAGCATTTGCCACGGTATATCCGGCAGGCTGCCCCGCATTGCGCCATGTGGCAGGCGGTACCAATGGCCGAACACATCCAGACTGCCGAGATATCGCCCATCATATTTGCGTCGTGCCAACCACAATGCTCGACTCAGCTGCCGCTGATCGGCCAGGCGACGTGCCCGCAACAACCACGCCGGCAACCACTCGACTTCCGCCTGATTGAGCAACCAGCGTGCCTTGGGTACTCGGCCAAATGCATGGACAAACGGCTGCAGGGTCATTTCAATGCGTTATCTGCACGCGAATGGTCATCGGGGCGCGCACTTGCGTGGACGGGCGCTGGATACGCACCGCCAGCTCTCGCCTCGCATTGATGGGTACCGGGTGCTCGAATCGTCCCTCGGCATCCACGGCAACCGCTTGCCCGTCCACCCAGACGGTGCTGCCGACCGGCACCTGCCCCCGCAGGATTTGTCCGGCCTGCACCTGATGCGGCACGCTGATGCGGCTGCCGGGTACCGGGCTGCCGGGCATGACCGGACGGAATGCGTCCGATGAGCGAGAGGTCGGCGGTTTGGGCATGGGGCGTGCCTCCTGAGCGGACGAAACGGATTGCGCCGGCACGATGGCGGCCGAGGTGGGCGACACGTCCTGCCGGGGCGCGGGCGAGCTGGCGCAGGCGCTTGCCACGAGTACCGGCGCGACAACGAGCGAAAGCGATTTCATCGGGCAAACTCCAGCCGGCGGCCTTGCGCCGGTACAAGCAAGCACTCGCCATCCCAGACCTTGTGCCCATTGACCCAGGTGGCGGCAATGCGCGAGCGGAAGGTGTGTCCTGCAAAGGGTGACCAGCCGCATTTGGACAACACATCCTGCGGCTGCACGGTGAAGGGCCGGTCTTCCACCAGCACCAGATCGGCGTAATAGCCTTCGCGCAGGAAGCCGCGTTCGTGCACGTCAAACAACTGCGCCGGTGCATGGGCAAACTTCTGCACGATCTGGCTGCGGCTCAAGCGACCCTCATGGGCATGTTCGAGCGCGCTCTGCAGGGCGTATTGCACCAGCGGCAGGCCACTGGGCGCCTTGGCATAGGGCTGCTGCTTTTCTTCCCATCCGTGTGGTGCATGATCGGTGGCGAGCACGTCGATGACATCGCCAGCCAGTGCCGCAATCAGGGCATCGCGATCGCTGGCCTCCTTGATGGCCGGATTGCATTTGATCTGGTTGCCGAGCCGGGCATAGTCGGCCCGGGCAAAGTGCAGGAAATGCACGCAGGTTTCGGCGGTAATGCGCTTGCGGCTGCCGTCAGCGCGAATCAGCGGGCCCGGCTCGAACAGCGCCAGCTCCTCGGCGGTGGAAATATGCAGCACGTGCAGGCGAGCTCCATGGCGACGTGCGAGTTCCACGGCCAGCGTGCTGGATTTCAGGCAGGCCTCGCGGCTGCGGATGGCTGGATGGAAATCGGCACTCAGGGCATCGCCGTATTGCGCCAGATGCTGCGCCATCAGTGCGTCGATGGTCGGCGTGTCCTCGCAATGGGTGATGATGGGCGCCGGAGCCTCGCGAAAGATGGCATCCAGGGTGCCCGGATCGTCCACCAGCATATTGCCGGTGGAGGCGCCCATGAACACCTTGATGCCCGGCGCGGCCTTGGGATCGAGTGCACGGATGGCATCGAGATTGTCGTTGCTGGCGCCGAGATAGAAGGCGTAATTGCCGTGGGCGCGGCCAGCAGCCAGCGCGTATTTGGCTTCCAGCGTGGCCGAGTCGAGCGTTGGCGGCTGGGTATTGGGCATGTCCATGAAGCTGGTGATGCCGCCGGCCACCGCCGCCGCCGATTCGCTGGCGATATCGCCCTTGTGGGTGAGGCCAGGTTCGCGGAAATGCACCTGATCATCGATCATGCCGGGCATCAGCCAGCGTCCGTCGGCATCAAGCACGGTCTCGCCCGGACGGGCGGCGAGGCCATCGCCGATCAGGGCGATGCGGTCGTTTTCGATGCGCACATCGGCGGCGAACTCGCGGCCTTCGTTGACCAGGCGTGCATTGACGATCAGGGTGGAAGTCATGGGGAATCCTTGTCTGGCAGGGGCGGTACCGGATCATAGCCGCCGGGATGGAAAGGCGTGCAGCGACACAATCGCGATGCTGCCATGCAGCAGCCGTTGATCGGGCCAAAGCGCTCGATGGCGGTCATCGCATATTCCGAGCAACTGGGCGCAAAGCGGCAACGCTGGCCGAGCAACGGGCTGATGAAGCGTTTGTAAGTGCGCAACAGCGCGATGAGAATGCGGGAAATCACACGGATGCCATCAGGTGTTGAGGACTGCACTTGCCGGGGGCGATGAGCTAGGCTATAACACGCCGCTTCCCCTGCTCAAGGGATATGGAGGAAACCACAGTGGCCAGCAAGAAAACCAGTGCAAAAACCGCTCAGTCAGATGCCGTGAAGGCCGCCAAGCCGGGCAAGGAAAAACCCGCCAAAGCTCCCCGCAAGAGCGCAGCTTCCGGGACAGCGACCGCCGTCAACAAGGCACCTGCCAAGGTATTGCGCGCCGTGGTTGCCACGCCCAAGGCTGCGACACCGATCAAAACCGGCAAAACGCTCAAATACCAGCTGGATGCCGAAACCGGCCGTCCCCTGCTGCCACCGGGCTACAAGCCTTCGGCGGACGAGGAGTACATGAACCCGCTGCAGCTGGAGTATTTCCGGCAAAAGCTGCTGGCCCGGCGCGAAGAGCTGATCGAGGAGTCCAAACAGACCATCGAAAACCTCAAGGACGAAGTGCGCGACATTGGCGATGAAGCCGAACGCGCCAGTCGAGAAACCGAAAACGCACTGGAACTGCGCACGCGTGATCGTTATCGCAAGCTGATCAGCAAGATCGAGAGCATCATTCACCGCGTGGACGAAGGCGACTACGGCTATTGCGTGGACACGGGCGAGGAAATCGGCCTTGACCGACTGGAAGCGCGCCCACAGGCCGAGCGTACCATCGACGCACAGGAGCGCTGGGAAATCCGCCAAAAGCAGCTAGGCGACTGACGCGCATACGCGGACAACCGCATCCGTCCTAAGAACCGAGAAACCCCGCCCATTCGAGCGGGGTTTCTTGATTTCGGGACGCTTCGAACATCTGCCTGCCGGACAATCCGTGCAACGTCCCTGACAGCGCTCGGTTTCCGATCACTTTGTCCAGCGGTCAGGATGCTCGTGGATACGCTCACTCGGACGAGGGTCTGTTGTCCCCGGCTGACGACGATGCACGCATCTGGTTCCACCAGCCTGTTGCATTGTGTTCTGCCTGTCCGCTGCGCACCGACCCTCCCTCCATATGCCCGGTCGTCGGTGCCGAAGCTGCTGCCGGGACTGCTGGGACTGCTGGGACTGCCGGCGCCAGATGATTGTGAATATGTACCTGCGGCATCTGTGCTGTCTGCGCAGGCACACCCGGCACCTCGCCTGGGAGCCGACAACGCACCACCATGGTGCGATTGGCGGCTGTCCAGAAGCCCGGCTGATGATTGGTTTGGTCGAATATCTCATACCCCATCAGGCCGCACAGACTGCCAGCCTTCTTGTAGCAAAGCCCGATATCCGCGGTCGACGAGCAGTCGATGGTGTAGCCCTGCTGCCCCGTGGGCGTGATGATCGGTATTGCCGTCACGCATCCGGACAAGCCGACCACCGCAAGAGCACTCAGCAAAACATTTTTCATGACAGGTATCCTCACATCTTGGCGAGACTTGCAGTCAACTGCCTGTCAAGTGCCGACAAGTCCAGCGCATTATGGTGCGCCGGCAGAACATGCAACACGGGCAACCGACTGATGCCGTTGTTCCCTGCCGCAAAGGCAAAGCTGCGCTCGGTGCCGGATATGCTCAGCATCGCCTCGAATTCCACTCGCAAGATCCTGTCCTTGTATTGTCGTGCCAAGCGCAGCACGTCCATGTGTGCCTGCCAAAGCTGGTGACTCACTTTCTTCAAAGTCAATTGCAGGTCACTTTCCTGCTTTTGTTTTCTTTTGAAGAGCTTGTCGAAGAAAGTGGCCGGCTTCTCCAGCAGTGTTCTTTGTTGATCGGCCAGCTTCTTGATGGCCAGATATTCGGCTGCATGTGCCTTGATGATCGTCCTGAGCTCCTGCAAGGGTTTCTGATTCTCGCGGTGTGCGGACAGCCAGCGATCTGCCGGCATCAACACGAACGTCTCCGAACGACGCTTCTTGAGCAGACCGGCATAGGCAGAAAGCCGTGCCATCATGCGTTCGGCATCGGTATTGCCAAGCAGGGCTGGCAACATCTGAAAATCCAGGAAACTGCTGATGACATCACCAAGCAACTGCCGACTGGCAATATACAGATACTCGCATTCGTCCTGATGCCCGACAAGCGTGGTCAAGCCATTCGCCAACGGCTCCAGCAGCTGCTCGTTCAACAGCGACTCGTAATTGCGCAAATGATCATCAATGGCGCGCGCGAGGTTGGCCTGGCTCGCCTCAAGCGGCACGAACAATGCCGGCAGGATGATGCTGTCCATTTTATCTTCCAGCGCCATGACCAGATCGATGATGACCTTGCCAACCATCCCTTCGATGGTCACAATCCCTTCCACATGTCGCCGAAAATTCTCCGCTGCCGTCTCGTCCATCAGCCGTGCAGTCTCGATGACAGCGCCATTGAGATATGTACGACCACCTGCAATCAGGGTTTCCTCGCTCAAGAAGCGGCGAATCGAATAAATATTGACGTCCTTGTCCAGCGAGGGTGCCAGCGCAAATATGTAACGACTGGTCTGTACGACATCCAGCTGCCGGATGCGCTGCTGCCTGGCAAGCCAGCCGTGCAACAGCGATGACGGCATCTTGGACAGCTGGCGCGGCCGCAGGGTGCGGAATCCGTAATCAAGCAGCTGTTGCTTCAGAAACACTTCATTGATGAATTCCTTGATGGAAGCCACATCAAGGCCACGAGTATTGCTCGGAATCTGGAAAAACGTCTTTTCCTTTATCTTGCCTGCCGCCGCATGGATGAAGCACTGGTGCAACTGGCGCTTTTTGAGCTGCAGTGCGACATCATCTTCCACATCGAACCGATCAATCTTGTCGAGCGCATTTTCAAGAATATCCGCAATCTTGACGGCATTGCTGTACTCCTCCAATCTGGAAAGGCACATGACACACCACTGCCCAAGCTGACGCAAGCGCATATCGACAATCGCATCGGCAAATACCCGAAAATCAACCGGCCGTCCCTGATAGACAAATTCATCATCTTTCGGATTCCAGGCAATATATTTCGCTGGAAGCATTTGTTCGCTGACAAGACGCTTTTGCGCATCCGTTATCTCCGAGAATATTTCGGAAAGACGCGCCTGCCATGCGACATCCAGTTGCGGATCAATCTGCGATACTTTTACCCGAACCGGATAGGGAATATAATTCTTGGGTTCGGAATTGTCGGGAGTCGGGAGTCGGGAGTCGGGAGTCGGGAGTCGGGAGTCGGGAGTCGGGAGTCGGGAGCGTCCATTTTGCTGCCTTCCAGTTGATTCATCGTCCCTTCATTTTTCCACGAAGCCGTTGTCTGTCAAGAGCGATATCGCAAATTCAGAATTTTCCTACCCAGCAAAGCCATCGAGGCACGCGCCCCGCCCTCATCCGGCTAACTGCCATGCAAAGCATGGCAGCCCATTTCACCTCAGTCCGCTCGCAAACGCCCAACTGCCCGCCGATAATCATCGGCAATGCGCGCCTGCTCGCGATGACATCCCGCTTGCACCAGCACCGTGCCGGCCACATGGACTTCCTTGATCAAGGGGCGATTGCCGGCAAAAATCCAGCGATCCGCCACCTCATTTGCCCGTGCACTGCTCAGCACCGGTGCACTGCCATCGAGCACCAGCCAGTCATCCGCAAAGTCTTTCTCCGCAAAGCCGGTGGCGGCGGCAGCACTTTGCCGGACGCCCGTCAGCAAGGTCTCGCCAACACTCGGGCAGTGCGCATCGCTTGCGATATTTCGCCGCTGGGTCACAAGCCGCTGGACATATTCCAGCCAGCGCAACTCCTCCACCGGCGAAACCGAGACATGCGAGTCCGATCCAATGCCCCAGCGACCACCGGCATCCAGCCATTCCCGCAACGCAAACACACCATCACCAAGATTGGCTTCGGTCGTCGGACAAATAGCCACGGTGGCACCACTGCTGGCCGCATCGCGAATTTCGTCATTGCGCAAATGCGTGGCGTGTACCAGCGTCCAACGCCCATCCACCGGCACATGGTCAAGCAGCCAGCGCACCGGCGGCGCACCACGCAGGGCTTGGCATTCCTCCACTTCGATTTGTTGCTCGGCGATATGGATATGAATTGGGCAATCCGCCGGCAAACCCGCCAGAACATCCTGCAAGGCAGCCGCCGGTACCGCCCGCAAGCTGTGCAGCGCGCAGCCAACTCGCAATAAAGGGTCGGCCTTCTGACGCAGCTCGCCAAACAAGCGCAGGTAAGCATCCACGTCATGTCCAAACCGGCGCTGCCGCTCTGACAACGGACGCGCATCAAATCCGCCGGTCATGTACAGCACTGGCAGCAGCGTCAAACGGATACCAGTCATGCGTGCTGCATCAATCAAAGCTTCACACATCGCCGTCGCCCGTGGATACGGCCGGCCATCGGGCTGGTGATGCACATAATGAAACTCGCAGACTTGGGTATAGCCCGCCTCCAGCATTTCGACATACAGCTGTGCTGCCACGGCTCGCAAGGTATCCGGATCAAATCGTGACGCCATGCTGTACATGGTTTCCCGCCAGGTCCAGAACGAGTCTTGCGGATGCCCTTGGCGTTCGGCCAATCCGGCCATGGCACGCTGGAAGGCATGTGAATGCAGATTGGCGATGCCCGGCAGGCGCCAATCGGCACCATGCTGCGAAATGAAGTTGGCGATTTTCATCCACCAATTTTGCCCAAGCCCTGCCCACTTTGCACGATTGCCTGCCAAATCATCCGGCATGTCGGCCGGGGAACAAGAATGCCTGCTGCATGCGAAAATCGACACCCACTCCATCAAACAATCCGAACATGTCCGCTGACCTGTACTTCGACGGCTACGCGTTCAATGCCCGCGTGGTAACACTCGATGGCACCGACGGCTACCAATGCCTTGATGATGCCGCCCTGCTTTGGCGGGACGGGATCCTGGCTTACGTCGGCCCACGCCAGCATGTACCCGATGGCGCGCAAGCCTCGGAACGCTTCGACTGCGAAGGTGCACTCATCACGCCGGGCCTCGTGGATTGTCATACGCATTTGGTATTTGCCGCTGATCGCGCCCGCGAATTCGAGATGCGGCTTGTAGGTGCCAGTTACGAGGAAATCGCCCGTGCCGGCGGCGGCATTCTTTCCAGCGTGCGCGCCGTGCGGGAGGCCGATGAAGAAGCCCTGCTGGCACAATCCCTGCCACGCGCCCGCGCCCTGATTGCTGATGGCGTCAGCACGCTGGAAATCAAATCCGGCTACGGCCTTGATCTTGCAAACGAGCGCAAGATGTTGCGGGTAGCGCGTCGCATTGGCGCAATATGTGACATCGATGTGCGCACCACCTATCTTGCTGCCCATGCCTTGCCACCGGAGTTCCAGGGGCAGGCTGATGCCTACATGGACGAGGTCATCCGCTGGCTGCCCGAGCTGCATGCCGAGGGACTGATCGATGCCGTGGATGCCTTCTGCGAGGGTATCGGATTCACCCCGGCGCAAACCCGGCGTCTGTTCGAGGCCGCCCGCGCCCATGGCTTGCCCGTCAAGCTGCATGCCGACCAATTGAGCGATTTGGGCGGCGCAAAACTGCTTGCCGATTACCAGGGGCTGTCCGCCGACCATATCGAATACACCAACGATGATGGCGTGCGCGCCATGCAGGCAAGCGGCAGCGTGGCGGTATTGCTGCCCGGCGCCTTCCATGTGCTGCGCGAAACTCGACTGCCGCCGATTGCGCAACTGCGCGCTGCCGGCGTCCCGATGGCCGTCTCCACCGACTGCAATCCCGGTACATCGCCGTTGCTCTCGCTGCGACAAGCCATGCAACTGGCCTGCACCCACTTCCGCCTGACACCGGAAGAGGCCCTGCGTGGTGCAAGCCAGCACGCTGCACAGGCACTCGGGCTCACCGATCGCGGCGTATTGCGCCCCGGCCTGCGCGCCGATTTCAGCCTGTGGTCGGTCAATCATCCCGCCGAGCTCTGCTATTGGCTGGGAGGAGCCCTCTGCCAGGGTACCTTTGTCGCAGGAAGGCAGGTAAGCGCATGAGCACCGCCGAGAATCAACGCAAGATTGGCCGGATCAGCGAATGGAATGATCCGCGTGGCTATGGCTTCGTCACGCCCGAAAATGGCGGCGAGCGCGCCTTTGTGCATATCAAGGCGTTCCGGCACGGCGCACGCCGCCCCAGCGTTGGCGATCGCGTCATCTACACGCCCGGCAAAGATGCAAAAGGACGACCGCAAGCCCTGCAAGTCACCTATCCAGAACGCATTTCCAGGCGACCGGAGCAAACCTTCACCTTCCCCCGAGCCGCGATCGGATTGAGTGTCCTCGCCTTGAGCAGCATTGCCGCATACAACGGTCTGTTTTCCGAAGCATTGACATGGATGCTCGGGTTTTTCAGCTTGATCACCCTGCTCCTGTACGGATACGACAAAGCCGCTGCACGCGGGGGACAACGCCGCACCCCGGAAGTACATCTGCATCTGGCCAGTCTCTTCGGCGGTTGGCCCGGCGCATTGATTGCCCAACAATGGTTTCGCCACAAAACCATCAAGCAACCGTTTCAGACGATTTTCTGGCTGAGTGTGGCAGGCAACCTGATCCTGTTGTTCTTGCTCGATCACTACCTGCTTGCATGATGCAAAAAATGTGGCAATACTACTAACCATGAGTAATGCCACTATCACCGCTACCCAAGAGGCCATCCTTGCCTTCATCTGCGAACGCATCGAGCAAGATGGCTACCCCCCTGCCCAGCTGGAAATTGCCCGTGCTTTCGGCTTCAAGGGCTTGCGAGCCGCGCAATACCATCTGGAAGCCCTCGAAGCTGCCCAGTACATTCAGCGCAAGCCCGGCATCGCTCGCAGCCTGCGCGTTCTGCGCACACCCGACGCCCCCATCCCCAGCTCGTCCTCTCCTGCCGAAGATGAGAATGCCATTCGCCTTCCCGTACTCGGTCAGGTTGCCGCCGGGGTGCCCATCGGCGCCGATATCGGCTCGGATCAGATTCTGATTCTCGATCGCGTGCTGTTCTCACCCAAGCCGGATTACCTGCTCAAGGTAAAAGGTGATTCCATGATTGATGAGGGCATCTTCGACGGCGATCTCATCGGTGTCCACCGCACTGCCGAAGCACGCAACGGCCAGATCGTGGTCGCGCGCATCGACGAGGAAATCACCGTCAAGCTGCTGAAGAAAAGCGCCGACCGCATCCGTCTTCTGCCGCGCAACCCCGATTACGCGCCGATCGAAGTGCTGCCGGGACAGGACTTCGCCATCGAAGGACTGTATTGCGGTCTGGTGCGCCCAAACCGCTGAAATCAGGAAATCCCTACCCCTTCGCGCAAGAAAAGCCGCTTCTTTTGCCCACGCGAAAAAAACACACTGACCACAAGCGCTGTCCCAGCCTGTGAGACAGCCCCCCCTTATCCTTATTCCATTCCCTCTCACCCCTTCAGGAATCACAATGGACGAGAACCGCAATCGCGCTCTGACCGCCGCCCTGGCGCAGATCGAAAAACAATTCGGCAAAGGCTCGGTGATGCGCATGGGCGATCGCGCCATCGAACAGGTGGAAACCGTCGGCACCGGCTCGCTGATGCTCGACCTTGCCCTTGGCATCGGCGGCCTGCCCAAGGGTCGCGTGGTGGAAATCTACGGGCCCGAATCCTCCGGCAAGACCACCCTCACCCTGCAGGCGATTGCCGAATGCCAGAAGGCCGGTGGTACCGCCGCCTTCATCGACGCCGAACACGCACTCGACCCGATCTACGCCGCCAAGCTCGGCGTCAAGGTGGACGACCTCCTGCTCTCCCAGCCCGACACCGGCGAGCAGGCACTGGAAATCGCCCACATGCTGGTGCGCTCGGGCGCCGTGGACATGGTGGTGGTGGACTCGGTGGCCGCCCTTACCCCGAACGCCGAAATCGAAGGCGACATGGGCGATCAGCTCCCCGGCCTGCAAGCCCGCCTGATGAGCCAGGCACTGCGCAAGCTCACCGGCAACATCAAGCGCAGCAACTGCCTCGTCATCTTCATCAACCAGCTGC
>JBHADJ010000103.1:0-7979 GCA_041855065.1 Lysobacter sp.
CCTGCAGGCCACCGCAGATCTGGATGATGCGGTCGGCCAGCGTGGACTTGCCGTGGTCAACGTGGGCAATGATGGAGAAGTTGCGGATGAGCCGCATGTGCTCGGGAATGGAACTCGACATCGAAAGGTCGCAGGCAAAAACGGAAGCCGGCGATTATCGCACGAGCGGGCAGGGTGGCGCGTGTTCCGGATCGGAGTGGGGCTTGCTCAATACTGATGCAAAGGTGCAGATATTGCCCTGATGTGCCGCTGCGGGTAATTGCAGCAACTGCATCAGCAGGGGATAAACGTCCACGTTGTCGAATACCGGCAGTTGGCGGCCGGACTGGAATGCCGGGCCGTGGGCAATGAAGCTGGCCTGCATCGCGGGCAGTTGTGGGTCGTAGCCATGCGATCCGCGGGTTTCCGGGTGGGCCTGACGCTCCCGGGCAGCCTCGCGCGGCAGGGCATCCCAACCTTCGTCCATCTGGCAGACGATAGGCGCTATCCGAGCGTGGCTGCCATAGTGCCAATCAGCGGGCAACTTGTCCTTTTCCCAGCACTGGTAATGAGCATGGCGACCAATCAGACGCTTGCGCACCTCCTCCTCGTGGCCTGGCTGCGGGGTGAAGTGGATGACCTGGCCGACCGAGGCAGCGCGCGCGGCCTCCGGTTCCACCATGTCTTCCACCGCGATGGTCTGTCCGGGAGGAACTTCGGCAAAACCATGGTCGGAAACCAGCACGATGTTGATCTGTTCGAACAGATTGGCCGCTTTGAGTCGATCAAACAAATGCGCGATGGCGCGGTCGGTCTCATGGCGTGCTTCGCGTGCTTCTGCGGAGTTTGGTCCATGTTGGTGGGCAGCGTGATCGACTTTGTCGAAATACAGGGTGGCGAAGGCAGGCCGCTCGGCGACCGGGCGCAGCAGCCAGTCGGCCACCGTGTCGGCACGCCAGTAGGCACTGGTGGCGTGGTCGAACTTGTACCACTGGCGTGGTTGGATGCCTGCGATGGGGGCTTCGCTGCCCGGCCAGTACATGGTGGCGGTGGCAAGCCCGGCACGCTCGGCACTGACCCAGACCGGTTCGCCACCCCACCAGCGCGGCTCCTCGACCGCCTCGCGGATGGAGAGCCGGAATATGCCCAGCTCGGCATCCTCCATGCTGTTGTGGACGATGCCGTGATTGTCGGGGCGCAGGCCGGTGACCAGCGTGTAATGATTGGGGAAGGTGAGCGACGGGTAGGAGGGACGCATCCCGGCTGCCTGCACGCCATCATGGGCGAGCGCACTGAGAGTGGGCATGTCGGCTTGGGTAATGTCGACGGGACGCAGCCCATCGATGGAAATCAACAGCACCGGCGTGCGCTCGGTGAGCGGTGCGGGGGATTCAGTGGCGGCCCGTGCTTTGGAGAAGGCGCACAGGGCAAGGACGGAGCAGAGGAGAAGGGAACTACGCATGCAGGATATTTTAGGAAGTCCTCCTTGTACGTACAGCTGAACGATGGTCTAAGAACCTGTTTGCGATCGCTTGGGCACTGGAGTGGACCGATACAAAGAAAGCCGCATGCCAGCGATACCCCGCGGGAGGATTTTGCCGGGATAGAGCCGCTGCTGCGCCGCGTGCGGCAGCCAGTATCCAGCTCTTGGCCTGTGTGCTGGATTTGCATGAAGTGCTCTATGCGGCGCTACTTGTTGTGCATGGGTTGTCAGTGGCGCTTTGCCACGAATTGGTGTCATGTCCATGTCGACCTCTTATGAAAGCTGAAGGCAGAAGGGTGACGGGGGCTGGAAACATTGTCCGGGGCGGAGGGACGCAGTAGATTGATCCTCCCCGTTTGGAGGCGATGCTGATGAATACTTGGATTCTTTCGGCGGCCATGTTGCTCTGTCTTGGTCTGCCGTTGAGGGCAAATGCTGCGCCAGAGAACCAGACCTCGGCACCGACAGGACAGCCGACGGCGAAGGAGGCCGAGACGAGTCGGCAGACCCCGGCCGAGCGTGGGGCAGACAACGGGGATGCAGGCAATCGCGATCGCTTGCTTGCTGGTGATCCGTATTGCTTGCAGCATACCGGCACGCGCATTCGCCAGTCCCGGCGCGGGCATGCGCAGACCTCATGCAATGGGGTCATCGGGCGCAGCTATGACCGCGAGGCGCTGGAGCGCACCGGTGCGTTCGATCTGCGCGAGGCCTTGCGGCGGCTGGATCCAGCGCTGTTCTGATCTGAGTTTGCGTCACAGCTTGCAAGGCGCGAGCCTCAAGCTTCACGCCTGTGCCCAACGTGGGTGCCGGCATTGCGGAAAACAAATTGCACAGGAGAGCGCCATGTCGGCATCGCCGCCGCGTTATCTGGAAGATTTCAAGGTGGGTGAGGTGACCTTGACCGATGAACTCACCGTGACGCGGGAGATTGCTGCGCTCGTTTGCCGAGCAATATGATCCGCAGCCGATGCATCTGGACGAGATGGCAGCGCAAGAGTCGTTTTTCGGCGCACTGGTTGGCAGTGGCTGGCAAACGTTGGCGCTGACGATGCGATTGCTGGTGGATGCGCGCCCACTTGGCGGCACCCCCCTCGTGGGGGCCGAGCTCCGGGAAATACGCTTTCATGCACCGCTGCACCCCGGCGACAGATTGCGTGCCAGTAGCGAAATTCTGGCGATTCGTCCTGCCAGAAGCCGCACGGATCGGGGCTTTCTGGATGTGAAGGTAACGACCCGCAATGCCGTGGGCGATCTTCTGGTCACGCAGATTTGCACGCTGGTGGTACCGACCAGAATGGGGCAGGCAATGGAACAGGCATTGCCTGAACACTGAACAAGGCTCGGGAAACCCTTGAGCAAGTGTCTGTCCGGATGAGGCCGCCTGCCAGGTGCACAAGTCCTGTGTACAGCTGGCTCATTCAACACGATGGGGGGTAAGAATGCGCTCAGCGCAAATCCCCGAGGCGCATTTGCAGGGCGGCGATGGCGGCAAGGCCGGCGGTTTCGGTGCGCAGGATGCGCGGGCCAAGGCGCAGGGGGGTAAAGCCGGCGGCATCAAGTTGCTGCAAGTCGCGCTCCGACCAGCCGCCTTCGGGGCCGACGGCGATGACCAGGCGCGCATCGGCCGCAGTGGCATCGAGTGTGTCGATGCCGGCGCTTGCCAGCGGCGAGAGGTAATGGCGCTGGGTGGGCAAGTCCGGCAGGGCAAGGGCCTCGGCAAGCGGCCGTGCCGGTTGTACCTGCGGCAGACGGGCACGGCCACTTTGCTCGCAGGCCGCGGCGACCACGCCTTGCCAGTGGGCATGACGCTTTTGTGCGCGCTCGCCTTCGAGCTTCACTTCACTGCGCTGGCTGTGCACCGGCAGAAAGGCGGCAACGCCAAGTTCGGTGGATTTTTGCAGGATCAAATCCATCTTCTCGCCGCGGGCGATGCCTTGCAGCAGGGTGATGGCAAGCGGGGATTCGTTCTCCACCGCTTCCTTGCCGAGAATCTCCACCGTGGCAGTGCGCTTGTCGCAGGCAAGCAGACGCGCCGGATAATCATGCCCGTCGCCGTTGAACAGGACGCAGGCATCGCCCGGTTTCAGGCGCAAAACCCGCACCAGATGGGCGGCGGCGTTGTCGTCGAGGCGGACGCTTTGTCCGGGGGCAAGCGGGGCATCGAGAAAGGTGCGGGTCAGGCGCATCGGGTGGCTTCGCAAATGGCGGCATGGGTGACTTCGGCAAGCTGGTCGATATCCGCATCATTGAGGGTATAGGGCGGCATCCAGTACAGGATGTCGCCGAGCGGGCGCAGGATGACACCGCGTGAGAGCGCCGCTTTGTAGGCGGCAAGACCAACCCGCAGGGCGGGCGCAAACGGGGTGGCCTTGTTGCCGTCGCGGCACAGCTCGAATGCCACCACCATGCCGAGCTGGCGGGCATCGGCCACCGCCGGCAGAGTGGCAATCCCGGCCATGGCCTGCTGCATCCGGGCGGCGCTGCGGCGGTTGCGCCGCAGCACTTGATCGTTCTGGAAAATGTCCAGCGAAGCCAGCGCCGCGGCACAGGCCAGCGGGTTGCCGGTATAGCTGTGCGAATGCAGGAAGGCACGCTCGCGCGAATCGTCGAGAAAGCCCTCGTAGACCGCCTGCGTGGTGAGTACGGCGGCCAGCGGCAGGAAACCGCCGGTCAGCCCCTTGGACAGGCAGAGGAAATCCGGCTGGATGGCAGCCGTTTCGCAGGCAAACATTGGCCCGGTGCGGCCAAAGCCGGTGGCGATTTCGTCAACGATGAGAAACACGCCGTGGGCATCGCACAGGGCGCGGGCGCGTTCCAGATAAGTCGGGTGATACATGCGCATGCCGCCGGCACATTGCAGCAGCGGTTCGAGAATCAGCGCGCAAACTTCGCCGGCATGGCGCTCCAGCAGCGCGGCCAGCGCATCGGCGGCGGCATGGGCGCGCTGCTCGGCCGATTCGTCGGGCGCGGCCCGATAGGCATCGGGGCTGGGCGCGAACAGGCACTCGGCCATCAGCGGGGCATAGGTACGGCGGTAGAGGGGAATGTCGCCGACCGAGAGGGCACCGAGGGTTTCGCCGTGGTAGCCGTTTTCCAGTGCGATGAAGCGGCGGCGTTCGGGCTGGCCGGCATTGCGGAACCAGTGGAAGGCCATTTTCAGCGCCACTTCCACACCGGCCGAGCCGTTGTCGGCGTAGAACACTTTGGCAAGCGGGGCACGCTCGGGCATCTGCGGGGCGAGGGCGATGAGGCGCTCGGCCAGCTCGATCGCCGGGCGGTGCGAGAAGCCGGCCAGAATCACCTGCTCCAATTCCGCCGCCTGCCGGGCGATGGCCGCGGCGATGCGCGGCTCGGCATGGCCGTGGATATTGGTCCACCAGCTCGATACCGCATCCAGATAGCGGCGGCCATCCATGCCGGTGAGCCAGGCCCCTTCGCCCTTGGCCATCGGCACCAGCGGCAGGGTGTGGGGGTGCTCGCGCATCTGCGTGCAAGGGTGCCAGAGCACGGCCAGATCGCGGCTTTGCCAGTGCGTGGCAGTTTCGGCCGATGGCTCGGCTAAAATTGCGGAAGAATGAAACGATTGCATGCGCTGCATTATCGCCCGAGGGAGGCGCGATGAACCTGAAATTACCGCAAGTCCACCACACCGAACGCGAAGACCAGGGCTACGGCCGGGTGGTGGAATATCTGGATCTGGAGTTTTCCAATGGCGAACGTCGCCGCTATCGCCGCCTGCTGTCGCAGGGCACGGGGGCGGTGATCGTGGTGGCGATGCCCGATGCCGAGCACGTGCTTTTGGTGCGTGAATACGCCGCCGGCATGGGACGTTACGAGCTTGGCCCGGTGAAGGGCGGCGTGGACGAGGGCGAGGACGTGCTCGCCGCGGCCAACCGCGAGCTGATGGAGGAAGCCGGCTTTGGCGCGCGCGATCTGCGTGTCATCAAATCGCTGGCGCAATCGCCGTCCTACATGACCCACACCGCCGAGGTGGTGCTGGCACGCGATCTGTACCCGGAAAAGCGCGAGGGCGACGAGCCGGAGCCGCTGCAGGTGTTGTCCTGGCCGCTGGCGCGGCTGGGCGAGCTGGCGATGCAGGAAGAAGCCAGCGATGGTCGCGCACTGGCGGCGTTGTTCATCGTGCGCGAATGGCTGGCCGCCGAAAGCAGGGGAGCGCAGGTGGATGAATAATCCTGCATGGCAGGAGGCGGTCATCGCCATCGCGCATGAGGCCTCCCGGCGCATCATGGCCATTTATGCGCAGGATTTTCGCGTCGAATGGAAGAGCGACGCCTCGCCGCTGACCGCCGCCGACCTTGCCGCGCACGACTACATCAGCACGCAACTGGCTGCCCTGACGCCGGATATTCCCGTACTCTCGGAAGAATCCGCCACCATCCCGGCAGCCGAACGGCTGCGCTGGCGGCGTCTGTGGCTGGTCGATCCGCTCGATGGCACGCGCGAGTTCGTGAAGAAAAACGGCGAGTTCAGCGTCAACATCGCCCTGATTGAAGAAGGCGTAGCGACTTGGGGCGTGATTGTCCAGCCGCTGAACGGATTTATCCATTACGGCGGTGCCGGACACGGGGCATGGCAGCGCCCCCATCCGCAAGGCGTGAGCACGCCCATGCAGCCGCGTCGCCCGGCCACCGCTCCCCTGATGCTGGCCGCCAGCCGCTCGCATGGCGATGGCGGTGAAGGTGATGCCCTGCGTGCCCGGATGGCGGCATTGCCGGTGTTCGCAGGCGCACACACACGTCGGCTCGGCTCCTCGCTGAAGTTCTGCCATCTGGCGGCGGGCCAGCTGGATGTCTATCCGCGTCTGGGGCCGACCGGCGAATGGGATACCGCCGCCGGGCAGGCGATTGTCGAAGGCGCGGGCGGTGCGGTACTGGCGCTGGATGGCCGCCCGTTTCGCTACAACCAGCGCGACACCCTGTTGAACGGCAGCTTCATTGCCGCGGCCGATCCGGCCCTGTTGACGGCGCTGCTGGCATGAAGCGGCACGGCATCGACAACCTGCTCGCAATCATGGCGCGCCTGCGCGATGCGGAAAACGGCTGTCCCTGGGACGTGGCGCAGACTTTTGCCAGCATCGCCCCCTATACCATCGAAGAAGCCCACGAAGTGGCCGATGCCATCGCGCGCGACAACATGGCGGATTTGTGCGACGAGCTGGGTGATTTGCTCTTGCAGGTGGTATTCCATGCACGCATGGCCGAGGAGGCCGGGGCCTTCAACTTTGCCGACGTGGTGGCGGCCATTTGCGAGAAGATGACGCGCCGCCACCCGCATGTCTTCGGCGCTGCACGCATCGAAGATGCCGAGGCGCAAACCCGTGCCTGGGAAGCGCAAAAGGCGGCCGAACGCAAGGCGCGGGGCGAGGAGGACGATTCCGCCCTTGCCGGCATTGCCCGTGGCCTGCCGGAATGGCAGCGGGCGCAGAAACTACAAAAGCGCGCGGCCGGCTGCGGCTTTGACTGGCCCGATTACCGCCCGGTGCTGGCCAAACTGCGCGAAGAAGCCGACGAGCTGGAGGCGGAGTTCATCGCCCATGAAAGCGGTGAGCCCGCCCGGCTGGAAGAAGAGCTGGGCGATCTGTTGTTCGTGGCGGTGAACCTCGCCCGCCATGCCAGGGTCGATCCGGGCAACGCGCTGCGCCGCGCCAATGCCAAATTTGAACAGCGCTTCCGCCGCATGGAAGCCCGGGCCGGAGCCGATGGCCGGAATTTTGCCGCGCTCTCCCTGCCCGAGCAGGAAGCCCTGTGGCAGCAGGTGAAGGGCGAGGCGTAGGCACGGCTTTCACATCTCCTTGACCGCATCCTGACAAGACTTCCGGCCTTCGGCCCGCTTGCTGGACGGGCAACACAAGGAGATTTCATGAAGCAGGCAGAGCAAACCGGCGGCCTTGTCCTCTTGATCGAGGACAACCGCAGCATTTCCGAAATGGTCGGCGAGTATCTCGAAAGCAAGGGCTTCGAGGTGGATTATGCCGCCGATGGGCTGGACGGCTACCGCCTTGCCAGCGAGAACGATTACGACGTCATCATTCTCGATTTGATGCTGCCCCGCCTTGATGGTCTGGAAGTGTGCCGCCGCCTGCGCGAGGAAGCACGCAAATCCACTCCGATTCTGATGCTGACCGCACGCGATACGCTCGATGACAAACTTACCGGCCTCTCCGCCGGGGCCGATGACTACCTGACCAAGCCGTTTTCCATTCTGGAGCTGGAAGCGCGTCTGCGTGTGCTCATCCGGCGCGAACGGCGGCAAGTGGGCGGCGATGTGCTGCAAGTGGCGGATTTGATGTTCGACCCCGGCTCGCTGCGCGTGGTGCGCGCCGGCAAGGAGCTGATGCTCTCGCCCATCGGCCTGCGCCTGCTTAGCATCCTGATGCGCGAATCGCCCAAGGTGGTCAGCCGTCAGGCCATCGAACGCGAAATCTGGGGCAATTCGCTGCCCGATTCCGATACCTTGCGCAGCCATCTGTACAACCTGCGCAAAGTCATCGACA
>JBHADJ010000104.1:0-6076 GCA_041855065.1 Lysobacter sp.
GCTACCGGCTCGACGAAAGCAAGCTGCCGCCGGTCAACCGCTTCGCCATCGGCGACATCAATCCCGAGATCAGCGCCTGCACCGATTTTGCCGGACACATCAACAGCAAATGGCTGGCCGCCAATCCGATTCCCGGGGATCGCACCAGCTGGGGTGCGTTCGAGATGCTGGATGAGCGCTCCACGGCCATTCAGCGGCAGATCGTCGAGCAGGCGGCGGAAATGGCCAATGCCCAAGGCATCGACAAGCTGCTGGGCGACTTCTACGCCACCGGCATGGACGAGGCCAAGATCGAGGCGCAGGGCATCAAGCCGTTGGCCGGGCATCTGGCCGAAATCGACAAGCTCGCCGATGCCGCCGGCATTGCCGAGTATCTTCGCCAGAGCTATGCCAAGGGCGAAGGCATGCTGTTCGGCTTTGGCCCGGAAGCGGACTTCAAGAACTCGCAGATGAACATCGCCTACGCCATGCAGGGTGGGCTCGGTTTGCCGGACAAGAGCTATTACTTCGATGCCGGCAAGAAGGACAAGCTCGACGCCTATGAAAAACACGTCGCCCGCGTGCTGACGCTCTCGGGCATGGCCGAGGCCGAAGCGGCCACCCAGGCGGCTGCGGTGGTGGCGTTCGAGAAGCGGCTGGCCGGGGTGTCCAAATCCAGCGAAGAACTCTCGCGCGATGTGGCGCTCTACTACCACCCGGTCAGCATCGAAGAAGCCGATCAGCTCACGCCGAACTTCCCGTGGTCGAAGTTCTTTGAATCGCAAGGGCTGGAAAAACCGGCGATGTTCTCGCTGGCGATGCCGGACTTCCACCGCGAGCTGGACAAGATGCTGGTCGACGTGCCGGTCAGCACCTGGCAGAGCTATCTGCGCTATCACCTGGTGGACAGCGCCTCGCCCTATCTTTCCAGCGCCTTCGTCGATGCCCATTTCGACTTCCACAACAAGGCGATGCGCGGCCAGGCGGAAAATCAGGAACGCTGGAAGCGCGTGCTCGGCACCATCAATTCGCAAGCCGGCGAAGCTCTGGGGCAGGTCTATGTCAAGCTCGCCTTCCCGGCCGAAGCCAAGGCCCGCATGGAAACGCTGGTGAAGAACCTCGGCGAGGCGTTTGCCGTGCGCCTGCAGAATCTCGACTGGATGAGCGCCGAAACCAAGGCGCGCGCCGAAGAAAAGCTCAAGGCCTTCACCACCAAGATCGGCTACCCGGACAAATGGCGCGACTTCTCCGGCCTTGAAACCCGCCGTGACAGCTACATCGGCAACGTGCTGGCCGCCAATGCCTTCAACTACCGCTGGCAGCTGTCGAAAATCGGCAAGCCGGTGGACAAGAGCGAATGGGGCATGCCGCCGCAGATGGTGAATGCCTATTACAACCCGCTGCAAAACGAAATCGTCTTCCCCGCCGCCATTCTGCAACCGCCGTTCTTCGATGCCAAGGCCGATGATGCCTTCAACTACGGCGGCATCGGTGCGGTGATCGGGCACGAAATGACGCACGGCTTCGACGATCAGGGCAGCCGCTTTGCCGCCAACGGCAACATGGAAAACTGGTGGCAGGAGGCCGATGCCAGCCGTTTCAAGGCGCTCAGCAACAAGCTCGTGCAGCAGTTCGATGCCTACAAGGTCGGCGATACCCACGTCAACGGCAAGCTGACCTTGGGCGAGAACATTGCCGACTTGGGCGGCCTTGCCATCGCCCATGACGCCTACCTGCGCTCGCTCGGCGGCAAGCCGGCAGCGGAAATCGACGGTCTCAGCGGCGACCAGCGCCTGTTTGCCGGCTGGGCCACGGTCTGGCGTCGCAACTTCACCCCGGACGAGCTGCGCGTGCGCCTTGCCACCGACCCGCACGCCCCGGCGCAGTTCCGCGCCATCGGCGCACCGAGCAATCTGACCGCTTTTGCCACGGCCTGGAACTGCAAGCCCGGCGATGCGATGGTGCGCAGCGGCGATGCGCAGGTGCGGATCTGGTAAAGCCCCCTCCCCCGCACGGCAGCCACAAGGTGTGCCGTGCGGGAAAGAAAGGTAGCGTTTTCCGACACCATGTGACTGCCCCTGGACAGTCACCTGCCAAAGCGTTTGCACAAGGCAAGCCTGTGTGCCCGGCTTGCCATTGCTCTCATGCGCGTCATGGTCGAGCTTTGCCTTGCCAGAGCGCGGCTGTCGGGAAGAAAAAAGCCCGATCCCTTGCGGGATCGGGCTTTCGTCAATTTACCTTGGTGCCGAAGAGAGGAATCGAACCTCCGACCTACTGATTACGAATCAGTTGCTCTACCGACTGAGCTACTTCGGCAAGGCTGCGCAGTATAGGGGCTATCGAATATTTTTTCACTACTTTGAAGCAACTATTTGCGCCGCTTGTCAGTCAACCAGCTTCAGGCGCAGTTCCTTGGGCAGGGCAAATACCATGTTCTCCGGCTCCCCTTCCAGCTCGCGCAGGTGCTCTCCGGCACCAAGCTCGCGCAGGCGAGTCAGCACGCCCTGCACCAGCACGTCCGGGGCGGAGGCACCGGCGGTGACTCCGATATGTTGCTTGCCGGCGAGCCAATCCGGCTGGATTTCCGCTGCGCCGTCGATCAGATAAGCCTCCACGCCTTCGCGTTCGGCCAGCTCGCGCAGACGGTTGGAGTTGGAGCTGTTGGGCGAGCCAACCACCAGAATCAGGTCGCATTGCGCCGCCAGTGCGCGCACGGCGTCCTGCCGGTTTTGCGTGGCATAGCAGATGTCGTCGTTCTTCGGCCCCTGCATGGCCGGGAAGCGCTGGCGCAGGGTGGCGATGATGTCGCGGGTGTCATCCACCGAGAGCGTGGTCTGGGTGGTATAGGCGAGGTTTTCCGGCTGGCTGACGGCAAGGGTTTGCGCATCGTGCAGGTCTTCCACCAGATACATGCGCCCTTGTGCGCCTTCGCGCTGCCATTGCCCCATGGTGCCTTCGACTTCCGGGTGGCCGGCATGGCCGATCAGGATCATGTCGCGGCCATTGCGGCAGTGGCGGGCAACTTCCAAATGCACCTTGGTCACCAGCGGGCAGGTGGCATCGAAAATCTTGAGGCCGCGGCGTTCGGCTTCTGCCCAGACGGCACGGGAAACGCCGTGGGCGGAGAAGATCACGGTGGCGTCATCCGGCACTTCGTCAAGCTCCTCCACGAAGACGGCGCCGCGCTGGCGCAGGTCATCGACGACGAACTTGTTGTGCACCACTTCGTGCCGGACATAGATTGGGGCACCGAGCAGTTCGATGGCGCGCTTGACGATTTCGATGGCGCGATCCACGCCGGCGCAGAAGCCGCGCGGGTTGGCGAGTACGATATCCATCACGCCGGGCTCCCTTTCGTTTTGCCGCCGATGATGCCGAACAGCACCAGGCCAATGGCGCCGCCGACGATGGCGGCATCGGCCAGATTGAAGGCCGGCCAGACATAATCGCCGGCATACCATTTGATGAAGTCGATGACATGGCCGTGTTGCAGGCGGTCGATCACGTTGCCGATGGCACCGCCGATGATGAGGGCGTAGGGCAAGGCGGTTTTCCAGTCCCGGCGCGGGGTACGGGTGAGCCAGAACACCAAGAGGCCGCTGATGATGAAGGCCAGGGCGCTGAAGAAAATCTGTTGCCAGCCGCCGGCATTGGCAAGGAAGCTGAAGGCCGCGCCGGTGTTGTAGGTGCGATACCAGTTCCAGAAGCCGTCGATCACCACGATGTCGGTGTATTCGGGCAGGGCGCGCAGCACCCAGGCCTTGCTGGCCTGGTCAAGCACGATGACCAGTGCCGAAAGCAGCAGCCAAGGCAAGGCATTGGGTTTGGCCGCGGCCATCAGAACCACCTCCGCACTTCGCCGCTGCCTTCGATGTTGTCCACGCAGCGGCCACACAGCTCCGGGTGCTCGGGGTGCTGGCCGACATCGGCACGGTGGTGCCAGCAGCGCACGCATTTGCCCTTCTCGCTGACCCGGGCGGCAACGCCCTTGCCTTCGGCATCCACCGTGACATCGCCACTGATGAACAAAAAGCGCAGTTCATCGGCCAGCGGTGCGAGCCAGACATGGGTGGCCGGATCCACGCTCAGGGTGATTTCCGCTTCCAGCGCGGCGCCGATTTGTCCGGCGGCACGCATCGGCTCCAGTTGCTTGGCCACCTCATCGCGCAGGCCGAGCAGGGTATCGAACTGCGCGGCCGACAGTGCCGCATCGTCGGGCAGCTCGGCCAGCTTCTCGTACCAGCTTGCCAGCATCACGTTGGCGGCGCGCTCGCCCGGCAGGTATTGCCACAGCTCGTCGGCGGTGAAGCACAGAATTGGGGCAATCCAGCGGGCATAGCTTTCGGCAATGTGGTGCATCGCAGTCTGTGCGCTGCGCCGTGCCTTGGCATTTTCCTGCAAGGTGTACAGGCGATCCTTGGTCACGTCCAGATACAGGGCGCCCAGTTCGACGCTGCTGAAATTGGCCAGCGCCTGCACCACGGCGGCAAAGTCGTAGCGGGCATAGGCATCGACGATCTGCTGTTGCAGGCGGGCGGCGCGATGCACGATCCAGCGGTCGATCGCCACCATCTCGGCCAGCGGCACGCCATCGCGTGCCGGATCGAAGCCGTGCAGGTTGCCGAGCAGGAAGCGGGCGGTATTGCGGATGCGACGATAGGCATCGGCATTGCGCTTCAGGATTTCCTGCGACAGCGACATTTCCTGCGAGTAATCGCTCGATGCCACCCAAAGACGCAGGATGTCGGCACCGTATTGCTTGATGATTTCCTGCGGCTCGATGCCGTTGCCGAGCGATTTGGAGAACTTGCGCCCTTCGGCATCCACCACGAAGCCGTGGGTGAGACATTCGCGGTAAGGGGCGGCCTTGTCGATCGCCACCGCGCTCAGCAGCGAGGACTGGAACCAGCCGCGATGCTGGTCGGAGCCTTCCAGATACAGGTCGGCCGGCAGCGGGTAGCCGCGCGCCTTCAGCACGCATTGATGGGTGACGCCGGAATCGAACCAGACATCGAGAATGTCCTGCACCTTGTCGTACTGGCTGGCTTCATCCCCCAGAAGTTCGGCGGCATCGAGGGCGTACCAGGCATCTACCCCGCCCTGTTCGACGCGCAGCGCGACCGCCTCCATCAACGCCACCGTGCGCGGATGCGGCTCGCCGGTTTCCTTGTGGATGAACAGTGCAATCGGCACCCCCCAGGTGCGTTGGCGGGAGATGGTCCAGTCCGGGCGGCCTTCCACCATGCCGGTGATGCGCGCCTGTCCCCAGCCCGGATACCACTTCACCGACGGGATGGCCGCCAGCGCATCGCGGCGCAAGCCGGCCTGCTCCATCGAGATGAACCACTGCGGCGTGGCGCGGAAGGCGATCGGGGTTTTGTGTCGCCAGCAGTGCGGATAGCTGTGCACGAGGTTTTTGCGTGCCAGAAGTGCGCCGGAGGCGGCCAGCACCTCGGTGATTTGTTCATTCGCCTTCCAGATATGCAGCCCGGCCAGTGCCAGGCTGCCGGCCGGCGGTGTGGACGGCAGGTACACGCCGCGGCCGTCCACCGGGTTCAAGACACCCAGCGGCAGCCCTTCCACCAGCCCGTATTTGCGGCAGACCGCATAGTCGTCCTGACCGTGGCCGGGAGCGGTATGGACGATGCCGGTACCGTCCTCGGCGCTGACATGATCGCCCAGCAGCACGGGAATCTCGCGCTCGGCATAGAACGGATGGGCAAACCGCACGCCTTCAAGCGCGCTGCCGGGCAGATGGCCGTGGCTTTTCACTTCCTCGATGCCGTAACGCGCCAATGCCCGTTCGGCCAGTGCCTGCGCCAGCAGCAGCCAGCGTGGCCGGCCATTGCATGCCGGGCCTTCCACCAGCGTGTATTCCAGTTCGGCTCCCAGACTGAGCGCAAGCGAGGCCGGCAGCGTCCACGGGGTCGTCGTCCAGATGACGGCGGCAATTTCCGTGCCCTCGGGCAGCTCGGCACCAAAGCGGCGGGCAATATCGGCGGCATCGCGCGCGGGATAGGCCACGTCGATGGCGATCGAGGTCTTGTCGGCATATTCGATTTCCGCCTCGGCCAGCGCCGAGCCGCAATCGAAGCAC
>JBHADJ010000105.1:0-10485 GCA_041855065.1 Lysobacter sp.
CTCGCCATCGAAGACATGGTGGCCGTGGAAGATGTCCAGATTGATGCCGTCGGCCAAACCCTGATGTTGACCCCGAAGCCCGGCCAGCACCAAGCCCGCGCCGAAGCCCGGCTGCTTGGCCGCCATGCGCATTACCAGTGCTGGCGTCGGGCCGAACTGCCGGCGCAATGGCATTACGGCAGCCACGCCCGCGTGGGTGCCATCGTCTGCCAGATGGACGAAGGCTGGGATGCACTGCCGCGCGCCATGCAGGCACAGCGCCAAGCCGGGCAAATGCGCGGCTCGCATGGCTACGATCCGGATCTGCCGTCGATGCAGGCCAGCTTCATCGCCCGCGGCCCGGCCTTCCGCCGCGGCAGCCGTCTGCCGCTGTTCGACAATGTGGATGTCTATCCGCTGCTGATGAAGCTGCTGCACCTGCCCGCCGCCAGCCACGACGGCAATGTCGAGACTTTCAACGCAGTCTTGACCGGGCAATGAGCCCGAAGAAGTGAGGCAAGCCGCCTCACTTCCCGTTTCGCCAGATTCCCTTTCCATACCGGGCGCTTCTCCCGGCAAGTCTGGCTTGCTGCCATGCCGGGGCAAAAAAAACCACCTCATGCGAGATGGTTTGAGTAATGGCGCGCCCGGAAGGATTCGAACCTCCGACCCCCAAGTTCGTAGCCTGGTGCTCTATCCAACTGAGCTACGGGCGCGCTGAAGAATTGAAATTATGCGGATGGCGGGACACTTCGTCAAGTGTTTTTTTGAAGTTTTTTCATCTCACCTTCCGCGCGGCCACATCAGCGTGATCCGACCGCCACGGCCCGGCCTACTCAGCCTCGCGCTGCAAAGGGATCCTGCAGGATGATGTTGGCATCACGGTCAGGGCCGGTGGAAACGATCGCCAGCGGGCAGCCGGCCAGCTCTTCCAGCGCACGCAGATAGGCACGCGCGGCGGCGGGCAATTTGTCCCATTCGGTGATGCCGGCGGTGGATTCCTGCCAGCCCGGAAACTCCAGATACACCGGCGTGCATTCTTCCCAGCCCTTGGCATCGAGCGGGGCGTATTCGGTACGCTTGCCGTGGTATTCGTAGGCGATGCACATCTTCAGCGTGTCCATGCCGTCGAGGATGTCGAGCTTGGTAATGCAAAGGCCGGTGATACCGTTGATGGCGACGGCACGCTTGAGCGCCACGATGTCCATCCAGCCACAGCGGCGCGGACGCCCCGTGGTGGCACCGTATTCCTGGCCGCGGTCGCGGATACCCTGCCCCACCTCGTCATCCAGCTCGGTCGGGAACGGGCCGCTGCCGACACGGGTGGCATAGGCCTTGGCGATGCCGAGCACGTAGTCGATCGCATCCGCACCGACGCCGGTACCGGCATAGGCGCCGCCGACGGTGGTATTGCTGGAGGTCACGTACGGATAGGTGCCGTGGTCGATGTCGAGCAGCGAGCCTTGCGCGCCCTCGAACAGCACTTTTTTACCCTGCCGGCGCAAGTCGTGCAGGATGCCGGCCACATCGGCCTTCATCGGCTCGACGTATTCGCCGAAGGCCAGCGCCTCGTCCAGCGTCTTCTGGTAATCCACCGTCTCGACGCCGAGATATTTCTCCAGCACGAAGTTGTGGTAGTCGAGTGCACTGCGCAACTTTTCCGCCAGCTCCTGCGGGTAATGCAGGTCGGCAATACGGATACCGCGGCGCGCCACCTTGTCCTCGTAGGCCGGGCCGATGCCGCGCCCGGTGGTGCCGATCGCCGACTTGCCGGCGGCCTTCTCGCGCGCCTGATCCAGTGCAATGTGGTAGGGCATGATGAGCGGGGTGGCGGGAGAAATCTTCAGCCGCGAGCGCACTTCCACGCCATTGCCTTCAAGCTCGGCGATTTCCTTTTGCAGTGCCCCCGGATGCAGCACCACGCCGTTGCCGATCAGGCACAGCGCGTCCGGGCGCAGAATGCCCGAGGGGATGAGATGCAGCACGGTCTTCTTGCCGCCGATCACCAGCGTATGCCCGGCATTGTGGCCGCCCTGAAAGCGCACCACCGCGCCAATGTCCTGGGTCAAGAGGTCAACAATCTTGCCTTTGCCTTCGTCGCCCCACTGGGCACCCAACACCACTACCGACTGACTCATTTCATTCTCCGCATTTGTTTGAGATTGCCCCGCAAGGGGCGACGATCGGTGACTAGGCTCGGCTCCTGCCTCGCCAACTCACCCGGCCAGCGTCAGTCCTGCCGCTGGCGTTCGGGGCACGCGCATCAGTGATGCGCAAGCACAGCCCTCACCCCCACTGGGCACCCAACACCACTACCGACTGACTCATTTTTCGCTCCAAAGCTGTTCGGGATTGCCGCCCCCAGACGTGAGAAAAGCCGGCGGGAATGCCCCGTCCGGCTTTTTGGCATGATACCGGCACGCCCCAGTGTTTGCCAGTGCAGCGCCCCCATCAGGCCAGCCCCGGTACACACCATAGCAATACCAGCAAACACGCAGGCCAGCCCCGCCAACAACCCGCCATGTTGCCCCGGCTGCGCAGCCACACGGCACACAATCTGCCACAAAACCTGCAATACCGGCCATGCCAACACGACCAAGACAAGCCCAACAGGCCAAAGCAGGCGATCCATGAAGCAGTTGAGACGATGTGACATGGCGGCACTCTCCAAGGGGGGCCGCATATACCGGAAGGGCTCGCACATGGCTCACCCACCCTCCATGCCCTATCACCAAGTTTGGTTTGTTTCACGCAGCCAGCGCTGCGCCTCCTCATCCCCCGCCTGCGCGGCCTTTCGGAACCAGCGCAACGCCTCGGCCTGATCCCGCGCTACGCCGTGACCCTGCAGATACATCCCGCCAAGGCTGCGCATGCCCTCGACGTCCCCCGCCTCGGCTGCACGACGGTACCAGCGTGCTGCCTTCGTGTCACTCCTGGCTACGCCCAGACCTTCCGCATACATCCAGCCAAGTGAGGTCATACTAGCGACATGCCCCGCCTCGGCGGCGCGCTGGTACCAATACACTGCCTTGGCATCATTACGCGCTACACCCTGGCCCTGCAGATACATCCCGCCAAGGTTGTTCATGCCATCGGTATTTCCCGCCTCGGCCGCACGGCGGTACCAATGCACTGCCTCGGCATCATCCCGCGCCACACCAAGGCCTTGCCGATACATTCCGCCAAGATGGTTCATGCCATCGGCATCCCCCGCCTCGGTCGCACGGCGATACCAACGCACCGCCTCGGCATCATCCCGTGCCACGCCACGGCCTTCCTGATACATCACGCCAAGGTTGAGCATGCCACTGGCATCCCCCGCCTCAGCCGCGCGGCGGAACCAGCGCGCCGCCTCGGCCTCATCCCGCGCCACGCCACGGCCTTGCCGATACATCGCGCCAAGGTTGTTCATGCCCAAGGCCTCCCCCTCCTCGGCCGCACGGCGGTACCAACGCACCGCCTCGGCATCATCCCGTGCCACACCGAGGCCTTGCTGATGCATCCAGCCAAGATTGTTCATGCCCCTGGCATTGCCCACCCCGGCCGCGAGGCGATACCAACGCACCGCCTCCGCATCATCCTGCACCACACCACGGCCTTGCGCATACATCCAGCCAAGGTTGTACATGCCCGCGGCCTCCCCCGCCTCGGCCGCACGGCGGAACCAGCGCACCGCCTCCGCATCATCCTGCGCCACACCGAGGCCTTGCTGATACATCCTGCCAAGGATGTTCATGCCATCGCTGTCCCCCGCCTCGGCGGCACGACGGAACCAACGTACCGCCTCCACATCATCCTGCGCCACACCGAGGCCTAGCTGATACACCACCCCCAAAAGACGCATGGCATAGGGCGATGTTCCGGCAACCGAGCGCAGCAGCCCAACAGCCTGCCGCTGTGCCCCGGCCGTCTTGTCATCCAGCAACCCGTCGGCCTTCCAAATCACCGCCAGCGTGTGGCCCTGCTGTGCCAACTTGTCCAGCCATGGCCTGGCTGCACCGGCTGCTGCCTGATGGCTTGCAGCACGTGCCGGATCCCCGGCAAACCCTCCGATCCCCCAGCGGTAAGCGCGCACCAGCATCATATGGGCAAAGACATTGCCCGCCGCCGCCTGCCGCTCCAACTGTGTCCGTCGCTCCACCCAATTCTGTTGCAGATATGCCGACATGGCCGCGGACAATTGCTCCTGGCGCAGTTCGGCCTCCGTATTCAGCGGCGGCTGCATGGCAACCGGGTGCCCCCCCTCTTGCAGCGACGATAATTGCCCGGCATGCGCCACCGGCAAACACAACGTCAGCAACGTGATGATGCCCGGCACCGCAACACGGCTCGGTGGGTAGCTGGCTGTGGATGATGGATACCGATCGACGGGCATATGAGGGATCCTTCATGGATGGCACACACGACGCTGCCATTTGAGTGCTTTCGCACCCAATCATGGCATACCCCGGTCACCGCATCTGGTTTCTTGCACGGAGCCAGCGCTGCGCCTCCTCATCCCCCGCCTGCGGGCCTTTCGGAACCAGCGTACCGCCTCCACATCATCCTGCGCCGATGCCCTGGGTCAAGAGGTCAACAATCTTGCCTTTGCCTTCGTCGCCCCACTGGGCACCCAACACCACTACCGACTGACTCATTTCACTCTCAGAATTGATGTGCACGGCCCCGGTTCTCCGGGTCCAGACGTGAGAAAAGCCGGCGGGGATGTCACGTCCGGCCTTTTGGCATGAAAAAGCATGCCCCGGTCTTTGCCAGTGCAACAAGCTGGTCGAGAGCTGCTTGTATTTTTCATCCGGACAAGCACAAGATGCCCTTGGCCGAACAACAAAAAGATCGCTGTCATGCGTTCACACTTCCGCATGTTTTGGCGCTGGCGCTTATCACCGGCAACGCCCATGCCCAGTCAAGGGCACATCGCCACAGTCCACCGCAGCCCTTCCAGAGCGACGCTCTGCGAAGCGTACTGGCCTGCCCAATCAAAGGATTTTCAACGCGTGCTGGAGCCTCATATCCTGCGCAATCAGCACCAAAATCCGATTCAAATCCCTGCAATTGAAGTTCACGGCATTCGCGTCACCCACTTTTCGGCCACCATTCACACCGATGATCCGGCAAGCCAAGTGCAAGCGTTGGTGCGCGCCACAGGCATGAAGCGCGAAGCCTGGCCGGGCGGCAGACACATCTACATGCGCAACATGGGCGACATGGCAATGAATCTCACCCCCGCAATTGGATTCCCCGGCTTGGGACTATAGCTGCGGGCGGCTATACGAGGAAAGCGAAGACCAAGTGCCACAAGCCAAGACGCTCCCTGGCGTCGATGCCTGCCCCCGCCAACATGGGCAACCGTTTTTGCGGCTTTCTGCCCATGATGGTGGATGTGGAAATCGGCGGCTCCGACTGGAACCTTCATGCTTTGCTGGAAATCGCCGTCGTGCCACTGATGCTTGATGCCGATAGGTAACGTATGCACGATAAAGCTGCACTGCAGGCATTCCCAATCTGCCGCGATGTAGCCTGCCTGCATCCTGACTGGCGTGTTCAGTCGCTTTCGCAAGGCGCACGAATGGCTGCATTACAATGCGCCTCTCCGGTGCATTGGCACCCTGCTTCAGCCTGTATCCACGCTGCATGTCTTCACTTCGCGAACAACTGATGGGGCTGGGCTTCAAGCCCGCCAGCAAGCCCGAACGCCCGACATCGGGCAAACCGCGCCCGCAGCGCACGCATCCGCCGAAACCACCCAAAACGCAGGAAGAGATTGATCTTGCCAAGGCTTATGCCATGCGTGCCCGCCAGGAGGAAAAGGAGCGTCTCGAAGCCGAGCGCCAAAAACAGGAGGAAGCACGTTTGCGTCGCCAGGCACGTGCCAGGCTTGCAGAGCTGCTGCAAGGCAAGACGCTCAATGTGCCTGAAGCGGAAATCGCTCGCCATTTCGAGTACGGCGGCAAGATCAAGCGCATTTACGTCACTGTCGAACAATTGAGCGCACTCAACGCCGGTGAGCTTGGTGTCGTGCAGCAAAACGGGCGCTATCTTCTGGTGACGGCAGCAACCCTCGCTGAAGCTGAAGCCGTGTTTGCCGAAGCCATTGCGCTCAAAGTGGCCCCATCAGCCCCTGTCGAAGACGATCCCTACAGTGATCCGAAGTACCAGGTTCCCGACGATCTGATCTGGTAACCCCACGCAGGCCATTGTCTCAGATGATGTGCGCGCGAGATGCTAGAATTCTGCGTCTTTGTTGCCGCGGCTGAAAGATGCCTGTGCACAACCAAACCACGGAAGCCCGATGACCCAGCCGACCGATACCGCCCGCGAAATCATCCCGGTCAATCTCGAAGACGAAATGCGCCGCAGCTATCTCGATTACGCCATGAGCGTGATCGTCGGGCGCGCCCTGCCGGATGTGCGTGACGGCCTGAAGCCCGTGCATCGCCGTGTCCTGTTCGCGATGAACGAGCTGGGCGCGCACAGCAGCAAGCCGTATTACAAATCCGCGCGCATCGTTGGCGACGTGATCGGTAAATACCACCCGCACGGCGATGTCTCGGTGTACGACACGCTGGTGCGCATGGCGCAACCGTTCTCGCTGCGCTACATGCTGGTGGACGGGCAAGGCAACTTCGGCTCGGTGGACGGCGACCCGGCCGCAGCGATGCGCTATACCGAAGCGCGCATGTCGAAGATCGCGCACGAGCTGATGGCCGACATCGACAAGGAAACGGTCGATTTCCAGCCCAACTACGACGAGAAGGAAGAAGAGCCGACGGTGATGCCGACGCGCTTTCCGAACCTGCTGGTCAACGGCTCGGCCGGTATCGCCGTGGGCATGGCGACCAATATCCCGCCGCACAACATGAGCGAGGTGATCAATGCGCTCCTGGCCTTGATTGATGCGCCGGAGATCGACATCGACGGGTTGATGGAATACATCCCCGGCCCGGATTTTCCCACCGGTGGCATCATCAACGGCGTAGGCGGCATCCAGCATGCCTATCGCACTGGCAAGGGCCGGGTCAGGATGCGCGCCCGTGCCGAAATCGAAGTGGCCGACAATGGCCGCGAGGCGATTGCCGTCACCGAAATCCCGTATCAGGTCAACAAGGCCAAGCTGATCGAGCGCATTGCCGAGCTGGTCAAGGAAAAGAAGCTCGAAGGCATCAGCGAGCTGCGCGACGAGTCCGACAAGGACGGCATGCGCATCTACATCGAAGTCAAGCGCGGCGAATCGGCCGAAGTGGTGCTGAACAACCTGTATGCGCAGACGCAGATGGAATCGGTGTTCGGCATCAACATGGTGGCACTGGTCGATGGCCGCCCGCAGCTCTTGAACCTGAAGCAGATTCTCGAAGCCTTCCTGCGCCACCGCCGCGAAGTGGTCACTCGCCGCACCATTTTCGAGCTGCGCAAAGCGCGTGCTCGTGCCCACATCCTCGAAGGCCTGACGGTTGCGCTCGCCAACATCGACGAGATGATCGAGCTGATCAAGACATCGGCCAACCCGGAAGAAGCGCGGCAGAAAATGCTTGCCCGCCGCTGGCAGCCCGGCATGGTCGGTGCCCTGCTGGCCGCCGCCGGTGCCGAAGCCTCGCGTCCGGAAGACCTGCCTGCCGGTGTGGGTCTCATCGACGGCGATTACCAGCTCACCGAAATCCAGGCCCAGCAAATCCTCGAAATGCGCCTGCACCGCCTGACCGGGCTGGAGCAGGAGAAGCTCACCGAGGAATATCGCGAGCTGCTTGAAGTCATTGCCCGCCTGATCGAGATTCTGGAAGTGCCGGGCGTGTTGATGCGCGTCATCCGCGAAGAACTTGCCCAAGTCAAGGCCGAGTTCGGCGATGCGCGCCGCAGCGAAATCCGCGCCAGCGAAGAAGACCTCGATATTCTCGACCTCATCGCCCCCGAAGACGTGGTGGTGACGCTCTCGCACGCCGGTTATGCCAAGCGCCAAGCGGCTACCACCTATCGAGCGCAAAAGCGCGGTGGCAAGGGCCGCAATGCCGCTGCCACCAAGGATGAGGACTTCATCGACCAATTGTGGCTGGTCAACACCCACGACACCCTGCTCACCTTCACCAGCAGTGGCCGGGTGTTCTGGCTCTCGGTCTATCAGCTACCCGATGCCGGCCCGGCCGCCCGTGGCCGCCCGATCATCAACTGGATTCCACTGGAAGAAGGCGAAAAAGTGCAGGCCGTGCTACCGGTGCGCGAATACAGCGAAGGCAAGTACGTGCTGTTTGCCACCCGCAATGGCACGGTGAAGAAAACCCCGCTGACCGAGTTCGCCTTCCGCTTGGCCCGCGGCAAGATCGCGATCAATTTGGAAGAAGGCGATGCGCTGGTGAATGCCGAGCTGACCGACGGCGCGCGCGACGTGATGCTGTTTGCCAGCAACGGCAAGGCGGTGCGTTTTGATGAGAGCACGGTGCGCCCGATGGGACGCACCGCCACCGGCGTGCGCGGCATGAAGCTGGCCGAAGGCGAGCACGTGGCCAGCCTGATCGTGGTCGAAGGCGATGGCGATATCCTCACCGCCAGCGAAAACGGCTTCGGCAAACGCACGGAACTTGCCGAGTTCCCGAAAAAGGGACGCGGCACGCAGGGTGTCATCGCACTGAAGACCACCGAACGCAACGGCCAGCTGATTGGCGCCATCCAGCTCACCGACCATCACGACGTGCTGCTGATCTCCGATGGCGGCACCCTGGTGCGCACCCCGGCGGCGGCGATTGCCCAGGTCGGCCGCAATACCCAGGGTGTCACCCTGATGAAAGTGGCCAAGGACGAAAAGCTGCAAGCCATCGAACGGCTGGATGTTTCGCTTGAAGATGGCGAGGCCGACAGCGAGAGCGAGAACGCCGGCTAAGCTCGCATATTTTCACACCCACCCCCAAGGGTGAGCCCACAATGGCTCACCCTTTTTTATAGGCAAGTCGCCTGTCACGCAGCAGTCGGCAACAAATACAGGCCGCCGGGCAACATGATTCGGGCAAAATCAACAGGACACGGATGCCGGCTTGATTCGTGCGTTGAGATCGCACAGCACCTGTCAAGACGACATGCGCGGGCAAGCAAGACAGTGGCGACATGGCCAGCCAGAGCCGGCTCTGTGCAGGTATTTTCCCGAAAAAACGAAAAGCCCCTGAAGACAGGGGCTTTTGTCTGAATCTGGCGGAGAGGGGGGGATTCGAACCCCCGAGGCGCTATAAACGCCTGCCTGATTTCGAGTCAGGTACATTCAACCACTCTGCCACCTCTCCGAGCAGCAAGGCGGCGTATGGTACAGGGCTTGCCAGCCACTGACAAGTCCTGCGGGCAGCAATGTTTGCCATCAATTACGCCGAGCAAGCCCACCATCGCAACAAATACCCATCGCCTTTTACTGTCCCCACTGCTCCATCGACAAGGCGGGCTCCGCTCCGATCACGGAACCAGAATGCGGTGCTTCAAGTTCAGCGCTTCGCCAAAAAGACAGCGACAGCTGTCACCTCACCCCCCAATGCAGATCAAGGGCAATTGACAGACACACCGGATCACCTGTCAAAGCGCATCCAGCCGCGCTTGCAGCATTTCAAAGGCCGGGGCAGCGGCACCGCCCGGGGAGGTGCGGTCGGCGAGGCTTTGTTCGGCATCGCCTTCGGCCCAGCGTTCGGGGTTGGCGGCTTCGCGGTAGGCATCGCGGAAGGGCATGCCCTGGCTTGCCAGTTGCACGGCAAGGTCGGTGGCGTACATCGACGGCTCCAGTGCGGCGGTAAGTGCTTCGCGCTGCCATTGCAGTGCTTCGAGCAAGGCGGGCAAGAGGCGCAAGGCACCGAGGCCGCGGGCAAAGCCGTGTACCAGTGCGCCTTTGCCAAATTGCAGGTCGCGGTGATAGCCCGAGGGCAGCGACAGCAGCTGCTCGGTTTCGCATTTGGCGGCGGCCACGCTGGCATAGGCGGCGCGCATCAGCTCGATCACGTCCGGGTTGCGCTTGTTCGGCATGATCGAGCTGCCGGTGGTGTAGTGCGAAGGCAGGGCAACAAAGCCGAACTCGGCGCTGGTGAACAGGCTCAAGTCCCAGGCCAGACGGCGCAGATCGAGCATCGCGCTGCCGAGTGTTTCGAGTGCCGCCAGCTCGAACTTGCCGCGCGAGAGCTGGGCATACAGCGGCGAAACCTGCATGCGGGCAAAGCCAAGCGCCATGGTGGTGTGGACTCTGTCCAGCGGCAGGTTGACGCCGTAACCGGCCGCCGTGCCGAGCGGGTTGGCATCCAGCCAGTCGGCAGTGGCACGGGCGCGCTGACTGTTGTCGATGAAGGCTTCGGCCCAGCCGGCCCACCACATCCCGGCGCTGGAAACCACGGCACGTTGCAGGTGGGTATAGCCCGGCATCGGCAGCGTGTTTTCCGCCTTGGCGCGCTCGAGGGCGATGCTGGCGATATCCCGGCACAACGCGGCGAGTTCGGCCAGTTGCGCCTTCAGCCACAGGCGCGTGGCCACCAGCACCTGATCGTTGCGGCTGCGCCC
>JBHADJ010000106.1:0-4022 GCA_041855065.1 Lysobacter sp.
CGGCACCGGCCGATGCCCCGCTGCTGGGCCTGTTCGAGCGTGAACACATGCAATACGAGCATGACCGTGCCCGCGATGCCGCCGGCGAGCCATCGCTGGCGGAGATGACCCGTGCCGCGATCAGCCGTCTGCAACGCAACCCCAACGGCTATGTGCTGCTGGTGGAAGGCGGCCGCATCGACCATGCCCACCATGCCGGCAACGCCTTCCGCGCCTTGTCCGATACCGTCGCGCTTTCGGACGCGGTACGGGTGGCGGCGGAAATGACCGATCCCGAAGACACCCTGATCCTCGTCACTGCCGACCACTCGCACACCCTGCACTTTGCCGGCTATCCGGCACGCGGCAACCCGATTCTGGGCAAGGTGCGCGGCTCGAGCTGGGAAGAAGGCGACCCGACCCAGCTGGCGCTGGATGCCACCGGCCTGCCTTTCACCACGCTCGGCTATGCCAATGGCCCGGGTTATGCCGGCGCCACCGAAAAGTCTGCGGAAGGCCCCAAGCGGGCGGACCACGACGCGCGCCAGTGGCAACCCGCCCGGCAGGGGCGCCCGGACTTGACCCATGTCGATACCGAAGACCCGGACTATCTGCAGGAAGCCACCCTGCCGCTGCGCTCGGAAACCCACGGCGGCGATGACGTCGGCGTTTGGGCCCGCGGCCCCGGCAGCCAGGCGGTGCGTGGCAACGTCGAGCAGAACGCGCTGTTCCACCTCCTCCTGCAAGCCACCCCGCGCCTGCGCAATGCCCTGTGCGAAGCGGGCTACTGCGATGCCCGCGGCATCCCCACCCGCCTGCCCGACCCGGCACGCTTCCGTGATGCCGTCAAGGGCGAATGAATCCGGATTTCTCCTTTTGAGCCAGAGGGCAAGGCGATCGAATGCCGACAAAAGGGCGGCAGCCTCTCCGGGGGCTTGAAAGGGATGGCATCAGTAAAGGGGCGGCAGCAGTGAGCGGCATGTCGGCGGGCTGATGCCTGTCGATGTGCAAGTTGGATGTGTGCCGCTCAACCGGCGATTTGTTCGAGAAGTTTGCCGGCGGCGGCTTGTTCGGCGTTGCGCCGCGAGCCGGCTTCGCCCTCGCTTTCAAGTGCCGGATCGCTCAACTGGCAGCGCACCCGGAATGTACGGGCATGCTCTTCGCCGGTTTCGGCCAGCAGGCTGTAGACGGGCAGCGGTTTGCCGCGTGCCTGCAACCACTCCTGCAGGCGGGTTTTGGCATCTTTGCCGACTTTGTTGGGTGGGGGCAGGGCGGCGATCCGCGGTGCGAACCAGGGCATCGCCACATGACGAGCCGCCTCCAGTCCGCCATCCAGGTAAATCGCGCCGATGAGAGCCTCCAGTGCATCGGCCAGAATCGAGTCGCGCCGATGTCCGCCCGATTTCATCTCGCCGGGGCCAAGCACCAGATGGGGGCCAAGATCAAGTTGACGGGCAATTTCGGCCAGCGCCGACTCGCGCACCAGCGCGGTGCGCGCGCGCGTAAGGGCGCCCTCATCGGCTTTGGGCCATTGCGCGTAGAGTGCTTCGGCGGTGAGCAGATCAACGATCGCGTCACCGAGAAATTCGAGTCGCTCGTTGTGCGGCTGGCCTGCACTGCGATGGCGCAGTGCCTGTGCCAGCAGTGCCGGATTGGCAAAGGTGTGACCGATGCGCTTAGCGGGCACTCGCTTTGAACTCACTGGCTTTGAATTTGCCGACGATGTCGAGGTTGTAGACCAGCGGTTTGCGCACTTCGTATTCCAGCGTCATTTGCACGCCATTGCTGACACGCTCGACCTTGAGGTGTTGGCGGGGAGTGATGTTGTCGACATAACCAACGTCGAAGCGGCGTTCGAGTGCACGCGAGATGCTGCCGGCATCGGAGGTCACCGAGCTGTCCTGGGCAATGCTTTGCAATGCTTTCTTGGCTGCCCAATATTCCTGATACATCGGGAACAGCTTCATGCCGATGAAAAGCACGAAGCCAAGAATGGCGAGCAAGGTCAAGAAGCCGGTTAGTGATATGCCGCGTTGTTTTTTCATGTGATCCCCCAGAGAGTTGATATTGCCAAAGGTTACGGGATTTGCGAGCCGATGCGCGAGAAGTCGTTGAAGTTCATCCAAACGAGGAAGGCCTTGCCGCGCAGGTTTTCCTCCGGCAGCATGCCCCAGAAGCGGCCGTCCAGACTGTTGTCGCGATTATCGCCCATCACCAGATAGTGCCCGACGGGCACTTCAAACTCGCCATCGCCCATGCCGCCCTGTTCCAGGCTGGTGACGAGGTTTTGCACTTCATGCGGGTGCTTGCCCAGCATCTCCCGTGCCAGCATGCCCGGTAGTGTCATGCCGTTGTCGGCCTGGGAAATTTCCACCGGGCCGATGGTTTCATAGGCGACCGGGCTGCCGTTGATGGTCAACACGCCACGCTCGTAGCGCACCACATCCCCCGGCAGGCCGACCACGCGCTTGACGAAGTCGATGCCCTTGTCCGGATCATCGGCACTGATGCCGGGGTATTTGAATACCACCACATCGCCCCGCTGCGGCTCGCCAATCGGCACTACCTTGAGGTTGGTGACCGGCAGGCGCAGGCCGTAGGCGAATTTGTTGACCAGAATGAAGTCGCCGATCTTGAGCGTGGGAATCATCGAACCAGTGGGGATGCGGAAGGGTTCGGCGATGAAGCTGCGCAGGATGAGGATGGCAAGCAGGAGCGGGAAAAAGGAATTGGAATAGTCCACATACCACGGCACTTCCTCTTCCAGTAGGCCAGCCTCGGCACGACGCTTCTTCCAGAAAAACTTGTCCAGCGCCCAGAACAGAGCGGTGACGGCGGTCAGCGTGACGAGAGCGATTTCAAACCAGCGCATGGGGCAGGATCCAGAGATTCAGGGTTCGGGAAGCAGCAAGAGGCAGAATGCGGGGATTATCGAGGCAAGCCGGGCGAGTCGCCAAGCGGCGCTTTCGCCGCTCGGCAGTTGCCTTCGCACGAATCACTTGCTGTCCACCTGCAAGACGGCGAGGAAGGCTTCCTGCGGGATTTCCACCCGGCCTACTTGCTTCATGCGTTTCTTGCCTTCTTTCTGCTTTTCCAAAAGCTTTTTCTTGCGCGTGGCGTCGCCGCCGTAGCATTTGGCCAGCACGTTCTTGCGCAGTGCCTTGACCGTGGTGCGGGCGATGATCTGGCTGCCGATGGCGGCCTGAATGGCCACGTCGAACATCTGCCGGGGAATCAAATCCTTCATTTTCTCGGTCAGCTCGCGGCCACGGCGGTCGGCATGCTGACGGTGGCAGATGATCGACAACGCATCCACTTTGTCGCCGTTGATGAGCGTGTCCACGCGCACGAACGGGCCGGCCTCGAAGCGCACGAAGTGATAATCGAGCGAGGCATAGCCACGGCTGACGGATTTGAGCTTGTCGAAGAAGTCCAGCACCACTTCGGCCATCGGCAGCTCGTAGCTGATCTGCACCTGGCTGCCCATGTAGGTCATGCCGATCTGGGTGCCGCGTTTTTCCTCGCACAGCTTGATCACCGCGCCGATGTAGTCCGGCGGGGTGAGGATGTTGGCGCGGATGATCGGTTCGCGGATTTCCTCGACGTGGTTGACCGGTGGCAGTTTGGCCGGGTTGTCCAGCGGCATCAGCTCGCCGTCGGTTTTCAGCACTTCATACACCACGGTCGGGGCGGTGGTGATGAGGTTGAGGTTGTATTCGCGCTCCAGCCGCTCCTGCACGATTTCCATGTGCAACATGCCAAGAAAGCCGCAGCGGAAACCAAACCCCATGGCCTCGGAGCTTTCCGGCTCAAAACGCAGCGCGGCATCATTCAGGCGCAGCTTTTCCAGCGCCTCGCGCAAATCCGGGTAATCCTCGGCATCGACCGGAAACAGCCCGGCAAACACGCGCGGCTGCATTTCCTGAAAGCCCGGCAGCGGTGCCGGTGCCGGGTCATTGGCCAAGGTCAGGGTATCGCCGACCGGAGCGCCGTGCACGTCCTTGATGCTGGCGGTGAGCCAGCCCACTTCGCCGGCCTTGAGC